>JBHJIY010000061.1:0-5419 GCA_050042985.1 Phormidesmis sp. | reverse complement strand
AAAAATATGCCTCGGCTATTTCGCCTGGTGTGGCAGGCTACGCCGGGCGCGCTGATGGTTAGCGTTGTGCTGACGCTGACCAGTTCGCTATTGCCAGCGGCGCAAATCTATATCAGTAAGCTGATTGTGGATGAGGTAGTGGCATTGGTGGCAGCGTCGACTGCGATGACGCTGATGGTGCAGGCGCTGCTGCCGCTGGTGGTGGGTGGCTTTGGGATATTGGCGTTGCAGGCGATTTTGCAGCAGCTAGATGCCTATACGACGCAGGTGATGAGCGATCGCTTCCTCCTTTTCGCCAATACCCAAATGCTGGAGCAGGCGACTCTGCTGGACCTAGCCCACTACGAATCGCCAGAGTTTCACGACATTCTCAATCGAGCGCAGCAAAGCGGTAGCAACTACCCCATGCGAGTACTGCGAATCTCGCTGCGATTGCTCGGTCAAGTGACGCGGCTGATTGGTTTGCTAGCCTTACTGCTGAGATTCAATCCGCTCGTGTTTGTGCTACTACTACTCAGCGCGCTACCCACTTTCTGGGCGGGGATTCGCTTCTCGGAGCGGCGTTTTTGGATGACGCGTCGGCAAACACCGAGTCGGCGTCTGGCAGATTACTTTGGCGCGGTACTGACAGAATCGAAGTACGTAAAAGAAGTACGGCTATTCAATCTGGGTGGCTACATGGTGGAGCAGTACCACAAGATTCGAGCAGACTTTAACGATGAGTCGAAGGTGCTAGCGCGTAAGCAGGGCCTGGTGCAGGTTTTGATTGAGATGATTGCTGCGATCGCATTTTACTCAGCCTATGCCCTAGTCCTGTGGGAAGCCCTCCTTGGCCAGGTCACTATCGGCGACCTCACTTTGTATGCAGGCACATTCCAGCAGGCGCAAGGTGCAACCCAAGGCATTTTGACCAGCATCGCAACGCTGTACGAATTCAACCTATATGTCTCTCAATATTATGAGTTTCTGGACCTTGCGCCGCAGGTCACAAGCCCTAAGAAGCCGAAAGATTTCCCTATGCCGAAACGAGAGGGTCTGGAGCACAAGGACGATTACTAAACCTATCCTGGCAGTGAATCGCCCACGCTCAAAAATATCAACCTCACTGTGGGCGAAAATGAATGCATTGCCCTTGTAGGATTGAACGGGTCGGGCAAAACAACATTGTTGAAGTTGCTAACCCGACTGTATGACATCGACAGAGGCCTAATCACACTGGACGATATTCCGCTTAGCGCCTTTCGTCTGCGAGATTTGCGCCGCAACATCGGCGTACTGTTTCAAGACTTTGCCCGATATGCGCTCTCGGCTCAGGACAAGAGCGGCTTTGGGGAGTTGCCAATCCGAGATGATACCGAGCAAGTTTTGCAGGCGGCAGAAGATGCGGGGGCAGACCCTGTGATTGATGAACTGGATGAGGGCTACGAAACGGTGCTTGGCAAAATGTTTACCGGCGGGGTCGATCTTTCTGGCGGGCAGTGGCAGAAAATCGGCCTGGCGCGGGCGTTTATGTCGCAAGCGCAGGTGTTGATATTGGATGAGCCTACGGCAGCGGTGGATGCGATCGCAGAACATGACCTCTTTGAACGCTTCCGCCAGCTCACCCAAGGCAAAATGACCTTCCTCGTCAGCCACCGCTTCTCCACCGTGCGCATGGCCGACCGCATCGTCGTGCTAGAAAATGGCGAAATCATCGAGAACGGCACGCACGACGAACTAATGGCGAAACAAGGCCGCTACGAGGAAATGTTTCGCCTGCAGGCAGAGAGCTATACGACTGTGTAGGCTCTGAAAGTACATCGTGACTAACACCCAAATGGGTTCGGTTTCTCGCTAGGATGAAGTTGATAACTTTATTGCGATGAATTTGGCGATGGATATTCGGTTTAAGCTTTGGATTGGCGTTTTTGGTGCGCTGCTAACCCTGTGGTTAGCTGTGAACTTCCTGGTGTGAATCTATCCGACTGACCTTATTTTCAGCAAAACGCTGGAAAAAAATACAAAAGGGCGCAGACCTTGCGCCCTTTTGTGTGCGTAGGGTTTCATATATAGCGGCGGATAGCGGCAGTCTGTCTACGCTGTTACACTCTACGCTGCTAAAAATAGCTGAGGCCAATCGATTACAGCAGGCCGTTCGCCCTTGTTTACGATCTCAAATGCTTTGTTTTCGGCTGCTGGAATAGTTAGACACTCGACGCAGGCTGCAGCAATATCAATTCGGCTAGATTGACCGTTGACGCTTTCGCCGGTTTCTACCACGACGCCTAGCTTACTATCTGTACTGGCCTGAATCAGGGTATTGAAATCGCGGGAGGTGTAGGGGCCATCGGTGAGCTGGCCGGGGCGAATGATGGTGTAGGGCAGCCCTGAGCGGAGGATGGCGGTTTCGCCTTTGCCTTTGGCATCTAGCACACCGTAGGCATTGAGGATGGTGTAGGGAAACTCGCCAGTACGGGAGACACCGCAGGAGGAGATAAAGACGAAGCGTTTGAGGTCTTTTGGCGTGGCCTGTATGAGGTTGCTGACGCCTTTAGCATCTACCGCTTCTGGGGTGTTGCGAGCGTTGCGGTTGCGAAAGTCTTCGTCGAGGTAAATTTTGGCCCAGTTGATGACTTGCTCTGCGGGGTTGCTGCCTAAGTCTATTTTGAAATCCCAGCGGGCAGAGGGGAGGGCCGTTGTGCCGGTGGCGCAGATGAGGTGAGTAATGTCTGAGGTTGCTGAAGGAAGGGTTTCTGGCTGGCGAATGTCGCCTACTGCTATGTCAACTTTTCCCGCGAACATAGAGTTGGCCTTATCGGCATCGCGGGTGAGAACGCGAACTCGGTAGCCCGCTGCGATCAGGTTGGCTACGGTGAGCTGGCCTACGCCGCCAGTGGCTCCGGCAACCAGTACAAGCGCATTTTCTGTGTGTGTCGCTGGAGCAGATGTGTTGGCAGTCATAGGTTACGAGGGGTATGGCTTTAGTTCAGAAGCCCTTGTGAGAAAACGAGTGTGAGAAAACGAGTATCCTGAGCCTGACAGAAGATGTTCTGTGGCGTAAGCGGCGTCTTTATGAAGCTTTTAATCGCTGCATCTAAAATAATCTCGTGATTTGGTTAATATCGCCCACATGTTTACCCTACGACTGTTAAATTATCGTCATAAAGCTTAAGATCTTGGTACGGATTGGGAATACCTTTGAAATTATAGCTACCGATTGTTGGCCTATGCCGGTTGGTAGCTGCCTTGTGAGTAACTGTCAGGATCTGTCCTTTGCAAGTGTGTAAAGGGTCATTGTTAGCAGGTGCGTCAGGGACGTTTTTCTAGATTTGAAATTATGCTTAAGCAGCCCTTACTATCTCGACTGTTCAAATTTCGGGAGGCCAATGAAGTGCCTGCCGAAAAGGAGCGATTGGACGGCTCGACGGAAGGCGATTTGATAGAAAGCAGTTCAACAGAGAGCGTGCTGACGGCAGGTAAGATTGCTTTGCCTACTGAAGAGCCTGTTGGGGAAAAGTCTGGTGAGAGTGACTCGAATGCGCAGGAGCCGTTAACGCCTAAGAATTCTGCTGCAAACACTGCTGTCTTGGAAAAGTCACTGGCAGCCACGGCTGTGGAACCTGCTGTGCAGGTAGTGTCAGCCGATATAGAAAAGTCTGACGAGGGCACTGACGAAAATTCGTCTGCCGACAAAAAGCCTAGCGATGGCGTGGGTGATGCTGCTGCGCCTCAGAGCGGGCGCAAGCGTAGAAAGCTAAAGCTGCCTAAAGTGACAACAGCGCGGGCTGCTATTTCACTTGGCGTACTCGCTGCTGTGGCTGGCGCGGTTGTGCCTAGAGTGGTGTCGCCTACTCTGCGGGCAAGTATTGCGGCTAAGCTATCTGGGCCTGCTGCTCCTGTGAGTTCTCCAGATGATCCGGTTGCTGAATCTTTGGTGACGACTGGGAATTTGTTTGTGACCAATCAGATCTTGTATCGAAAGTTGGAGGCGATCGCAGGCGTCACCCTCATCTCACCCGAAGATAGAGTCGCCCCTACATTGCCTGTTCCGTCTGCTACTACGACAGCAAATGCCGATAGCAAACCAACCAGCGACAACAAGTCTACAGAAAGCAAGTCCAGCGCTGATACCTCTACGGCAGCAGCGGCTGGTGATGCTCCAAAAAACGTTACTGATGCAGCAAACAGTGAGGATGCTACCCAACCGGATCCCGATGTGAATGTGACGGCGGCAGCACCCCCCGCCCCCTTAGCGACTCCGGTTGATTTCACAGGCACCACCATTGATAGTGTGTTGGAGATGCGTGTCGCTGTTGCTAAGGATGTAAGCGGCATTGGGTTTGCGACGTCTGGCAGCGGCGTGATTACCGATTTGGATGGCAACGAGCTGAAGGCACTCTCACCAGAGACGGGTGTGATGGCTGAGGATGCAGGTGGGCTAATGGTAGATGGTGAGCTAATGCCGTCTGCCTTCTGGGTATATCCGGACGATGGTGGCTATGTAGCGATTGGCGATAGCTGGTTTCGCGGGCGGATGCTGATTGCGCAGCGCGAGCGAGGCCTAATTGCGGTGAATTACGTGCTGCTAGGCGATTACTTGTACAGCGTAGTCGGCACTGAAATGTCGCCCGACTGGGCGATTGAGTCATTGAAAGCACAAGCGGTTGCAGCGCGTTCTTATGCGCTCACGCATAACATTCACCCTGCTAGTGAAGCTTACTTTGACCTAGACAACACGCAGCGTTTTCAGGCGTACAAGGGCCTCAACCGTGAGGCGAATACAACGCAAGCTGCGGTGCAGGCAACAGCAGGTGAATTTATTAGCCACGAAGGCGGCATTGTGGAATCGCTTTATGCGGCTTCGCAGGCGATTGTAGATGATGCGCATCGAGGGGCTGGGATGAGTCAGCTGGGGGCAAAAGATTTGGCTGAGCAGGGCTACTCTTATCAGGAGATTTTGGCGCACTACTATCCAGGAACCGCGCTGGGCAGATTAGAGACCGATTAAGAGTAAAAGAAGAAAGCGAACGGTTATCCGCATAGTGCAGGTGGTACTGTCCTTCCTTTCAGTATCCAAAGCTGTTGTTAAAATGCAGCTGTAGGGCTTTCCAACAGAGTGCTCTGCGGCTGTAATGCTTTTGGTGACTGGGATGGAAGCGTCGAGAGAAATGGTTTATGCTGCGCAAACTGATGAGAGTGGTTTGAACTCGGAGGCAGTAAGCAATACGGCAGTGAGCTACTTGTTTTGGTCGGCGGGGCTGTTTGGGTTTTGTGGGCTACACCGGCTTTACAACGGCAAGAGGTAGTCCTAAAGCGGTAAGGATGCGTTGTAGTGGTGTATGAAGTGCCAAATAGCGCCTATGTGATTCTCCAACTTTTTAGAAAATGAGAGTGTTTTACGCACTAATCTAGAGATTCGCTGGCGAAGCGTACAGTTGAG
>JBHJIY010000060.1:0-20953 GCA_050042985.1 Phormidesmis sp. | reverse complement strand
ATGGTTTTGAGCTGTTGGCGATAGCTGAGGACTTTGTCTTGAAGGATGGGGTCGTGGGCCGCAAGCATTTGAATGGCGAGGAGGGCGGCGTTTTTGGCGTTGCCGATGGCGACGGTAGCAACGGGGATACCTCTGGGCATTTGGACGATGGAGTAAAGGGAGTCAACGCCAGAGAGGGTGCTGGTTTTGATGGGGACGCCGATGATGGGGAGGGGGCTAAGAGCGGCCACCATGCCAGGGAGATGGGCAGCGCCGCCAGCACCTGCGATGATGACTTTGAGCCCTTTAGTGTGGGCGGTTTCGGCGTAGGCCAGCATGCGCTTTGGGGTGCGATGGGCCGATAGAATGGCGACTTCGTGGGCGATCGCAAAGTCTTCGCAAATAGCGATCGCATCCATCATCGTGGGCAAGTCTGAGTCGCTACCCATAACGATACCGACATCAACAGAGCCGCTTTGTGGAGTTGTCATGTGCCTAATGTGTGTCTAATGGTTGAGGGGTGTGGAATTTGGAGGTTTCTTGAGCCATGTTCGATAGTACTGTCATTACCAATGCTCGCTTACCTGGCCGGTCAGGACTGTATCAAATCTCGATAAAGGATGGGGTCGTTGACGCGATTGTCTCTGTAGAAGACGCCCAAATTGCAAGTTCCTCTAAGATTGAAGCAAACGCCGTGCGAGATGTGGGTGGTGGCTGGGTTTCGCTAGGCGCTGTAGATTTGCAGATCAACGGTGCGTTAGGACTGGCCTTTCCTGATTTGCGGCTAGGCCAACTCGATCGGTTGCAGACGATTTGCGAGCTGCTGTGGAAACAGGGTGTGAGTGGCTTTTGCCCTACCTTGGTCACGACCTCTCTAGAGAATTTTCACGGCAGCTTAGCGGCGATTCAATCCTTTCAAAAAAAACAGGCGGCTAGTGGTGTCTTTGGTGGTGTCCCTGGCAGCGCTAAGGTTTTGGGAGCACATCTGGAAGGACCGTTTTTGAATGAGGCAAAGCGAGGCGCACATCCGGCAGAATACTTGCAGCCGCTGACTTTGAAAGCTATGAAACAGGTCGTCGGTGACTTCGCTGACGCCATTAGCATTATGACGCTAGCACCTGAGCAAGCCGCAGATGACGATGTGATTAGCTGGCTGACTAGCCAAGGAATTACGGTGAGTTTGGGTCATTCTTTGGCGAATGCTGCGCAGGCTGAGCGGGCCTTTGACCAAGGTGCAACGATGGTGACTCATGCGTTTAACGCGATGCCAGGATTGCATCACCGAGAACCTGGCTTACTAGGCGCTGCGCTGACCGATTCACGTGTGTTTTGTGGATTTATTGCCGATGGGCAGCACATTTGCAAAACGATGCTGGACTTGCTATTGCGAGTGGCTAAAGGTACGCAGACAAATGCCATAGCGCAGGCGATGGGCGGTCTGTTTTTAGTCAGCGATGCGCTGTCGCCTTTGGGTTTGCCAGATGGTCAGTATCCCTGGGACAGTCGCACGATTGAGGTCGTGAAGGGAACGGCGCGGTTGGCCGATGGCACGCTATCGGGGACGACACTGCCACTAGTGCAGGGTGCGGTGAATTTGGTGGAGTGGGAGTTGTGTAGTGTGGAGGATGCGATCGCCCTCGTTACCCAATGTCCTCGTCAAGCCATTGGCCTCCCACTACTAGCTCCCGGCAGTCCTGCTCACCTTCTCCGCTGGCGTCAAAATGCTGACGGGCAGCTTACCTGCGAGTGGTTATGAGATGTAGAATGACGCTACAAGAGGCAGATGAGATGAACCAGCGATTAGTCGAATCGATAGCGCAAATTGTACTGGCAATGTCTGAAGATGAGCGCAACTTGCTAGAGCAGAAATTGCAGCAGTCTGGTGAGCAAGGGCTAGATGAGTCGGCGGCGGCTGATAAATCTTTGCGGATTGCAGAGATAGCGCAAGACATTCAGCTGTTTGAAGAGCGATACCCTTCACCGCTAAGTGCTCTACCTGCCGAGCAATGGCCTGCCGTTTAACGACATCGAGATGGTGAGCAGTATTTGACGCAGAAGGGTTCACTGACTCAATAAGTAGGCCTCTTTGACAAATAAATATTGTTCTCATGAAGCATGATTTCGGTCACTTTCCGGAGAATAGCGGTTGATTATCGTAGGAAAGCTAAAAGCAATTTTTTTTGATATCTAGTGAAAATTGCTGGCAAATAAGCAAAAACGCTTGATATCGAAACTCTACGATTTTCATTCAGGATTTTCAATGGCTAGCAAAGTCACTCCGCTTTATGCTGAGACGCGGATTCTTTTAAACCTGTGGGCCTTAGACAAAACGCCTGCTTCTAAATCAAAATTTGTGCCCAGTGGCAAGCCCTACGCTTCAGCACTAGACAGACTAACCGAAAGTGAAGATCTTGCGGTGGGGAAAAAACGGGGGAATTCTGTCTATTCGCTCGCGGAGGAAGGAATGTCTAAGCTTGCTGCCGGTTTGCAAGACGAATCTTTTCGATTTAGTACCAATATTGGGCCAAAAACAACGAACGCTCTCCTGAGCTGGCTTCGTGAGAAAAATGTTGGTTTTTCGGCGTCTCATTCAAACGGGCAAGCTCCCTCTGATAGTCGTGATGGAAATGGCTCTGCTGCGTCTATTGAATCTTACGAGGACTTTTCTAAAGCAGCCCTATCAACTTACGACCGACTCAACCGAGATTACAACTTGGGCGACCTAGTGCCGATTTATCGAATTCGTCGGGAAATGGGCGATCGCCTCTCGCGGCAAAACTTCAACGAATGGCTACTAGATGTTCAGGCAAATGACCTGATTCAGCTTATGGGTGGAGAACTGAGCAACGTCACAGCAGACCAGCTAGAAGATTCTGTAGCTATTCCCGGTGGCCGCACACGGTTCTACGTCAAACGGCTTTAGCAGCAAACGGAACCTAGCGCCTTCAACTCCAGTTTCGTATTTCTCATTACAGTTGCCTACAACCTATGTCCGTTTCATCGAAAGCTTCGTCCGAGTCTGCTATTTTATCTGCACTCAATGCCAATAATCCCTTTGAAAGGCCTCCGGTTGTCAAAGGCCAAAATATTTGGGGAGAGTCCTTCCCAGACGTTTTGACTCTAAATGCAAGGGCCTCTGACAGCGTTTTCAGCGCTCTCAAGAAAATACAAAATGCTGACTCCAGCCTAGAGAAAGTAACTTCTATCGTTTTTACAGCTGATAGAGGCGTAGGGAAAAGCCACGTCATCAAACGTATTCGTAAGCGGTTGCAGGCGACTAGCGAAGGCATATTCGTATATGCCAGCGCGGATAAATATGGTGATCTCAATCTGATCAATGCGTTATTTCAGCAGTCAATTGCAGAGAGCCTGGAACAGCAAGGCGGCGAAGGGGTAACCCAATGGCAAGAAATTGCTGTGCTAATGGTGGCAGAGGCACTACGCTCAAACAAGGCAAGTGCAACTGTTCCTTCCGCTTTAGGCTTAGTACGCAAATTCGATATTGCTTATCAAAAGACCCGTGCACAGGGAAAAGATCTCGTCGGTGACCTCACGTAAGCATTTCGACGGTTGAAACCAGGTGCGGATCCGTACATTTTACGAGCAATCGTTTGGACACTCTCTGAAGAAAGGGGCTCTCTGGCAGTAAAGTGGCTGGCTGGAGAGCAGTTAGAAGCTCAAGATGCGATTGACTTACGGCTTCCACCAAACAATAAAACTGAAGAGGAGGTTAATGCTTCAGCGCTGACTGTGACCGCTAAGCTGCTCTCTCTACTGGGTGAATACAAATCTGTTGTTGTTTGTTTTGACGAACTGGACACAATTGCTGCTGATAAAAATGGCTATCCAGCGGCCTTTGTCATGCTTGATTTGGTCAAACGATTGTCCGATTCTGTAAGTCAGTCAACCGATGCGAAAGGGGTGCTGATGTTGACCGTAATGATCCCTAATACGTGGCTACATGTAGAGCAGCAGAATGCTGCTGCCTCCGAGAAGATCTCTGCTCACGGCAAGCCAATTGATCTGGAATATTTAAATAGTGAAACAGTCAAAGACTTAGCTGCTGTAACGCTCAAACGTTTCTACAGAAGAAAAGGTTTGATTCCGCCTACGGTAATTTTTCCTCTTGAAGAAGATGTTTTGACTACATACGGAAAAGGTAAACCTTCTCCGCGTGAAGCTCTAAAATGGCTGGCAAGTAAGTTAAACGAGATTCTATCTGACCAAGTCAAACTTGTTTCCCCATCAGAAAGATTTGAGCAAGCGTATCAGAATGCCTTGACGCAATTTGACCCGGATGAACTAAATGACAATGACCGGATTGCAGTAGTGTTGCGGTTTGGATTTGAGAAGATTCTTGAGATTGAACGAATCAAAGATAAGCCGATTGAAGGCGTTACGCTTACTCAGATTGAAGATATCGCGCCTAAATCTAAAAACAACGGACGCCTGAATTTTAAGGTAATTGGTCAAGAAAATGATGAGTCGGTTGCCATTGGAATTGGTGTGCTTCAAGAGACTCACGGTCTTTCGGTAGGTGCGGGGTTTCGACGACTGCTAGATAGTAAGACTTTTGGCTTTTCTAGGGGGTGCTTGGTGCGATCGCGCGATCGCAAAATCAAGCGCAACTGGGACTCATTTGAGTACTATCAGCAGCTAGTATCCGCAGGCGGCGAATGGGTCGACCTGACAGCAGAAGACATCAAACCGCTATTCGCACTGCAATATGTGTACGAGCACCACGAGAAGTTTGACTTATCTGTCAGGCGGTTGGATTCTTTTGCCTTTACGCGTAATCTGCTTCAAGAGAATGCGCTCATCAAAGAAATTCTGAGTCGTCCGGAAGGCACTGTCGTAGAAGACGCACTAGAAGGCGAAGAGCTACAAAGGCTGAACGAGCAGGCTGACTTGAGCACGTTAGAAAATGACTTAGCAATGGCGCTATCGGCAGATGACGACGCTGTAGAGGCTGAAGCACAAGCTGACCTGCAAGAGTTTGCTGAGGCGCTAGCCGTATGACGCTACTCAATGTTTCGCTGTGTTTGCCAGAGCTAGATGTCGCGGCGCTGCAAGAGAAGCATTCTATTGTGGCTGTAACTCAGCGCTTCATGGTGCCGGGTAAGTCGTTTGTGCTGCTGCCGTGCCGTGCCGGAACAGCCGCAGATCGATATCAGCCTGCTTGGCTAGAACGACTATCTGCCTTGAATATGCCTACGGCGGGCCAGTTGCAGGCAACTCACTGGGCCGAGTGTGTGTTTTGTCAGCAGCTGACGGAAGAGAGTGCGATCGCCACCATCGCAGCACAAACTATTTGGACAGAAGAAGCGCTGTTTTCTCAGCTTCGCAGTCCAGATAGTCTATTTTTATCCTTTCTGAAAGCGTATTCCCTCTCAGAACCTATAAAAGTCGAGGCTGAGCCCGTTTGCGATCAGCTGTACAAATTTCTTCCTCTCCTCAGCTATCTGAATGGAAACACAGATCAGCCCGTCCTCAATGACGAGGAATTTGCCGAGGCCAAGCAAGCGATTTTGAATCCCGCTCAACCTTCACAATCAGAAGATGAGTCTAAGCCAGAGGATGAACCAAAAATAGAGGATGTTCTAGACTCTCCTGATTGGATCTCAAAGATCTCTGAAGTTGGCAATTCTAGTGATGGCCATACGTTTGAGAAGCTAGTGAGGAAAGGCCTAATCGAGCTTGGTTTCAGCAATACTCTAGACCGTCCGGAGGCCAGTTTAGACCCAGAGGCGACAGGTGGTGCAGGCGGTATAGACTTCTACGCAGACCAGCCCTACTCACTGGTAGGTGAATGTAAGGCCACTGAGACGGAAAAAGTTCAAGGCGACCCCGCGACGCAGCTACATAAGCTAGGGCTTAAATACTTATCAAAAGATACCTACGAACGCAGTACAAAACTTGTTGTGGCGGCAGGTAAAATCACGTCACATGCTGAAAAGATTGCACGCGGACATGAAATCAGCGTAATCCGACCTGAAACGTTGCAATCGCTCATACTGCTAAAAGCAAAATACTCTGACTCTATAGAGCTCTCGGATTTGAAGGTGTATCTGCAAGCCCCACCGTTTGGCATGGATGCCGACGCCAAAATTTTAGACTTGATAAAGCGGTGGGAGCTAGAGTTCAAGCGGAAAGACCAGTATATTCAGCAGCGATCGCAGATAGTAGCAACTCTGAAAGAGCTATCTGCTCAGCCAATTCATGGTACGAAAACCTCTTTCGTTTCGTTAGAAATTCGAGCCCATCACAACGCAAAGTACAGTCCTCTAATCACAGACGAGGCGACACAAAGCATTCTTACGGAACTTGCCTCTCCTCTCCTTGGCTATTTAGGTAATAAGCAGCTTCCAGGCGATCAAGAGCGATTCTATTTCCTAAAAGACATGCCTGAAGCCCTTTCATGACAGATGCCATCTAAAGAAGTTTGGCCGCTAATAGCCCTAGTAGGGATGCCTTAGCAGACTCCAAAACGTAATAGAATCAGTCCACAGGCGTATGAGTATTTATTCCCAGCGGTTATGGCTAATTCCACGATTGATAAAACAGCGAATAAATCAGCAGTCGACGATAAGACAATTGTTCGCGACTACTTCAACGCAACGGGCTTCGACCGCTGGCAGCGCATCTACGGCGACGGTGAAGTCAATAAGGTGCAGGCCAACATTCGCACCGGTCACCAGAAGACAATTGATAACGTTCTTGAATGGTTTGCAGAGGACGAGAACCTCTCAGATGTCACGGTCTGTGATGCAGGCTGTGGCGTCGGCAGCTTAAGCATCCCCCTCGCTGAAATGGGTGCGAAGGTGTATGGCAGCGATATTTCGGAGAAGATGGCTGAGGAAGCCGCTGTGCGGGCAAAGGCAGCTTTGGGCGATGAGCTGAGTGCAGACAAAATGCCTGAGTTTGAAGCGAAGGATTTGGAATCGATTGAAGGGAGCTATCACACGGTGGTTTGCCTAGATGTATTGATTCACTACCCGCAGGAAAAAGCAGATGACATGATCAAGCATCTCAGCTCGTTAGCGACTGACCGAGTGATTATGAGCTTTGCGCCGAAGACTTGCTTTTATGCCACGCTGAAAAAGGTGGGCGACTTTTTCCCTGGGCCTAGCAAGGCAACGCGTGCCTACTTGCACCGGGAGTCTGATGTGGTGAAGGCGCTAGAGGCGAATGGATGGATAATTGGGCGGCGATCGCTTAACAAGGCCCCTTTTTACTTTTCTCGATTGCTAGAAGCGACGCGTGAGAAAACGGCTGACACTTAAGGCCGTGTCAAAAATAGCAAAGGCATCCACACATTCGATAGAACAATAAATGTCGAAATGTGGGCATATTATGGTTACGAATCAGGTAGGCATCTCTTTGAAGCTGCTGTATTTCTTTGGGCTGCCATATTAAATAGACCAAAAAAACTTGTGGAATCTTCGGAGTTTAGCGTTCGAGCCTTTGTAGTTATATATGCTGTTAGCTAAATTATTTTCTTTACTCACTCAAAGGACTTTCCTGGGTGATAGAGGAAGGCGGCATCATGAATGTATTCAAGAAGTTACTGGGCTACCCGCTCTTAGCCTTTGGGGGGCTCTTCTTTCTATTGTTTTTAGCGCCAATTTTGATGTCACCGACAGCGGGTCGATTGTTTACCAGTTTCCTATCAGCTAGTGCATTAGATGGTGTAAGAGGCCCATTATGATTTCTCCTAAACAAACCTATTCCAAACGGACTGCTGCTAAGCAGACTTCTGCTAAAAGAATTGCGGGCTTTGGTTTATCAGCTTTGGGCCTGGTGCTGGGTTTTTTATGTCTAGGTAGAGCGGTAGAAACCGCTTTTGATACCGATCCGGCTCGGCAGAATAAGCGAGAAACAATTACTGCGGGTATTTTGCTGGGGTTACCTGTATCGGTGGGCGCGCTGTGGATGATGAGTGCTCTAGAGAGCGATCGCCGCTTAGCCTATTCTCAGCGCTTGCAGGCGCTCTTTTATAAAGCGCTCCAGGCAAACAATGGCAGAATTAACGCTATCCAATTTGCGATGCTTGCTGAGGTTTCGCTAGGCGAAGCGCGGCAGTGCCTAGATGCTTGGGCCGGTCCAATGAATGCTGATTTTGATATCGATGAAGCCGGTGTGGTGGTTTATTGCTTTACCCTGTAGGTCATACCTGTTTGACTATTTGGTGAGTGATCTATGGCTCGTTTGTTTTTGGCGATCGCATCTATCCTGGGCGCACTTTCAGTGGCAGGTGGTGCCTTTGGAGCCCATGCGCTCAAGGGTAAGCTGAGCGAAACCGCGCTGGCGAGCTTTGAAACAGGTGTGCGGTACCAGATGTATCATGCGATCGCGCTTCTACTCGTCTCCCTACTCATCGCCCAAAACCCTGATATCAAAGGTCTTGTGACCACTGGCTGGTGCTTTGTCGCAGGCGTCGTTCTATTTTCAGGCAGCCTGTATGGACTGAGCTTGCTAGAAATTAAGGCGCTTGGTCCCGTGACGCCTTTGGGTGGCGTTGCTTTCATTGCAGGTTGGATTTCTCTAGCGTTAGCCAGTGCCAAGCTAGTTTAGTCTTCTGTCTCGCGTAGCTGTTGCATCAACCATCTGGCCGCAGCTGTATTAGCTTGGCCTTCCTGCTGTCTAATCGTTCCGTTCCATTATTCAGGAACTAGCTCACTATTGACTTCGTTGATGGGTCGGCGGCGTAGCTCTACCGATTCCTCGCGCGGGAGAAGATCAAACACCTGACGCAGCTTGTCGTCCACTTTCTCGTAGGAAACTTGGCCAATTTCATTGAAAACGGGGTTGCCTTCAGCATCGAAGATAACGGTGTGTGGAACAGAGCCCTCGAAGTAGTAGCCAGGTTCGTTGGGTTCGTAGCTGTCTTTTACAGGGATAGAGTCGGCTGCGATCGCAATAAAGTTCGCCTCTCGACCGTAAGGAGCCTGCAACTGAGACACCACAGAAGAAAACGCCTTGCTGTCGCGACTATCATCGACAAAGAAAAACAGCAGTGTGGGCTTGCCCTGCTGGAACGATTGCGCCAATGTGTACCGAGGGGGCACGATTGAGCCATTGCCTGCATACAGCGCAAAAATATTGCCGTCGTAGTTGTCATCCGTGAGGCCTGCCATTGCAGGCGTACTCCACAGGCTGACAGTGGTTAATACACACACTATTAGCAAGCTGAGTGGTCGGACAAAACTACGAAAAAATTGAACCAGCATACACGCTCACTTAAGGATCTTTCTATCGGGCGCTTTCTTCAGCCCTTTCTCCAGTCTAATCGTTCAGACAGACCTGCTTCGCAGTAGATAATTACGTCCCGTCGAAGCTGCTAATAATCGTTTGCAGCGTGTCCTTATTTTCTCCATAGCGATCAGCGGTGGTCCATCCCACAACCTGATAGTAGCTATCTGTTCCCTTTACAGTCGTGTGCAGATAAACAACCGGCAGGCCATCTACTCGGCCCCGAATCTCGTATTGAATCGCTGGCAGGCCGTCGATCTGAGTGACCTCGGTTTTGGTGGAGCCTTCATAGGTTTCCATTTCCTCTTCAATTAGCCAGCGGTACTTGTCAGCATTGTCTTCTAGCGAAAACTGCTCAAGGGTCGTGTCACTTTCAGAAAGAACGCTGGCGTACAGCTCTCTAAGGGGATAGCTAGCGTAGATGTCGGCACTGCCACGCAAGTCGCTCCCGGCCGATATCCAATCAGTAGGAACCGTGATTTTGACGTTTGTTTGCTTATTTTCTAGCTGGGAGGGGCTATTGAGCGGTTGGGCAATAGAATCTGTGATATCTGTGTTGTCTTCCCCACCCGAAAAACATCCGCCTAGCCCAACGGCGAAAATTCCCCCGAAAAATAAGCTTTTTACCAGGGTTGAAGCGCCTTGGCTGTATCTTTTTGATTGCCCTTTTGAGTGCATCGCATGTATCGGTATATGTACCGGCATCTGTGACAAAGTTAGCCAAAGCATACCAGAAGGCTACAGAAGTAAAGCCACCAGAGAAATATTCCAGAGCAATATTCCTCAGTCCCATTACGCCCATTCCCTTTATGCTGGAGACAGCCAATAGAATGCCTCCCTAATACCTATGCTCAGAGCCGGAATAGTTGGGTTGCCCAACGTCGGAAAATCTACTTTATTTAATGCGGTTGTTGCAAATGCGAAGGCTCAGGCCGCTAACTTCCCGTTTTGTACGATTGAGCCCAACGTGGGTATCGTGGCCGTGCCGGACTCTCGGCTTCAGGTACTAGCAGATATTTCTACCTCAAAAGAGGTTGTGCCAGCTCGCGTAGAGTTTGTTGACATTGCGGGCCTGGTAAAAGGCGCGAGCCAAGGTGAAGGCCTAGGCAACCAGTTTTTGGCGAATATTCGCGAAGTCGATGCCATCATTCACGTGGTGCGCTGCTTTGAAAACGACGACATTATTCACGTCTCAGGTTCTATTGGGCCCCTGCGCGATATTGAGGTGATCAACCTAGAGCTGGCCCTGTCGGACCTGTCGCAAATAGAAAAGCGCATGGACCGTATTCGCAAACAGGCTCGCAATAATAAGGAGGCGGAGGCGGAGCTGGCTGTTTTAGAAAAAATTCGTCCGGTGCTAGATGAAGGCAATGCTGCGCGAACTGTAGAACTCGACGAAGACGAAGCGCTGATTGTGAAACCGCTGGGGTTGCTGACGCGCAAGCCAGTGATTTACGCCGCGAACGTGTCAGAAGATGACTTGGCAGAAGGCAATAGCTGGGTAGAAGAGGTGCGCACCCACGCGAAAACTGAGGTTGCTCAGGTGGTCATCGTTTCTGCACAGGTAGAAGCTGAGCTATTAGAAATTCCAGAAGATGAGCGTGCTGACTTTTTGGAAGCGCTAGGGGTAGAGGAAGGCGGTTTGCAGTCGCTGATTCGGGCAACTTACGATTTGCTGGGCCTGCGTACTTATTTCACGACAGGACCAGAGGAAACACGGGCTTGGACTATTAAGGCAGGAATGCTGGCACCGCAGGCCGCAGGCGTTATTCATACCGATTTTGAGCGTGGCTTTATCCGTGCCGAGACGGTGGGATACGACGACCTTGTTACCAATGGCTCTATGGGGGCTGCGAAGGAAAAAGGGCTGGTACGCAGTGAAGGAAAGGAATACACCGTCAAAGAAGGCGATGTCATGTTGTTCCGGTTTAATGTGTAGGACTATAGGTGTCTTATAATGCGGTGACTGCGGGTGTTCATACGGAAACTTGAGCTTTAGCCTAGGCACAGGGAGCAGATCCTACTAAGATCTGGCTTAGCCATCGGTGCGGCTGAGTTTTTTAAGTCCCTTCGCGTTGAATTTTTCCGTGGTTAATTGGTTTAAAAGAATTCCAAATTGGGCAGCGCTCTCCTTAGTCATGAATGGGCTGCTGTTTACAACGCTGCTGGCGGTGTCGCAGGAGCAATCTGCTGATAGCTCTGGGTTATTTGCGGCTGAGATTTCTGATGATGGGAGTCTCCACAGCGGTGTGCTCAATAACGGTGTGCTCAATGACGATCCTTCGGTGGCAGCCGCGGCGATCGCAGACGCACTAGTTACCAATGCGCTGATGGCAGATGCTATGGAACTGCCCCATCCTAGCGGTGGGCAAAAGCGTAGCTATGAGCAGTGGTTAGAGGTCCTCGCTGCAGATGCGAAAACAATGGCTGCAAAGAACCCAGAACACTTGACGGTGCTGCTAGGTGATTCGTTGAGCCTGTGGTTCCCTGGTGAGCTAATGCCGGGGCGGCGGGTTTGGATCAATCAGAGTATTTCTGGAGAAAGGACAGAGGGGCTGCTGAAGCGACTCGATTTTTTGGATGACAATGAGGTCGAAGCGGTCTTTGTGATGATTGGGATCAATGACCTGATCTGGGGGAAGACCGATGAGGAGATTTTGGCCAACTATAAGGAAATTGTGCGGCGGCTAAAGGCTGAGCACCCGGAGACGCAGATTGTGGTGCAGTCGATTTTGCCCCACGGTGGGGAGCAGTCGACCTGGGAGAGCCGCGACAAGCTAGAGGCTTTGGGCAGCGATCGCATCATGAATATGAACAACGCGCTCAAGCAAATTGCGACAGCCAACAAGGCCTACTATCTAGACCTGTACCCAATTTTTGTGACGGGAGATGGCACGCTGCGTAACGACCTGACGACCGATGGACTGCATTTGAACCGACAGGGGTATTTGGTCTGGCGAAGTGCGATCGCGCTTTATGCCCAGCTAGAACTACAGTAAGCGGCCAGCCTATCTGCCTTGTAAATCACGGTGGAGAGCAAGATGACTCCTTGGGGAACAAGATAACTCCTTGGGGAACAAGATAACTCCTCAAACTAATACAATGGGGGCACCTAATCTTCTGTGACTTCCCATGGATACCAAAGCTTTTAAGCGTGCGCTCAACCACTCTGAAAACTACTACCGCAATCAGGGCTTTGGCCAAAAGGAAGACGTTGCTGGGCAAATGCGCTCAGAATACGAAAGCGGCCTTATTCAAAAAATCAGAGATAACAACAATCTGCTCGTTGACGGCGATGTCACCATTCACCTCGCCGAATCTTTTGGCTTTTGCTGGGGTGTAGAGCGTGCTGTGGCCATGGCCTACGAAGCACGGCAGCATTTCCCAGGGCAAAAGCTGTGGATTACTAACGAGATCATCCACAACCCTGAAGTGAATCAGCAGCTCAAAGCAATGGATGTTCATTTTATTGAGCTGATAGACGGTGAGAAAGATTTTTCGGGCGTGAAGCGCGGCGACGTAGTGATACTGCCTGCCTTTGGTGCAAGTGTGCAGGAAATGAAGCTGCTACACGATGAAGGCTGCACAATAGTAGACACCACCTGTCCCTGGGTGTCTAAGGTGTGGAACACCGTAGAGAAGCACAAGAAAAGAGAATTCACCTCGATTATTCACGGCAAGTATAAGCACGAAGAAACGGTAGCGACGAGTTCCTTTGCGGGAACCTATTTGGTTGTGCTAAATCTGGCTGAGGCCGAGTACGTAGCTAACTACGTTCTTAACGGTGGTGACCGAGCTGAATTTTTGGCTAAGTTTACCAATGCCTATTCAGAAGGCTTTGACCCTGAGAAGGACCTAGATGCGGTGGGCATTGCCAACCAAACTACTATGCTCAAAGGTGAGACCGAGCAGATTGGCAAACTCTTTGAGCGCACGATGCTGAAAAAGTACGGTCCCCTGGCGCTCAATGAGCACTTCCATAGCTTCAATACTATTTGCGATGCCACGCAAGAGCGTCAGGACGCGATGTACGGACTTGTGGATGCGGATATTGACCTGATGGTGGTGATTGGCGGGTTCAATTCTTCGAATACGACTCACTTGCAGGAGATTGCTGTAGATCGCAACATTCCGTCTTTCCATATCGATAGCGCGGCCAGGGTTGGGCCGGGCAATCGCGTTGAGCACAAGCCGTTGCACAGCGATGAGCTGAAAGCAGAGATGGACTGGCTACCTACGGGCAAACTCTCCATCGGCGTGACGTCAGGGGCTTCTACGCCTGATAAAGCTGTTCAGGAAGTGATCGAGAAGATATTTGCTATTAAGTCTCAAGTACCTGCGGGCGTTGCTTGAGAAGCACTAATAAGATTCTCTTTTGTTGCTGAAATTACGATATTTGAGCGTGTTGTAACGGATATTATTCGCTGGTATGAGCTATGCTCTCTCGTATTTTTCAGCACCGAGCACGAACCTTGCCGATTACGCCATCATTACGATGTGGCGCGTTAGTAAATACTGACAGGCGACGCGAAGAGTAATATCCAGCCAAACGCTAATCCTAAGGCGACCGTAACCGACAAAATGCTCATGAGTTGGCGCTTCTGATTTTTTGCGTTGTCTTGTTTTTACGCTGTCTGGATCTGGCGTTATCTAGGGCCATCGTAAGGGAGCCGCGTCCATTCAGGATCTACCAGCTGGAGCCAGTCTTCGCCGACTCGAATAGTGATATCTGAGTCGATGTCTCCGGTAGAATCTGACACGACTTGCCCGAGGTCGAGGACGTCTTTGACGACATTGGCGCTGCCAATATCGCCGCGCTGAGCAACAACAGCTGTATTGCGGTTCACATCTGACCAGTTGCGGACGACATATACGTTGTAGAAGCCCTGCTCTCGCAGATAGTCGGCCATAGAAGAGCTGGCGTAGGAGTCTTCGGTAGCATTCTGAATCGCAATGTTGAGTTCGTATACGGCCCAGTCGGAAGGGGTCTCGTAGTAATTGACGCCAAAGCTTTCATCAGCAACGAGTTCTGCACTCTGCGCGTTGAAATAAGTGCGCATGAGGTCGCTACTTGCGGTGTTGTCGGCTAGCCAATAGCTAGCGCGGTATTCCTCAGGGTCGCTAAAGCGCCCTGGCAGCATCACCATGTTCATGTCGTTGCTATCTAGGTCCATGCCAAACCCAGCGAGCGCCAGCAGTTCTTCGACGCTGAGATTGGTGTCGATCCGCTCTTGCAGCACGCGAACAATCTGTGGCAGCTTCGGTAGCACGGTGGGGTTTGTCATGCGCTTTCGCAGTGCCTTGAGCAAAATTTGCTGGCGCTGTACCCGGCCAATGTCGCCGTAGGAATCTTGGCGGAAGCGCGCGAATTGCTCAGCTTCATCGCCGTTCAAGTTCTGTAAACCAGGTTGAAGGTCGATGACTAGGCCTTGGGTTTTATCTTCGTACTGCATGGCCTTGGGCACCAGCACTTCTATACCACCTACCAGGTCTACAATTTCCTTAAAAGCTGTGGTGCTCACCCGCACGTAGCGATCGATTTCAACGTTGTCGAAGTTGTGGGTGACGGTTTGAGCGGCAAGCTCAGCGCCCCCTTCAAAGTTGGCCTGATTGATCTTTTCGACGCCGTAGCCAGGAATATCCACACGGGTATCGCGTGGGATAGACATCACGTTGACAGCGTTCTCCTCCGGATCAACGCGCACTAGCAGCATGGTGTCTGTGCGGCCTACCAAGTCGTCTGGCTCTGCGCCTTCTACGTCTTTGGCTTCGTCTAGGCCCATCACTAAGATGTTGACCGGGCGAGAGACCTGATAGCGAAAGCCAGAGCGCCACAGATCTGCTAACGGCGGTGCAACGGTCTCGCCGCTGATTTGGCGGGGAAGCGGGAAGGTGAGGATGGCGATCGCGCCTAGGCCTGCCGCTGTAAATGCGGTTGTGCCGAATGCCAGTGACAAGAATGCGTTTCGTACAATACTTCGAAAGCCCCAGCGTTTTCCGGGCTTATTGGCTGGAACAATGGCTACAGACGACTTTTCATCCGATTTATCAGCAGCAGACCGAGTGCTCTGTCGTGCGGTACTGTGCTCGCCTTGGTTGTGTGGGCGGGTATTTTCCAGATAGGCCTGGACTGCTTCAGTGCGGGAACTGACCTCGGATTTGTCGGGCTGAATAGTCATGCTACGCCGCAGGTTCGGATTTATGTAAAGTTGGCAAAAAGCTGATATGTGAGCGACTAGCGCTAGCAGACACGTCCCCTAGCTCAAGAGAATATCAAACCTTGACAGAGCTGCTGGTCTCCTTTGAGACAGTTCTTTGTATAGATAAGTAAAATGTCTAGCTCGAAGCTGACTGTATAAGCTAGTACGGCATGGTTGAGAGGCGTAATTAGCATGGCGGATTACTACCTGTAGCAACTCGCAGATTCTTATACCCAGAAAGCCTCAGAAAATTGGCAGATTTGTATCATGTTAATCAATTATTAAGTGAATTATAGCTTGTGGGTTTCCTGCGAAGGGTACGATAGACCGAGATCTTCGATGGCACAGTGAACGGTTATGGCTCGTTTTATCCCGATTATTTTGGCTGGCGGAAAGGGTGAGCGCTTTTGGCCGGTGAGTCGGCTGAAAAGGCCTAAACAGTTTCTTTGTTTGGATGGGGGCGATCGCTCGCTACTGCAATCTACAGCCGATCGGCTGCTACCGCTCGCAGACTGGGAAGATCTGTTTGTGATTACAGCGTCGCATCTGGCGGAGGGTGTAAAAGATCAGCTACCCGATATTCCAGAAGCCAATATTTTGGTAGAGCCTCAAGGCCGTGATACTGCGCCTGCGGTGGCCTGGGCTACGTTGGAAGTGGCCAATCGCTACGGCGACGATGCTGTGTGCGCCTTCTTTCCTGCGGATCACTACATTACGGATATAGAGCGCTATTGCGACACGCTGCGAGCAGCGGCAGATTTGGCAGTGAGTGCAGGCGCGATCGCTACATTAGGCATCAAACCCACCTTCCCCTCTACCGGCTACGGCTACATCGAGCAAGGTGCTGACGCTGGCATGTTCAGCGCAGGTGTCGTGACAGACCTACCTGCCTACAAGGTCAATCGATTCGCAGAGAAGCCCAACAAGGAAACTGCTGAGGCCTTTGTCGACAGCGGGCAGTACAGCTGGAACAGTGGAATCTTTATTTTTCCAGCGGCCATTATGCTCAGTGAGCTAAAGCAGCATGCACCGGAAATGACGCAGGCGCTCATTGAAAAGGGGGTAGACGCCTATGCCACGTTGGAGAAGCTCAGTATTGACTACGCGGTCATGGAAAAAACCGAGCGAGCTTACGTGGTGCCAGCGAGCTTTGGTTGGGATGACTTGGGTGATTGGAATGCGGTGGAGCGTTTGATCAAAGGCGATGCCGAAAATGTAGAGCTGTGTCAGCACGTAGGCCTAGATACCAAAGCCAGCATTCTCTACAGCGCTGACCCTGATGAAGTGATTGTGACCATTGGCTTAGAAGATGTGGTGGTCGTCCGTGATGGCAATGCCACATTAATTGTGAAAAAAGAGCGTACTCAAGAAATCAAGCAGGCGGTCAAGGCACTAGGTGCTGAAGATAAGTTCCAGCATTTGCTGTAGCTCTATCCTTTGCTGTAGCTCTATCCTTTTGTGTAGGGCGGCCTCAGGTTTGTACATGGTTTCTGCGGTTTCTGCGAGCGAAACCACGGTAAATTAGTAGGTAAAATCACTGGCGCATCGGTGATTTCTGTGCTCCGCTCATTTCTCATCTACCATGACACTCCACACACGCCCCCTGCCGATCTCGAAGCCAAAAATATCGAAACCAACAGCGGTTCTTAGCTCGCTGAGTCTCGGTTTGTTTGCCTCTTCGCTGATGTTGCTTGCTCCAGCGTCGGCCTCCGTTTTGGTCAAGCCTGCGATTCTGCGAGAAGAGACGGCTGCGCCGACCGTCGATGAGAGGCCACAAGCAAGCCCTAGCCAAAATATTGTAGGTATTGCTAGTGAAACGCTAGGATTTAGCACGCTGGTGACTGCCATTGAAGCGGCTAACATTGGCAGTGTGCTCTCGATGGAGGGGCCGCTGACTGTGTTTGCGCCAACCGATGCTGCTTTTGCAGCGTTGCCCGCAGGCGCGCTAGATGCGCTGCTATCGCCAGGCAACAGCGACCTACTCGTAAAGCTGCTGTACAACCATGTAGCCTATGGCGACCTGACGTCGGATAAGCTAGCTGTGGGTGCGGTGGATACTTTTGATAGCGCTGTGAATGTTGCCTTTACGCCGACGGGTGTGGTGGTCGATGGTGCCAATGTGGTGCAGGCGGATATTGATGCGAGTAATGGTGTCATTCACGCGGTGGATCAGGTGCTTTTGCCGGTAGGATTTTCCAGACAGTTGCAGGCTCGAATCGATGGCGTAGATTCTACCGCTGAGGCGGCTAGACGGACGCCGAGTATCTCTCGCAGGCCAGCGTCAGATGGAGAACCGTCTACGTCAGCGACAGAAGACGCCCCTGTTCGTGCACTCTGGTAAGAAAGGTGATGGTAAATCAATCGATAGTAGATAAGTCGATAGAGGCCTTATGAAGACACGAGTGGTCAATCTTTGTGTAGGGTTGCCTTGCCGAGTATTGTTCGCTTGGTGTGGTGTGGGCGGGCTGCTGGTGGGCAGTGGATTGCCTGCGATCGCTCAGCAGGATTTGCCGCTAGCAGCACAGTCAGAAGTGCCTGCCGAGACGCGTCAGGCTGCGGTCGGTGCGACTGTGACAGAGGCTGTGACAGGGACTAATCGCTTGGTGTTGAGTTTGCGATCGCGCCGAGTATATCTCTATCGGGGCGACATCCTTCTTAGCAGCTATCCGGTCGCCATTGGCACTGCCGAAACGCCAACGCCTCAGGGCGAATTTACCGTTTCCAAAATGGTAGAAAACCCCGTGTGGCAGAGCCCCTGGACGGGCGAAGTGCACGAGCCTGGGCCCAACAGCGCGCTTGGCCTGCGCTGGATAGAATTTACCAGCAACGATGAAGGCTCATTTGGCTTCCATGGGACGCCAACGGTGGACTCAATTGGGCATGCGGCTTCTAACGGCTGTGTGCGGATGTACAACGAAGATGTGGTCACGCTGTTTGCCCAAGTGAGTGTAGGAACGCCTGTTTCTATCGTGCCATGAGAAGAAAAGCGTTGTGTGTAACTGCTTTTGCGACTTTTGTCGGGCTTGCGTCTGCTCAATCTGCTTTTGCGGTATCGACAAGTGCGTTGGAGACAGGCGCATTAGGTGCAGGCGCATTAGGTGCAAGCGCATTAAATACGTCAGAGCAGCAGACCGTTTCGCCACCGCCCATAGAAAGTGTTGACCCGACGGCTGTAAGCGAGGTGCTTAAGCTGCAGCTGCATCTATCGGAACGGCGGCTAGCGGTGTATCGCGGTGACATGCTGATTGCTAACTACTCGGTTGCCGTAGGGCGCGAGGGCTGGCAAACGCCGACCGGAGAATTTAACGTGTTCCAAAAGCAGCGCGATCCGGCCTGGGAGCATCCCTTTACCGGTGAGGTGATTCCGCCTGGGCCCGGCAATCCTCTTGGCACGCGCTGGATTGGCTTTTGGTCCGATGGGCAAAATTCGATTGGTTTCCATGGCACACCAGATGAGTCGGTGATTGGCAGTGCGGTGTCTCATGGCTGTGTGCGCATGCGCAATGAAGACGTGTTAGCGCTGTACGAACAGGTCAGCGTAGATACAGTCGTCACGGTTCTACCGTAATCAGACCCCTATCAAAAATTTGCGACAAACAACCGACCAACGTAGGGGCTCAGCACCGCTGTGCCCAATGCAACAATCACTGCTACTGACGGCCCTTTAATTGGCCGCATGCCTGAGATAGCCAGGCAGAAATTCCTACAGAGAAATGCCGCCGTTGACCGTGTAGTAAAGCCGCTGCATCAAAACATTGATGGGCCTAAGGCGATATTCGATGGCGGTATCGCCTTTGATAACGTCGCCGTTTAGCTGAAGAAAGCGCCAAGACATTCCGTTCGTTATACAGCCAAAGATGGGCAGGGGTGGTAAGCCTGAGGCTTGGTTGAACTGCTGGGCTGCGATCATTTCGGCAACGCAGCGACCAACACCTTCGGTCATGACGGCCTGCCTTGCCTGCGTGACGACTAGAACCGGGGCTTCGATGATTTCGAGTTCGTCGGAAAGGGTGACGAGGAAGTCGCACTGGCCGTGGAGTTTGTCGATGATGGAAACGTCGAACTGGACGCCAGCGTGGATGCCGATTTGGTGAATTTGGCGCAGTGTGGCGAGTACGGGCGCGATGATAAAGGCGCATTTGGCTTTATCGGTAGGGTTGCGCCGGGCAATGTCGGCGTCGCGGTCGAGCTGCTGTGTGAGTAGGGAGAGGGCCGCTTCGGCATTTGGCGGCAGGTCTGGGAGAACGGTAGGGAAGACGAGTTCGCTGCCCAGGTATTTGATATCGAACTGGTTTACGGCGGTTTGGAGAGTAAAAGAGTCGTAGGACATAGGTTTGGCATATTATGTGGGGCAGTTTCCGTAGTCTCTGGGATGCCATTAGCCAGCAAATAGTATAAGCAACGGTAACTGATCCATCATTTATGCCTGCTCATATTCCGCAAAATTTGACTTTAAAGTCTTTTCATCTTTTGTCGTTGGAACCACGAGCTATAGAACACGGGTTTTTAGTTTCCTTATTTTTTGGACACTCCTAAACAAGTTCCAAACATATCTAGAGCTATATTTTGAAGCCAAATCTTCCTCTAGTTTGTCAATGATTACATTGACTAATTTATTTACCTTCGTTTCGACAAAGTTACTGAATTCTAGCTCACTCGTATCTACAGAAAATACGTTCTTACTAACTTTGGAAAATACTAAATGTAAAACGAATAGATTCCCGTGATTGAGAATTGCATTCCTCAGTTTGTGTTTGGTATTCTCCTGCTGATCCTTGATCAGCTTCTCTACCTTGCGTTTTATGTCAATACATCTGTATAACTGTGTTGCATTGACATGAGAATTAAATAAAGATGTGTAAGGTGGCTGAGAAGAATCTGCCCACAAGCTACTTAATTCTTGTTTGGCTTTGATTACAAACTCAATATTGGGACTTTTACAAGCTAGCGCTACCGTCGCTTCCTCTAACTCATAATTTTTACTGTCTCTATTTATTGATTCAGCCGTCCGTTTGTAATGATATTTCTTTCCACACGTTCTAAACTCCTTGCTCAATCTTGCTTGTACAGAATCTAATGCGATGAAATCTCTACTTTCCACCTGGTTCTGAGTATTTGTTGCCTTTGTTACCCTAGAACCAAAATTTTCTTCGCAGCCCTCTAGGGAAATAAATCTGATCGAAATTTCTGCATCTTCGATTTTCTCACGATCTCCGTTAGAAGCATTTTGGTATATGGCACCTATGCATCCTATCGTTTGGGCCCCATTTACAATGCTGATGCCTTTAGCTATAAATTCACCTATGTCTCTCTTCTTTTTAGCTCCAATTTTGTTAATCTCCTTACAGAGAACGGTGATCCCGTTATTGAAATACCAAAACAATTGGCTCTACGGGATTGACTATGCAGTGGCTGTAGGAAAATGCCAACAGATGAGGCATCGGAGTCGAAAGCGCTCGAAGTTTCTGAAGCCATAGCCCGAGCGCTTAATCAGCTTCAGCTTGTTGTTAATGCCTTCGACA
>JBHJIY010000059.1:0-51044 GCA_050042985.1 Phormidesmis sp. | reverse complement strand
GCTTTAGCGGTCTCTGACCTATTGAGTGTTCTACAACATGATGACGACACATATGTTCGTCGTAGTGCAGTAGAGGCGTTGGGTAAGATAGGCGATGCTTCAGCGGTCTCTGACCTATTGAGTGTTCTACAACATGATGACGACACATATGTTCGTCGTAGCGCAGTAGAGGCGTTGGGTAAGATAGGCGATGCTTTAGCGGTCTCTGACCTATTGAGTGTTCTACAACATGATGACGACACATATGTTCGTCGTAGCGCAGTAGAGGCGTTGGGCAAGATAGGCGATGGCTCAGCCGTTTTATTGAATGTTTTTAAACATGATGACGACATATATGTTTGTCATAGTGCAGTAGAGGCGTTAGGAGAGATGGGCGATGTTTCAGCGGTCTCTGACCTATTGAATGTTCTTAAACATGATGACAAATCTTTTCGTCATAATGCAGCAGGTGCGTTAGGTGAGATGGTCGATACCTTCTTGAGCGCACTTCAGCATGATGACGACACATACGTCCGTCGTAATGCAGCAAGGGCATTAGGTAAGATAAGCGATGTCTCAGCGGTCTCTAACCTATTGAGTGCTCTTAAACATGATGACGACACATCTGTCCGTTCTAGCGCGGCAAGGGCGTTAGGAGAGATAGGCGATGTCTCAGCGGTCTCTGACCTATTGAGTGCACTTCAGCATGATGACGATACATATGTTCGTTCTAGTGCAGCAAGGGCGTTAGGTAAGATAAACGATGTTAGGTGAGATAGACGATGGCTCAGCAGTCTCTGACCTATTGAGTGCTCTTGAACATGATACTTAGAAGGTGGGTTTGCAATGGCTGTATTCGTTCCGATGTCTGATCGTGATGTCGTAGCGGAGGCGTTAGGTAAGATAGGCGGGGACTTAGCTGTGAATGGATTGATAGAGTCTTTGGAAAATCAGTATGTAGACATTACATTAGTCCTGAGATCACTGAAGCAAGCACAAGGCCGCTTAGGTTATTATCGACCGCGTCCCTCAACATCAATAAGAGCTCCTGAAGTCTTCATCTCTTATATATGGAGTGACGAAAGCGAAGCTATCACCAGCCAACTCGACCAATCTTTCCAAGCACAAGGTATTAACATTATCTGCGACAAAAGAGATGTGGGCTACAAAGCCAATATCCGAGATTTTATGCAACGAATCGGTCAAGGAAAATGTGTCTTGGTCGTGATTAGTGACGACTACTTAAAAAGTGAAAACCGTATGTTTGAGCTGATGGAAATCGCTAACAGCGGCGACTTCTATGATCGCATTTTTCCCATTATTCTCAGCGACGCCAATATTCATAACGCAATAGGACGTCTTAAATATAAGCAATATTGGGAACAACAACGGAACGAGCTTGAAGCGGCAATGAAGGATGGGGAATTGGCTAACTTGCAAGGCATTACAGGTGATCTTGATCTCTACGACGAGATTTGCCGCAGAATTCCCGAACTCACCGATATTCTGAAAAATATGAATACCCTCACCACCGAGATGCACCGCGACTCCAACTTTGAAGCCGTTATCAAAGCCGTAAAAGCTAAGCTGGCTGAATAAT
The DNA here is from genome assembly GCA_050042985.1 of Phormidesmis sp. GTDB lineage: Bacteria > Cyanobacteriota > Cyanobacteriia > Phormidesmidales > Phormidesmidaceae > Phormidesmis. The sequence goes on along the minus strand of JBHJIY010000059.1, from coordinate 49,465 downwards.
CCTGTATTTTGGTAAATGAACTTGGCACTTCTCTCACGGATGAAGCAGTAAAACACGTAAGTTTATTTTTAGTCAGTTAGTTTTATAAGCAACGGTCCTATTTCTATCCGCGTCTTATGAGTAGCAATTCTCCATCCAATCGATCCATTTCCATTGGCGGTAACGTGAGCGGTAGCACGATTATTTCTGGGGATGGCAATCGTGTAAATACATCAACGTTCCAGTCCACGCCAGCTAATGGTACTCCTGAACGAAAGAAGATCTTAGTCCTCGCCTCAAATCCGCAAAATTCTACTCGCCAACGGTTGGATGAAGAAGTTCGTGACATTACAGAAGGGCTGAAACGAGCACGCGCTCGCGATGAATTTGAAATTACCCAGCGATGGGCCGTGCGCCCCCGCGACTTTCAGCGGGCCATGCTAGACGAATCACCGCAAATTGTTCATTTTGCTGGCAATACAGCCGCCAACAAAGCCGGACTGTACTTTGAAGATGTCCAAGGCAACCCACAGCCAGTGGCAGATTCAGCCCTCGCGAATCTCTTCAAGCTCTTTGCCACCAAAAACAAGATTGACTGCGTTGTGCTTAACGGTTGCTATTCAGAGACACAGGCTGTTGCGATCGCACAGCATATTCCCTACGTCGTTGGTATTGGTCAGTCGGTCAGCGATCGCGCTGCCATTGAGTTTTCAGTGGGCTTTTACGATGCATTGGGCAATGGAGAAACCCTAGACTTTGCCTTTGAGCTGGGCAAAGCGGCCATGGCTATGGCCGGAACAGGTGATGAAGAACCGCCGATACTCTTGACTATGGCAACAGCGGCTTCTAGTGGTCAACTCGGTAGAAGTAATAGCAGCGACCGCCCCAGCAATCCTCACCCAAACACTCCTATACCTATAACAGCCAGAGAAGTCTTCATCTCCTACGCCTGGGGCGGCGAAAGCGAAACCATTGCCAACCAGCTCGACCAATCCTTCCAATCCCAAGGCTTTAACATCATTCGCGATAAAATAGACGCAGGCTACAAAGCTAATATCCGAGACTTTATGCAACAAATTGGTCAGGGAAAATGTGTCTTAGTCGTGATTAGCGACAAATATCTAAAAAGTGAAAACTGTATGTTCGAGCTGGTGGAAATTGCCAACAGCGGTGACTTCTATGATCGCATCTTCCCCATCGTCCTCAGCGATGCCAACATTTATAAAGCTGCCGCACGCTTAAAGTACAAGCGGTATTGGGAACAGCAAAAGAACGAACTCGAAACGGAAATAAAAGCGGGAGGAATCACTAACCTGCAAGGCATTACGGATGATCTCGATCTCTACGACGAGATTTGTCGCAGAGTGCCTGAACTCACCGACATCCTCAAAAATATGAATACCCTCACCAGCGAAATGCATCGCGATTCAAACTTTGACGTTGTCATCGAAGCTGTGAAGGCTAAGTTAGCCGAATAGAAACTTGCGATAACTGATGATTTTGTATCAGTCTTAGTAAGGGTAGCCAAGGGGTGAACAATCTGGGAAAAAGTAATACCCAAACCTATCAGCTCTGTTCGACGACAGGCTTCTAAACGGAAAATTACGTCAGCTTATGTTTGAATCTTTGTAAGCAGAGTAGCTTTGTCAAGATCTTTCATAAACTACGCCCCCTTCGTTTAAGCTACGAAAATTCCATCACAAAACTACTGAGCTAAAGCCGTTCGCAAATTCCCATCGGCTGAGGCCAGCGCTTCTTCTGCCTGGGCCTTTTCCATCTCTGCTAAATGCATCACCAGTGCCACCTTCACCTGCAAATCACTCCTGTCTAGCAGGTCACCTGCCACCTCACGATCCAGCTCAGTCAGGTCACTCAAAATGCGGATAGCTCTGTCGCGCAGCTTCGTATTCGTCACCGCCACATCCACCATCCGATTTCCATACACCTTCCCTAGCTTCACCATCACACCAGTAGACAGAATATTCAGCGCTAGCTTTGTCACAGTGCCTGCTTTTAGCCGCGTAGAGCCAGCTAATACCTCTGGCCCTACAATCAGGCGAATATCTACCTCTGCATCTACGGGTACTTGATCCGCTGGTACGCAGGCTATAAATATTGTGTTAGCGCCGCACTGCTTTGCCGCTTTTAGCGCGCCGTGTACGTAGGGCGTAGTGCCGCCTGCTGTGATGCCTACTACGACGTCTCGCTTTGTGACTTTGTGATCGAGAATTGCCTTTGCGCCGCCGTCAGCTTCGTCTTCTAGCGCTTCAGAACTGCGCAATAGCGCCGCAGCGCCCCCGGCTAAAATGCCCTGTACCATCTCGGGTGGTGTGCAGAATGTGGGTGGGCATTCTGCCGCGTCGAGTACGCCGAGTCGACCGCTCGTACCTGCGCCAACGTAGAAGAGTCTGCCGCCTTCTCGGAGAGAGGCTGCTGTGAGGTTGATGGCTTGGGCAAGGTGAGTTCTGGCGTGGGCGATCGCATCCACCGTCTTCTGATCTTCTTTATTAAAGACATCCACCATTTCCAAAGTAGATAGCTCGTCTAGATTCTGGCTATTGGGATTGTTTTGCTCGGTTAGCAGATGGCCACGGTCTTTCATATCGCACACGCACTCATAACGGGATGGTATACAAAGACTACTACAGCAACTTCTCTAGCTGAGCCCGAATCTTATCCATCTCATCAGACGATGCATCCTGCACACTGCCCTTGCCAGTTGCTTGCGCTGTTTTCTCCAGTTTGGCCCGTGCTATGTCCATGGGGTCCGCATCGGGATCCCAGGTTGTTTCCTCCACCATTTTTTCGGGTGGCGTCATGAGGGTGCCGTCTTCTACTAGTACGGCTTCGTAGCCAGCGCTTTCACAAAACTCTTCGATTTCCTCTTGCTCAAAGGCTTCTACAGACGCAGCCGGAAAATCTTGAGCCTCTAGCATGACTGCAAATCGCGTGGCATCGTCTTCTACTTCAAACATGAGCACCAGCTGCTTGCCTTCCATTTGCAGAGAGTGAATTCCCTCGTTTTCTGTACGGGCATTGAATAAAACGACGTAGACAGACATAAAAGCGGCAGTCGAAAAAAGTTCAGTCCATAGTTTAAAGCATCATCCAGCCGGACAGTCGTCTGTAATAATGTAGAGGTTTTTGACGACCCCTATACCTGATGAGCGCCCATGGCAACCTTTCTACTCGAAGTCGGCACCGAAGAACTTCCAGCTAGCTTTGTCAGCGAGGCCATTGCTCAGTGGAAAAGTAAGATTCCAGCTGAGCTGAAAGAGCAGTTTTTAGACAACGAAGGCGTCGAATTTTACGGGACTCCTCGCCGATTGGCGTTGCTCATAAAAGGATTGCCTGAGCGTCAGCCGGATCGTGAGGAAGAGGCGAAAGGGCCACCGGCTAAAGCGGCTTTTAGAGAGGGTAAGCCGACTAAGGCTGCGACGGGATTTGCGGCCTCGAAAGGGGTCAGTGTAGAAGATTTGGAAATTCGAGATACGGGCAAAGGTGAGTTTATCTTTGTGCTGCAGCAGATTCCGGGGCGGGCGACGGCTGAGCTGCTACAGGAGATGGTGCCAAACTGGGTGCTGGGGCTAGAGGGTAATCGCTTTATGCGCTGGGGTGATGGCGATTTGCGATTTCCTCGGCCTATTCGCTGGCTGGTGACGCTATTGGATAGTGAGCTGCTGCCGGTGACGCTAGAGAATGGGTCTGAAGTGTGTGTGAGCGATCGCACCACAACTGGCCACCGCGTCCTTCACCCTGAAAATGTCAGTCTAAATAGTGCTACTGACTACACCAGTGCTTTGAAAAAGGCCTACGTCACCGTTGACCCAGCAGAACGCAAAGAGACGATTTTGTCTCAGATTGCTCAGGTTGCTAGCTCTGTAAACGGTCACGCCGTAGTAAATGAAGCTCTCTTAGCAGAAGTTGTAGACCTTGTAGAGTGGCCGACAGCGATTATCGGTAAGTTTGACGATGAGTTTTTGCAGCTGCCGTCGGAAGTGACTATTACTGAAATGGAAAGCCACCAGCGCTATTTCTCTGTTCGCCCATCTGCTGAGTCAGACGAGCTGCTGCCGTACTTCATCACGGTTTCTAATGGTGACCCGGCTAAGTCGGCATTGATTACTCAGGGTAACGAACGGGTCATTCGAGCGCGTCTGGCCGATGGAAAATTCTTTTTTGATGCGGATCAGAAGAAGCCTCTGGCTGAGTATTTGCCTCAGCTAGAAAAAGTAACCTTCGAGGCTTCTCTGGGTTCTGTGCGGGAAAAGGTGAGCCGAGTGGAGTCGATTACTGCTCTCTTGAGCGATCATTTAGGGCTGAGTGCGCAGCAAAAGCAGCAGGCCGTTCGCGGTGCGGAACTCTGCAAAGCGGATCTCGTGACGCAGATGGTGGGCGAGTTCCCTGAATTGCAGGGTTACATTGGCCAAAAGTATGCTGAAAACAGCGGTGAGCCGCAGGCTGTGGCAGATGCGATTTACGAGCACTATTTGCCGAAGGGAGCGGGTGGTGAATTGCCTAAAACCACTACAGGACAGGTGGTAGGTATTGCTGACCGGCTCGATACCCTGGTGAGTATTTTTAGCATTGGTAAGCTGCCCAAAGGCTCTAGCGATCCGTTTGCTTTGCGTCGGGCGGCGAATGCGATTGTGAATGTGGTGTGGGAAGCTGGATTGCCGCTGAAGCTGCAAACTGTGCTGAGCCAAGTGATCGAAAACTTTGCAGATGGGCGTGAGGGTGTTGATGCGGTTGAACTGACGCAGCAGCTAACGGACTTTTTCTCACAGCGGGTGCGTACGCTGCTGCAAGATGGCCAAGGGATTGACTACGACTTGGTGAATGCGGTGTTTGGCAATGATGCGGATTATCAGGCGAGAGCGCTGGGTGATTTGCTGGACGTACGCGATCGCGCCAATTTCCTCCAAGCCATTCGCAACGACGGTCGCCTTGCCAAAATCTACGAAACCGTCAATCGCGCTGCCAAGCTTGCTGTGAAAGGTGACCTAGGCACAGACGCACTAGATCCCGCTGGCGTTGTCGATGCCGCACTATTTGAGCAACCGACTGAACAAGCTTTTTATGACAGCCTGCAAACGCTTCTGCCGCAAACGCAAGCAGCCCAGGCAGAACGTGATTACAGCAAACTCATCGCTGGACTAGAAAAGGCAGCGCCTACCGTTGCTGATTTCTTTGACGGTGACAATAGTGTCATGGTGATGGCGGATGATCCCAAGGTTCAAAAAAACAGGCTGAATCTCCTGGGGCTGCTGCGTAATCACGCGCGAGTGCTGGCGGACTTTGGCGAAATTGTGAAAAGTTGAGTCTAGTGTTTTCTTACAGAACTCACTTCTCAACTTCCCCTCTCCTGATACAATCGCTGCTTAAGATCTGAGCCGATTTGTAATTCTTATGAAAACAGCCCACGTCATTGGCCTTGGCCGCTCTGGAATTGCTGCTGCTCGCGTTTTGGCGCAACAGGGACACACCGTTACCTTGAGCGATCGCGGTGCGGCCCAACGCCACCAGTCCGATGCAAAACGTCTTCAAGACGAGGGCATCACCGTCAAGCTCAACTATGCCTTCGACGCCAAAATCGCTAAGGAAGAAGGTTTAGACCTACTGGTTGTTAGCCCCGGTGTTCCTTGGGATGCCCCGGCCCTTGTAACTGCCCGCGAACTGGGAATAGAAACCATTGGCGAAATGGAGCTTGCCTGGCGTGCCCTTAAAGACCGCCCTTGGCTTGGCATCACCGGTACCAACGGTAAAACTACCACCACTGCTCTGGTTGCCGCTATCTTCAAAGCGGCTGGGCTCAATGCACCTGCGTGCGGAAACATTGGCTACGCCGCCTGCGAGCTTGCGCTTGCTGAACATCCAGACTGGGTAATTGCTGAGCTGAGCAGCTACCAAATTGAAGCTGCTGCCTCGCTTGCACCGACTATCGGTTTGTGGACTACCTTCACTCCAGACCATCTCAGCCGCCATAAAACGGTCGAAAACTATTACAACATCAAAGCTTCTTTACTCAAGCGCGCCCAGTCCGTCATTATTAATGGTGACGACCCGACCTTGCGAGCAAAAGCTGCGGAGCACATGTCGCCACACCATTACTGGACTAGCATTAAAGGCAAAGCCGCACTCAATCCGATTACGCCAGATACCTATGTAGAAGACGGCTGGGTCATCCATAAAGGAGAGCCTATTGTTGAAACGAAGGCGCTGCGTATGGTGGGAGAACATAACCAGCAGAATTTGCTGATTGCGGTGGCGGCAGCGAAGCTAGCTGGGATTGAGAGTAGTGCGATCGCCCAAGGCGTAGCCAGCTTCCCAGGCGTATCCCATCGCCTAGAACATATCTGCACGTGGCGCGGTGTAGATTTCATCAACGATAGTAAAGCTACCAACTATGACGCCGCAGAAGTAGGCCTACGATCTGTAACTGGTCCCGCTATTTTGATAGCAGGCGGTGCGCCAAAAGACGGCAACGATACCGCCTGGATTGCACAAATAAAAGAGAAAGCGGTCGTTGTTCTTCTGGTGGGTGATGCTGCCGAGATCTTTGCCAAAAGGCTAAAAGATTCTGACTGTAACGACTATGAAATTGTTCAAACTATTGATCGGGCAGTAGCTCGCAGCGCAGACATTAGCAAAGAACAAACTGTAAAAACTGTTTTACTCTCTCCTGCCTGTGCCAGCTTTGACCAGTATGCCAACTTTGAAGTGCGTGGTGACGACTTTCGCCAGGTTTGCACGAAGTATTTGGGTGAGCTATGAGACTAAAACAGACCAGAGACCGTGCAATTAAAATCGGGTAATAAAGGCGATACCAGCTTATCATCGACACCTAGTGTAGATACTTTCTGCAAATTGGTATTCTCTCTTCGATATACCTCAATTTCTTTCAGTCGCCAATTTACAATCCAGTACTCTTGCACACCGTGAAGAGAATAGAGCTTGAGCTTAAACTTTTTGTCCCGTTCGTGATTTGTCGTGCCTGCTGAGAGTATTTCCACTATCAGCTCAGGTGCAACAACAAAATGTCCAGCGTCATCTATTCCATTTTCTATACGCTCTTTACTTGCCCAGACAATGTCAGGAATGACGGCATCAATTTCAGTAAAAATTACGCCAGGAGTTTGAAAAGTATTACCTAAGGCAGTTTTTTCTGACCAAACTTCGAGTCGGACATGAATTTTGCTAGCGGCACCTTGGTGGCGAATATGAGGAGCGCGCGTCACAAGCAATTCTCCGTTGATAATTTCGTAACGCTTCCAGCCGCCATCGTCGGGAATAGCGTCTAAGTCTGCAATTGTCCAAGTAACAGTATTGGCAACCATAGTATTTCTATATGGATTTAGTCACATTTTAGCTGACGAATGCTGATCGAAGGTGGATATCAACGCTGGGTTACAGCTAGGTCACAGCGGCTTCGGTAAGCACTCGATTGAGCTTTCCACTTTTGTACCCTTCTAGGTCTAAAGTGACGTAGGTGAATCCAAAGCCTCGAAAGGCTTCGACGAGTGTGGGAAGGTCGACTTTACTCACAAACCCAGAAATCTCCTCAGGCATGAGCTCGATTCGGGCTGTTTCACCATCTGAGCGCACTCGCAGGTTTCGATAGCCCAAGTCTCGCATGTAGCGTTCAGCCCGTCCGACCCGGTGGAGTTTTTCTGTAGTGATCAGCTCACCGTAGGGGAAGCGGGAGCTGAGGCAGGGCTGGGAGGGTTTGTCCCACCAGGGGAGGCCGAGCTGTTTGGAGAGTTCGCGGACTTCGAGTTTGGTGATGCCGACTTCTGCCAGGGGTGATCGCGCCCCTCTCTCTTTTGCCGCCATTATCCCAGGCCGATAGTCCAACAAATCGGCTGCATTCAGCCCGTCTACCACATACTCATAGCCCAGCTCTGTGGCTAGCGGCCTGAGCGTATCGTGCAGCTCGCTTTTGCAAAAGTAACAGCGATTGACCGGGTTCGAGGTGTAGTTCTCGTTGTCCATTTCGTGGGTTTCTACCACTTTGTGGGTGATGCCCATCTGCGCTGCTTGAGTTTTTGCGTCTTCAAAGTCTTCTGGCATGAGCGATGGGGAGTTTGCTGTGACGGCAAGCGCCTTGTTCCCCATCACATCCCAGGCCACCTTCGCTACCAGCGTGCTGTCAATGCCGCCCGAATAAGCGATCAAGGCGCGGTCCATCTCACGGAAAATAGCTTGAAGTTGAGCCAGCTTGTCAGACATACAAAGATAGTAAAAGCGCTACAGAAGTTCTATCTCCTACTCTAGCGCTTCTACTGAAGCTAGAACTGACGGCTCTCAAATACAAGGATAGTAATGGAAAGTAGGACCACGGTGTAAGCAAGTCCATACATGGCACTGCCGGCGAACGTTTCTGTAAACGCCTGAAAGAGCCCAGAGCCGCTGCCGCTTTCAAAACAAGCATGGGAAACGACAAAGCCGTGCGCCGCTTCATTTTTGAGATTGAAGTGCTCTAGATCGGGCAAGACGACGAACAGTATTTTGGCCACTCGTTGAAAGATCTCGCTGTCGGCCTGTCCTTGCGCTGCCCGTAGCATGTTGCAGGTTTCGTGGCCGACAGCAAAGACCGACAGCGTCATAAGAGTTGCGAGTACTGTACTGGTGATGACGCCAAACATGAGGGCGGCCGCAATGAGCAGGACCATCTCCAAAAACATAAACAGCATCGCTAGCAGTATGTCGCCGAAGTCGTAAGGGACACCAACAAGCGCCAGCAGCGATAGCATGACGAACGTAAGCGAACCAACCAAAACCGCCATCACCAGGCTCAGTCCTAAGTGCTTGCCTAAAATGAATTCTGAGCGACTCACAGGTTTGGCAATTAGCACCAGTACTGTCTTTTTTTCAATCTCTTTATTGATGAGGCCCGTGCCAATAAAAACCACTACAAATAAAGAGAGAATATTGATAGCCGCTAGGCCCGTATCGAGAATTATTTTATCTTCTGTACCCGCAGCGACTTCTGGGAGGAGCGTAATGGCCATCACCATGATGACGCCAAAGACCCCGACGACGTATAGGATGCGATCGCGCACTACTTCCAAAAATACATTGCGCGCAATCGTCCAGATTCTGTCCCAAAACGTAGACAGCGTTGTGGCCAAATCCATAGGTTTTGCTTCCATAACAATAGTAATTAATCTAAAAAATACAAATGGTGCCCAGGGGAGAGGGTTATGTAACACCTTGATTTGATTAAAGTTGATTTGATTAAAGCGATCGCGCACGAAAACGCTCTTCTGCCGGATCTTCCCCGCAGTCAACTTCTGTCAGCCTTGTTAGCGGCTGCGGCTCATCCGCTTCTGTGGGGACGGCTCTCGGTGCATCTACCGGGCTGATATTGCAAATTTTTTATAGGTCGAACGCCCCGATTCTGGCCATAGGGCCAGACCATATGGCCTTGAGCGATAGCAGGTAGGATTGATCAGACTGGGTGGGGGCGGGCGCTTCTACTTGCCAAAATACCTGTTCGTCAGGCGCTTCTAGGCTGCGGAGTGTTTCTTTCAAAGCACTTTCTAGCTCGATCTGCCGGGTATATAGCCAACGCTCGGTCTGGTACCAGGGTTGATTATCCAAGTCTTTTTCGATTTCTCGTATCATGCCTTCTAGCAGAGCTACTCCCTGAGAAGGCTGCTGACGATCGATCACAAAGTCTACTACAAAGTCGCTTTCATCTAGGCTGCGCACAAGTAGGCTGGGGTAGCTACGAACCCAGTCCTGTATGCGAAAGTGGAACGAAATCCAGCTACTCAGCAGTAGATTGACCAAAAGCGTCATGATCAGCGTCTTTTTTACAGCGTCTTTTGGTGGCTTGAACTCTAGCTCCCAGTTGAGGTAATGAGGCAAGGCCATGACGCCGGTTGAGATGATGGGCCAGCTAGAAATCGCCCAGCGTAGACGAAACTCGCTGAGCCAAGGCCGAAACAAAAACAGGCAAAGAACGGCTCCTGTAATCCAGGGACCAATGTGGAAATCGGCGACTTTTAGAGACTTGGCCTCGCTGAGCCCCCACCACACTGCTGCCGTAAAAAATATCCAGCTCAGGTTTGTTAATAGGCTAATGGCAAGCTGACTAGCGCCTTCTACCGTATCGAGCGCACCTGCTATAAATAGCGAAAACAGGCTGAGCAGTAGCAGCGTTTGCCAAGCGAAGATATCTTTGGGCACTAGCAGCTGGCGGAGCTGCGCGTTTAAGTCTTGGAAAATGTCTTGCACTATGCGCTCCACCCCTGAATTGCAAATCGCAACAGCATCAGCAGTAAAATAGCGCTAAAGCTAGCAGCGTTGGCCTGAATGACAGTATCGGTAAAGTCGAAGGTAGTCTGTGAGTCTTCTACCCCGCCGCCGCGTGCTTTGGCATAGATGTCGCCACGAGTCAGCTTCTTTTTGGGCTGTTTTTTCAGTAGCGCCCAAGACTTGTCTATGCGGAGAAAGTATTCTAAGCCTTTGGCTTTGATGAGGAAGGTGCCAAAGAAGGAGACCAGGGCGATCGCAAACAAAATAGCCCCCAGCTCAGTCGTCCATCCGTTCACCAGCAGTCGATTGAATAGGAGGTAGCTCATTATTTGTGCCTTCACCTCCATGGGTGAGAGGGGTTCTAGCACCAAAAAGGTAATCCACCCTGCGACGACCGCTGCTAGGTTAATCACCGTTGCGTACTGCACACTCGTTTGAAACCCTAGCCGTAGCCGCTGCCGCAGAATGCCTGCTTCAATGGCAATCGCCACGAGCAAAAACAAAACCTGAAAAACAATCGTCTTCAGCGGCAATATGGGTTCGTATTCCATGCTTAAATCCAGTCCATCCTCAAATCAAGTCATGTGGTTCCACCGCATAGCGTATCGCTTGATGGCCCTAACCGGCTAGGTGAATGTGCGCAAATAGACTCGCCGCTACACAATCAGCGAACGGCCCGTACACCAGTAGATCATCAATGCGCCCTGCAAAAGGCCAAAGACAAGGGTTAGCACGTCGTTCCACGTTTCGTTTTTGCTGAGCTTGCCGAAGATAATAAAGAGTGGAAACAGCGGCAAAGTGTAGCGGGCCATGGAGTCAATTCCTGCCGCTAGTGGAATCAACACAGAGTACATGCAAAGCAGCCAGTAGGCAAAGCCGATCTTTTTATAAAATACTGTCGGGAAAATCAGTGCGACTAAAGTGAAGGTCAGCTCTAGCAATATCTTGGCGTCGCCTGTTTTTACCCCTTCTACTAGCGCTTTTACCAGTACAACCGCTGGGTTCAATATTTCGCGGCCCCAAGCTGCCTGATTGGTTTTGAAATAGAAGAAGTCGCCAGTGACTTGGTAGCTATACAGACCAAAGCAAAGCAAGCCGACGGGTATTAGCAGCAGGTAAAAAACGTCTTGCCGCGCTCTGAACTTATTAAGGTCGATGCTGCGCCAAGTAAAGTCGATGCTGCGCAGATACTCAAAGGCCATCGGCAAAATAATCAGCACGCCCAAAGTTCGCGTTGCCGAAAGACACGCGCCCGCTATGCCAACTACGAGCCAACGACGGCGCTTTGCATAGTAAAAGCAAATCAGCATGAGGCACAGGTATAGCGACTCTGTAAATAGGCCAGAGAAGATAAACGAGATTGGGAATAGAAAGAGAAATTTGACCGAACGCCGAGCTGTTTTACTCGCTGCCGCCTTAGAGGCTGTCTCTGTAGAAGTTGTCTTTGTGTAAGTTGTCTCTGGGCGCTCAGCTTTAACCAGCTGGTACAGCAGGTAGGCGCTTACCAGTAGGCAAATATTAGAGACAAAGAGTCCGGCTAGAAAGTAGCGATCGCCGATTACTTCACCGACCCCTTTCATCAGTAGTGGATACATCGGGAAAAAGGGAAAGTTGGTTTGCCCAGCGCTGCCTGGAATCGCCGATGCGGTGGAATAGCCTTCCTGAACGATGTTCATGTACCAGAAAGAATCCCACACGCCCCACAGGTCGAGCCACTGATACTTCGACCAGCTGAACTGCTTACCGTAGCCGGGCTCTAGTGTGGCGTGAGCGATGATGCCAACGAGTGTGAGAACGATGCGAGTAGAGAGAAAAATCGTGCCAATGTAGGTCAGCTCGGCGCGTAGCTCTCGGTAGCGGCTCGTTTTTGGTTGCTCTTGGCTACGAGTAGAAATCGTTGGAGCTGGAGCGGTTTTTTGCACCATAAATTTTCTAGAGGCGGCTTTAAGGGGCTGTATAAAAAGGTCCAAAAAGGTAATCCACGCTTACCCATCAAACTTGATGAGCAAGCTTCACTCCATATTCGCGCAGAGGACAGTATCGGTAGGAAAAGTCTCAGTAAAGTTTTTTGATACTATTTTTTGATACTAGGTGAACGGAGTGTATCCCAAATTTTGCAAGTTGCCGACCCCCCCTAACGGTTCCCGTGGGGAACCCAGTCCCGTTTCTCTAAACACTCAGACAATCTCCCCTCCGGCGGAGGGGTGGCCGGAGCGCAGCGGCGGTCGGGGTGGGTCTCGGGATGTCATGCTAAACAGATACATTTCTAGGAAAAAAGTTCATTTGCAAAATCGGGATGCACTCAGTGAACAGGCCGTAATTCCAGCGGTTTTTCCTTTTTCCTTGTTTTTCCCTCTCGGGTTTCTTATGGCTAAATTCAGTAAGATAAAGGCGTCAAATTCAGCGCATTTCTCTCCCTATGCCCAAAGCTATTGGCATTCGCACTGCCCAAAATAATTCTGAGCGGCTAACTGGTCAAGTCCATGTGTACGACGGTGAGGGGAAGGGAAAATCTCAGGTCGCTTTGGGCGTGGTGCTTCGCTCTATTGGCCTTGGGATTCATCAGTTTATGGAGAGCCGGGTGCTGCTGCTGCGGTTCCTTAAGGGGCCCGGACGAACCTACGATGAGGATGCGGCGATTGAAGCGCTGCAAAGGGGCTTTCCTCATTTGATCGATCAGGTGCGCACGGGGCGGGCCGAGTTTTTTGGGCCAGAAGAAATTACTAAGTTCGATAAGCAGGAGGCGCAGCGGGGCTGGGATGTGGCCAAGGGGGCGATCGCATCTGGTCTATATTCTGTCGTGGTGCTCGATGAAATTAATCCTGTACTCGATCTGGATTTGCTCTCGATTGAGGATGTGGTGCGATCACTCAAAAATAAGCCGGACCATCTAGAAATTATCGCCACCGGGCGCGGCGCGCCACCACAGCTGGTGGAGATCGCCGACTTGCATTCAGAGATGAAGCCTCAAATCCATCAAACAGCGGCTGATATTGGCATAGAGGGCATCGAAATCTATACCGGGGATGGCAAAGGCAAATCTACCAGTGCGCTGGGGAAAGCGCTTCAGGCGATTGGCCGAGGGATTAGCCAAGATCAGTCTCACCGGGTAATGGTGATTCAGTGGCTGAAAGGGGGGAAGGGCTATACCGAAGATGCGGCGATCGCAGCGCTGCGCAAAAGCTATCCGCACCTGGTAGACCATCAGCGCTGTGGGCGCGATGCCATTGTGTGGCGCGGACAGCAGCAACCGATTGACTATATAGAGGCTGAGCGCGGCTGGGAGTTGGCGAGTACTGCGATCGCCTCTGGCCTGTACAAAACCATCATCCTCGATGAGCTCAACCCCACAGTAGACCTAGAACTACTCCCCGAAGAGCCGATTATTCAGACCCTGCTACGCAAACCGAAGGGCACTGAAGTGATTATCACTGGGCGCTGCAAAAACCAGCCTGGCTACTTCCAGCTGGCCAGCACACATTCAGAAGTATTCTGCCACAAGCACTATGCCGAACGTGGTGTAGAACTTAAGCGTGGCGTCGACTTTTAGCCTGTGTCATCTGGGTTCAGTGCTCCGGGTTTAGTGCTCTGGGTTTAGTGCTCTGGGCTCAGTATTCATCACGCCGCCGATTCTGGCGCACGGTCTTGGTGATATGTTTCCAGCGTGCTTTGGCGTTGCTTTGGGCTTGTTTGTCCTGCCGCCGATGCTGATACGCTTGCTCTCGCTGTAGCTTGTAGTAGTTATTGAGCCGTTTCCCGGAAAGCACACCGCTATCCAATGCGGCTTGAACAGCGCAGCCTGGTTCTGATTCATGCTTACAATTGCGAAATCGACAGTTCGCCGCCAGTGCTTCTATGTCACCAAATGTTTCTCCTATCCCGTTTTTGTCGGGTGATGTAAGGTTCGAGTCGTCATGCCATGGCTGTAGCTCTCGCATGCCTGGTGTATCGATCAAAAGCGCACCAGAGGGCAATTGCAGCATTTCTCGATGCGTTGTTGTATGACGCCCTCGGCTGTCATCTGCTCGTACTGCCTGCGTAGACTGTACGGCTGCGCCCATGAGCTGATTGGTGATCGTTGACTTACCCACGCCAGAAGACCCTAGTAGTGCGACCGTTCTTCCGGGTTGAAGGTAGGGTGCCAAGGCTTCTAGATTATGCTGATGTAGGGCACTAAGCACCACAACGGGAACCGCGATCGCAACCTCTTCTAGTGCCAGTTGCTTTGCTGCTAAGTCCTCACACAGGTCAGCTTTATTCAGCACGATGACTGGATTAGCAGCGCTTCTCCAAGCCATAGCCAAATATCGCTCTATCCGGCGCAGGTTGAAGTCATGGTCTAGGCCGCTGACTAAAAACAGCGTATCGATATTGGCCGCAATGACCTGAGCAGCTGTGCGGCTACCGGGAGCCTGCCGAGCAACCTGGCTTTTTCGCGGTAGCTTTGCGTCGATCAATACCTGAGCGTCATCCGACTGAGCATTATCCGACTGAGCATTTTGCTGGGCATCCGATTGGCAATGCGTAACAACCCAGTCGCCGACTGCCGGAAAATCCTCAGTGGTTTGAGCCTGATGTCTAAACTTGCCTGTCAGCGTTGCGCGGCGCTCGCCCAGTTCGGTATACAGCCGATACTGATTGCGATGAGCTACAGCAACTCGGCCAACGCGATAGTTCGCATTCGCATAGGGTTCAAAGCTGTGAGCAAAAACATCGCTCCAGCCCAAATTTTCTAATTTCACTGTTCCAAAAATCCTTATTCGAGAGTCTTTTTAGGCCGTTATGAAAACGTTGTCTACAAAAACTTTTTTGTAGACAACAGCCATAGAGACATCAAAAGGAGTGGAGAAAACGGAGGTTACTTTTGCGTTCCTCTTGTTGTTCTCATGTGCATTTCCCAAGATGTGCTTTCTACGGTCTGAAATGTTGTGGTGCAGTGCAATACCGACTCAACCATAGGAGCCACCTCCGTAGGGAAAATTAAGAACAATTTGGAGTAACGAGTTTCAGTGTAGCGCCAGACTAAGGCTACTGTTGCGGCACTGTAAAATTATTGTTACAGCAATATCCTTACAAACAGCAATACACTGATAAAAGGAAGAAACCAAAAGGAAGAAACCAAAAGAAAGAAGTCTCAAAAATTACAACAGTTACAATGAAGGCGCCTGCCGCAAAAACGGCACAACAGCATCGCTGACTTTCTCGGCCCAGTCTTCTTGTGCATAGTGGCCTGTTTCTTCGAGTGGGCTTAGCGTCACTGCCTTTAGCCGAGTGGCAAACTTTTCGGCCAGGCTGATGGGTAGCCACTTATCTGCTGTGCCCCAGGCGATTAGGGTTGGGATGCTCCACCCTTTAAACCCTTCATCAATCGCAGCCATCGTTTTGTCTAGCTGTAGCTGCCTTACTGTGGCTAGCAACGCTCGCCCTGCATCCGAACTTTTCAAAAACGGCTTGCGATACACCTCCAAATCCGCATCGCCGACTTCGTAGGGACCGCCCCCTTCTAGTGTGCGATCTACTAAGATTGGGTCTTGTGTTACGACTTCGCCGAACAGTGGCCAGCCTAGCTGCGCTACTTTGAATGGCAGCTTTGCCTCAGCTGTTAGCGGCGTATTGACAATCACCAGCTTTTCAATTTTGTCGGGATGCTTGGCCGCATACAGCAGTCCTACGGAGCCCAAAAAGCCCTGTACTACGAGTGAAAATTTCTCTAGCTCTAGCGTATCTAGCCAGTGTTCGAGGCCGGTTAAGAAAGCATCTGTGTCGTAGGTAAATTCCTTTTTGTCGGGTTTGGATGAGTAGCCATGGCCAATCCAATCGGGTGCGATCGCTCGAAATCCATTTTTAGCCAACGGCTCCATCACCCCACGCCAGCTGTAGCTCTGTGACACCAAGCCATGTAATAGCACCACGGGCACCTTTCCCGCCTCTTCATTCATTGGCAAAGCTTCCCGATAAAACCACCGCAGCCCATCCGCCTCACACGTTTGCTCAGTAATCTTCACCATTAGCCCAACACTCATTCACTCACAGCCTTTAAACCTTACTCCTCCCACGATCCCCAAATCAAATCCTCCCTTTCCCCTTTCCCCCTTTCTCGCGCCCACGGTCCACCGGCAGCAAAGTGCGTTTTTCCCTCCACGGTCCACCGGCAGCAAAGTGCGTTTTCCCTTCTCTTCAGTCCAAAATGCTACGCTAATCCAATTGCTCCTCCCCATCCTCATGAGTGCTGACCACAATCAAGCCATTACCCGCCTTCAGCAAATTCGCCCTGAGCTGCTAAAGCTCCACAAAGCTTTGCTCTATTCGGAGCGCACTGTCTACGAACAAACCCACGGACCCATTGTCAATAGCGGCGAATTTTTTCGCTTGGTGACTGAAGATGATGCTTTTAGCTGGCTTCGTCCCATCTCAAAATTCATTGTGCAGATAGACGAGCTGCTTGATCTGCGCAAAAAAGAATTCGTCGAACCCGAAAGCGCTGCTATCTTGCTTGAAAAAGCTCGCCTGATGCTAAAGCCGAACAAAGATTCGCTGACCCCCCTAGGAGAGCGCTACTTTACCGCTATTCAGCGAGACCCTAACATCGCGCTGATGCATGCGGACATTTCGGAAAAACTGAGAGACAACGGTGCAACGGATACATAGATTTGTATAACTCTATGGTTTCGATAACTTTCATTAATTCGTAGGCCCCGGTCTTAGCAACCCATCTAAAATTCCAGACATTGGTATTTGTGATCAAATACTTGTGTCCAAGACGTTTTAGAAGGACTTTAGCCTCTTGATAGATCAGGTGCTTCGGCTGAGCTTTGTGTTGCTGGCAAGATTTATTATTTGGATACGTCCGTTTTTACCAGCGGTTTGCTTTGTGGCGGCTTGGAGCACCGTCGTGCTGACGCTGTGGAATATGTTTTCGGGCATTCGCCAAGGCGTTCAAAAGGTTAAACAGCTGCATAAAATTCCTTGCGCTGGCTGTGACTACGCTACAAACAGTCACTACCTAAAATGCTCGCTGCACCCTTCTACGGCTTTTTCGGAAGACGCTATCGGCTGCCAAGACATGGAGCCGAGAGACAACTACAGGGATCATCAGCTCACGCTGGGTTGATGCGATCGCCTAAAAATTTACCGAAAATTGAAGTCACAGTGGACTACTAAGGCTTATAACCATACAAATAAAGCCAAGCCATACGTAGAAAACCTCTACCACCTGGGAAAACTTTGGAGTTAACAGCTAGCATGCCAGCCGTATAGCTTTTGACTGCTGCCCTGTGATGAAATCAACGTAATCTCCAATGTTCTCAATTTTTATCCTGACTCATAACGAAGAGTTGGACATTGCGGCTTGTATAGAGTCAGCCGCAATGTGTGATGACATTATTGTCGTCGATTCATTTAGCAGCGATCGCACCCTAGAAATTGCCCAGCGCTATCCCAACGTACGCACTGTGCAGCATGCTTTTGAGAGCCACGGTAAACAGCGCACCTGGATGCTACGCAGTATAGAAACCCAGCATCACTGGTCGTACATTCTCGAAGCCGACGAACGCATGACCCCGGCTTTGTTTGCAGAATGCTGCGCGGCGATTGACGATGGCAGACATGTGGGCTACTACGTCGCCGAACGTGTGATGTTCATGAATCGGTGGATTAAGCACAGCACCCAGTATCCCCGCTACCAGCTCAGACTGCTGAACAAAACCAACGTTTGGTTTGATGACTATGGCCACACAGAGCGTGAGGTGGTCAACGGCTCTTCTGGCTTTTTAAGAGAGACTTATCCTCACTACACCTGTGGCAAAGGCTTCAGCCGCTGGATAGATAAACACAATCGTTACTCCACAGACGAAGCCAAAGAGACTATCCGACAGCTATCGAATGGCAAAGTCGACTGGAAGGCCTTGATTGGTGGCCGTACAGAAGTAGATCGCCGTCGTGCGCTCAAGGATTTGTCTCTACGGCTGCCAGGTCGCCCACTGGTGAGATTTATCTATATGTATTTCTTCTTGGGCGGTTGCCTAGACGGGCGAGCCGGGTTTACCTGGTGCGTTTTGCAGGCTTTTTATGAGTATCTGATTTTGCTTAAAGTGTGGGAGTTGCGAAATCAGGATCCGAGTGGGGCGATGGGTGCGACAGCGGAGCCACGTCTTGAGAATATCGCTCACCCTCACAATCAAAACATTGCGACTAAGCAATCTGCGGCTCAAGACAACGCTAATCAGACTAAAGCCGCATAGTCTAAAACCGTATAGTCTAAAGCCGCAGAGTCCAAAGCCGCAGAGTGCGGATAGTCGCTCAGGTGAGCTGGCGTTTTAGACGGTGAGGCTAGTGGATTGCCAGGCGATCGCAACCTCCCCACTCAGCCCTACTGCATCCAACTCACCGGCCTCATACTGACTCCAAACATCCACCAGGCCATCCACCCGCTGCTGATCTAGCGTGGCACCACTGCTGAGGCGAAACTCATCAATCCGATCGACCGGGCTAGCGTACCAGTCTTGCAATAGTATCTGAGCATTCGCGCTCATAACATCGAGCATTAGGTCATCGCCAGTGCTGGAGAAGCGAATATCCGTCGCGTCAACGCCATCACCAAATAACAGTTCATCGGTGGTGTCGTCAGTGCCTTGGTTATCGATGCGAATGAGGCCTTCAGTCGTCAAAGCATCTTTTTTGCCAAAGAGACTTTCAGAATCCCACTGGTCGAACACAAAGGTATCTGCCGCTGCCCCGCCGATAAAGTCGTTTTTGGCTGCCATCAGAAACAGGTTGCCACCCGCGCCGCCCTGCACAACGTTGCCTTCACCGCCGCTGACAAAGGCGTTCTTTTCGTTGCCGCCTTTCAGGATGTTCTCTTTACCGTAGCTAAAGATGAGATTGTAGCCACCCCCCGCATCAATGGTATTTTTCTCACCGCCTGCGAGGATGATGTCATCGCCTTTGCCAGCCTTAATGTCATTCTGTTTGCCAAAGCTCACAATAATGTCATCGCCTCGGCTACTGTCAACTTTATTGCTTGTGCCACCTGCGAAAATAATATCGTTGCCCCAGCCACCCTCTACATTATTGAGCTTGCCAAGACTCAAAATCATGTCATCGCCATCGCCTGCCTTGATCTTGTTGGTTTGCCCTGCGGAGAAGATTTTGTCTTCACCGTAATAGGTCGCAACCGTGTTGGACTTGCCAATGCTAACAACCACGTCATTGCCAAACATATCCACAAACTTGTTGTTCTTCCCGCCTGCAAGCAGCCAGTCATCACCCGCTTCATCTAGCAGAGTATTGCCTTCACCGATGCCCAGTACGACGTCATTGCCTGCCCCGCCTAAGAACGTGTTCGACTTACCGCCTGCGAGTAGGAGGTCGTTTCCATCACCTCCCGACAGCTGGTTGCCTTCACCCAAGCCCAAAATAATATCTTCGCCCGCTTCACCAAAGGCTTTATTGGCCTTACCCAAGCCCATCACAATGTCATTGTCCGCACCGCCAAAGAGTGCGTTACTCTGCCCAGCGGCAACCAGCGTATCCCCGCCACTGCCACCGAATATCGTGTTGCTTTTTCCGCCTGTGATCAACAGATCATCACCTGCGTCCCCGAGTACGGTATTCTTTTGTCCTGCACCAAGGACTAAATCATTGCCGAATCCACCCAAAAGGAGATTGTTCTTTCCAGCACTGATGAGAATGTCATCACCGAGGCCGCCATTGACGGTATTTAGCTTGCCAGCGGCAACCAAAACATCGCCTGCATTTTGTAAAAAGTCGTAGCTAAAGCGCGACATGTCGGGAGAGAACTGTTGTAAACGCAAATCAAAGTTGGGCAGTGCAAAGCTGGGTAGATCTAGATTGAGATTAGGTAAATCTAATGCTGGCCATGTCGGTAGCGTCACATTTGGCAGGTCAAACTCTGGCAGGTCAAACTCTGGTAAATCGAGACTAAAGTTGGAGAAGTCTGGCAGTGATAAATTGGGCAGGGCAATATCGGGCAGTGTCAACGTCGGCAGGTCAAAAGAGGGAATATCAACATTAACAACGGGAACCGTAAAGCTCGGCAGGTTCAGGCTTGGTAAAGAAAAACTGGGCAGTGTGAGATTGGGAATCGCCAAGTCTCCAAAGCCAAACTCACCCAAGCTAAAGTCAAAATCGGGTAGGTTTAGATCAAAGTCAAAGTCTAAACTCAGGTCAGGTAGCAAACTGCCCAGCCCAACATTGAGCAGGCTAGACCAGCTCAATCCCGGTAGGCTTAAGCCCTCTAAGCTCCAATCTGGAATGTCTAGAGAGAACTCAATATCGCCAAAGTCAAACCCGCTAATATCGGGCAGTATGTCGTTGATTTTTGGCAGCTGAACATCGACATTGATATCTACGATGTCGTCACCAAAGGCAAAGTTGTACAGGCCACCTGTCACAACGATATCTTCACCTTTCCCGGCCACAATACCGTTGTACTTTCCCAAGGCCACCATTGTGTCATTGCCGCTGGCTGCGCCGGTTGCGTTTACTTTGCCAGCATTTTTTACGTCTACGCCCGAGTTGAGATCGTTTGCTTTGGCGTCTTTGCCAGCATTTTTTGTTTGTGCTGTGCTGTACTTACTCAGGCTGATGCCCAGCGAATCCCCAAACGCGACATTGGCTTGCCCAGCGGCGACGATGGTATCGTCACCACTGCCGCCAATTAGGGCGTTGATTTGCCCGACGGCCACTATCGTATCGTCGCTGTCACCCCAGGAAGTCGCGATGTTCGTTATGCCGCCAGCAATCATGGTTGCGCTGCCATCGCCGACTTTGGTGAGGAGGTTGCCTTTGCCGATTGCCGCCATCAGGTCATCACCATTGCCGACCTTCGTGAGAATGTTGTAGGCACCGCCTGTCACCATTTTGGCGTTACCATTCGCGACTTTGGTAAGCACATTTAGCCCACCCACCGCATACATTTCATCGCGGCCAGTGCTGGTAGAGACAAACACATTGCCCGCTGCCAACCCGTACATTTTGTTGTTGCCGCTGCTGTCGTAAAAGGCATTGGCCGCGCCTACACCTGTTACCGTGTCGTCGCCACTGCCAGAAATAACAACATTGAGTCCGCCGCCCGCATGAATGGTGTCATTGCCTGATCCGCCCGTAATCACGTTGAGTGCGCCCGCTGCGGTGATGAGGTCATTGCCTGCACCGCCACTAAAGACGTTTGCGCCCCCGGCGGCAGAAATAGTGGCATCGTGATTGCCTCCGTAATGGAAGTTGCCCGCAGCGACTGCGGTGATAGTGTCGTTGTGGTCGCCGCCATAGACGTAGTTGGGCCCGCCCCATACTTTAATGGTGTCGTAGCCGTGTCCACCAGTGACATTGTTGAATCCGCCATAGCCGTAGATTCGGTCGTTGTTGTATCCACCGTCTAATCTGTTGTATCCACCGACGGCTTTGATGTAGTCGTGTCCCCAGCCACCATAAATCGTGTTGTGCGCTGCGGTGGCGTGGATGGTGTCATTGCCGCTACCGCCATCGATAGTGTTGGAAAGACCGACGGCGTAAATATAGTCGTTTCCTGAACCGCCTTTAAGCTTGCTGCCCCCGGAGTAAGAATAAAGACGGTCGTTGCCGGCGCCTCCATCTAGATGTACGTATAGGGCATAGGCTTTGAGGGTGTCGTTGCCGCCGTTACCATAGGCTGCGCCTGCACCCAGAATGGTGAAACGATCGTTGCGGCTACTGCCATATTTATAGAACGGATTAACTGCGTTATTGATGGACTGAACTACTTTTCCCATGATGAAAAACTCAAAAAACGATAGTAGGAATGGTCACCGAAGCCTCTGGAATCTGGGCCTTAGTGAAGATGCATGCAAAGAATAAGAAACGAGAAAGATGAAATGTGGGCTAAAGCCCAGATGCAAACCTAAATGCGATATTTGCTGACGCCTGTCAGCTCACCTGCTGAGGAGATTCTCAGCGCTTTGGCGGGTGTTCCTTTTGGCAAGATGTTGGTACGCAGGTCTCGCACGATGGCGCGGGCATGGCCAAAGGGTGCAATAAATTCTGGAAACCAAAGATGGGTGCCTCCGACCCATTCTTCAAGCGAAAGCTCGTATTGACCGGTGATGTATTTGCTTTCTAGCTCATCGGTGAGCCAGGCCCAGTTGACAAAGCCGATGGGTGTACCATTGATTTCGTAATAGCGAAACTGATTGTGTAGCAGGCTGGGAATAAAGCGTTCTTCCAGATCTTTGATCTGGTAGGCGCGGTGTAAGGGAGAGTGCATCATGAGGTGCAAGATGGAGCCTAGCTGCTGCATCCGTTGCTGCATGACATGATGGCTATCTGCCAGAGGGTTATCAGCTAGAAGGTTATCCGCCAGAGGGTTATCAGCCAGAGAGTTATCTAGAGAGAAAGCGATGGGCGAGAGAGTTTGATAGGGCATGGTTAAACAACTTGCGACTAAATGGTGATGAGGTGAATAGCAATGCGGTCTCACTTACTCGCTGACCCACCAGAAGACAATTTGCTTTCCATTCACTTCCTCAGGGATGAGGTTGAGTGTGTCGACATGGGTATGCACGCCAAATGCCTTGGCTTTCCAAAAATCTACTCTACCGATGCTATCTCCGTTGCTAAGTGCCGCTGTCGAAAAGGAGTCACACTGCCGACTACGAGCCTCGCCTGTGCGAGCAACAAAGCTAAGCAACGTGTTGCTCGCACCAAATACTTTGAGGCCTTTCCACCAAGAGACATCATTACCTAGCTCAAGGCAGACTTCTGTTGTTCCGGCTGCGATGTCGAGGTACCAAATTTTCACTTCGTTGCCGTCTATATACACGGATTCGGCTTGGATATTATTGGTGCTCGCGTTCCGATAGCCAGCAGAGGGGGGTAGCGGGACATCCCTCAGGGTAACGGCAGATGCGGTGCTTGCGGTGCCCAGCACGGTTGCTATGCTGAGGCCAAGGCCTAGGAATACCGAAGATAGTTTCAGCGCTTTTGCCTTCATTGAGGATGTTTCACGTTGACTATCAGATGGTCTATCGGATGATTTGTTGAATCGTTGCTTTTGCAGACTGATCATGACTGTATTCCTAGTGAATTATTAGGTGTCTTTTGAAGACAGCTCTATCTACTTGCCCGTAAAAATGACCTATGCACTTTTTTCTCTATGCCTATCCACCGCATAAGTCCTAAAGTCTGCTACCTATATAGCTAGTGTCGAAACTCTAATAGAGCTGTAGAATCTATGGCGGCTGCTACAAAGCCTGAATTTTCTCGCTTCTGGACCCTCTGTCGGATGGTGCCAGGAACTGATAGCCCTGGATATAGAAAACAGGAACTGGTGCCTGCTCAAGCCTTTTTTCAGCAACTGCCGTCTGCACAGGCGCAGGACGAACAGAGCCTGTCGATCACGCTGCTGACGACCTTTCGTGGCGGTGGCGATACCGATCCGCTTGAACAGTCACTTTGTGGATTGTGTCTGCGTTGCTGGGTATCTCATCCTATTTTGAAGGCTTGTATGAAGTTGGCTAATTTGTTTGGCGCAGCAGGGCAGTTTAGCTACCGTGATTTGCTTCCTTTTGTGCTGACAGATGATGGGCGATCGCACATAGCACGAGACTCCAACACCCACGAATACTACGTGATCCAAGAAACGGGCGAGCGACAAAAACTGGACTACACCGCCTTTAGCTTGGAAGTGCTGCAAACCTATCGGCTCTCACCTGGTAAGCGGCTGAGCCTAGCGAACTGGGTTTATTTACAGACTAAGCAGCACCCAGAACTGCTCAACTATCTGGCTGAGTTTGGGTTTCAAAAACTCAGTGACTGGGCCCTGCTGAATCGGGTTCGAGGGCGGCAGCTGGCGCAACTTTCTGAGCGCGATCGCACTATCGTCACTGCCTTCCATGCCGTTTACCGACGCGATCGCCGTCGTTACTCACAATCAGGCCGCTGCCCAAACCCCACCGCACCGCAGCTTACCGAAATCAATGGGTTACTCCAGCCGCCGTTTGCCTCCCACGAAAAGTTACTGCAAACCCTAGGGCAAATCGCTACCCAGCTTCGCCAGTTCGATGTTTGGCGATCGCGAGAATCCTTGGAGTACCTTGACACAGACTCGGGTCAGTCTCGTTTGCGATCCGATTTACCCACAACAGAGCTATCGGCAGAAACAGAAGAAGAATCAGCGCTGCTGGCCATGTTTCATACTCAGCTGATGGCTGCGCTAAAAGAGAGTTTGCAGCAGTCGCTCACCGCTCGCATTGCTAAGCTCAAAAAGAGTAAAAAATATGGCCCATTTGCCGACAAATTTGCCCTTGGGCTACAGCACTATTACCAAGAAGGTCTGTCGCTCAAGGAGATTGCGCCCTTGCTGGGCATGAGTAGCTGGGAGCAGGCCAGGCGGATTTTAAATCCTGGCGATTTTTTGAATGGGGTGCGATCGCGCACAATCCAACAGTTTTTAGATCACGTTCTCGTCATCGTAAAACAAAAAGATCTAGCCCCCTGGCCCCCTTCTCCCGACTATCTACAGCAGCTTTCCGAACAGCTCGAAGCCTTTGCCGATGACGAAATCTTTCAAGCTGCTGCCACTGAAATGAAAGCAGGCTCTCACCGTAATCTCAACAGCGTATACGCCCAACAGCTCCTGCTTATTCTCGATACCGCTCACTCACCTACTCATTAATCCGCTTGTTGCTTATGTTTTCTTCTATTGACCGAACCCCATCGACTTTCCCCTTACTCTCCCCGACCGTTATCGATCTAGAAGAGCAGCAGTATGAACAGGCCAAAGCCCTGTCAGAATCTCTGCCGAAGGCCCTGTCAGAAGATAAGGGTGATGCTGAGGTGAATCAGTGGAAAAATTACCTAAACTTGCTAGGACAACAGGCTTTCCAGTCTTGGTTTAGCGAGCAGCGAGTGGATACGCAGCCGCCAAGCGAGTCGCTAACTTTCTCGGACCACGAGATTAGATTGGCTCATCTGGGTGAGTTTCGTTTGTTTTTGTTCGTCGTTGAGCAGTGTCTATCAGAGGAAGTGAGTATCCCGACAAACGTCATTGATGACCCGGACAAAGCGGCTCATTTTTATATCTTGCTAGAAGTGGCTGAGGAACAATCTGAAGTATGGCTGCGTGGCCTAATACGCCACGACCAACTTTACCAGATGCAACAGACTCAATCGATACAGTCCCAAGCAGACGCTAACGAAGATGACACCATCACGCTTCCACTCTCTGCGTTTGAACCGGAGCCGAGCCGCCTGCTTCACTATTGCCGCTATCTAACACCCGATGCCATTCCGCTACCTCAAATCGTCTCCAATCCGACCTCTCCAGCAGCATTGCTCTCTACTACTGTTGCCACCGTTCGCACTCGTTTGAGTGAGTGGCTAGGCACGAGTACAGCGCAAGGCTGGCAATCTGGCTGGCAATCTTGGGACTTACTTCAGCCGCAGCTGGCCTATGCCACTCGGGGACTCTCGGATGGGCTAAAGCGCGGTAAACTCGTGAACCTAGAATTGGGCGTAGGCACAATAACGGTGGCACTGGTGCTGACGCTGTTACCTGAGGCGGATGAGAAAATTAGCATACTGGTGCAGCTGCTGCCAGCGGGGAGTGAGCGCACCCTACCACCCCAAATTATGCTTTCCCTAGTCTCCAAAAAAGGGAAATCTCTCCAAACGGTTACCAGTCGAAATCAAGATAACTACATCCAGCTAAAATCATTTAAGGGCACAGTAGGTCAGCGCTTCAGCCTTCAAATTCAGTATCAAGGCGCAACTGTTTCAGAAGATTTTGAGATTTAGCGCATAACTTCGTAATTGAACTGGCCCTCAACCGCGTGATGGTCCGATAAATTTTGCTGTGGGCACTGCCAGTACAACAAAGGTGAAGACCGCCATCCCTGCTCGACTGAAGTGCGCATTGGGCGAATTCGGAGTGTTGTGGACTGAGGTTGCTCTGCGCTCTGCGCCAGCGTGAAAAGTGCATCTGGGGTTTGAAGAATGTCTGATTTTGTTAGATTGTTTTCGGTCGAGTTGAGGCTGTACTGTCGCTCACCGTTAATGCTTAAAGGGATGAGGCCAATGGTCTCAATCATCTCCTCGTATTCGGCAGCATGGGTTTGGGGAGAGATGGGTAGGCTAACGGCAAAAATGGCGGGCTCATTTTCAGGAATCTCCATAACGTCGATAAACTCTCGGACTTGCTCGTATTGATCCTGGCGAATGGACTGAGCTTTGCTACTGTTGCCAGCTTGAAGCTGCGCCGTTATTACGTGATAAACGGGGCCTTGGTCTTTTTGAATGCCGACGGTGATAATGCCCTGATAGTTAAAACAGCTGCTGCCGGTGCAGTTGCCGTCAAATTTTTTCTGATACTGGCTTTTCAGCACAATCGGCCACTGGCTTAAAATAGACAAGCCACTGTCTTGAGAGAGTCCCTCGTTTTGCCCTAGCGGTGCGCTGAAATGGCCCGTCGGGTAGAGCGACTTGAGTTTATTGAGCGCATGGTCGTCAAAGGCCTCTGCCACCACAAGAATGTCGTACCCTTCGGTAAGCGGGAACAGTTGTTGTACGCGATCGCTCTGACCCGTCGCAAAAAGTAATCGGGGTCGCAGCTGCGCATTATAGAGCAGTAGCGAGAGATGATTAGGATTGTCGTTAGAGACTTCTGTTGATTTTGGCTCTGTTGCTGAATACGCAGGGCAGCCGCGTATGCGAGCGATACTGCTGGCAACAAGCATAAAAGAGACAACCGCAAGGCCAAGTGCACCGGCAGAAAGTCCCATCTGGCGTCGCGTTACGGCTAGCCGGTTCATGGTGAGGGCCTCCAGTTAGCGAAGTGCTCCTGTAGGAGCCGATGAATAAAAATATAGCCACCGCCAGCTTTTTTAAGCAAGATACGGTCGGCGCAGCTGTCTAAAAACTGCGCATAGTTCCAGGGCAGGCGCTTTTGCTGCCACAGCATCACCCGCAACACCAAATGCTGAACACAGACGACGCCAGAACCTTCCGCACCGACCAATCCAGTGAGCGTGCCCATCAACAAGCCCGCAATCAAACCAAAAAGACAGCTCTCCTGAAAGCTCTCTTGGGAACCGCCCGTATTTAGGGCAAACACCACGGTACTGAGCAAACCGTAAATCACCGTTGCCATTAGCCCCAGATGTAAAGCGTTTCGCCCGGTTCGCCACATGCCCTCATTTGGTCTACTTTTTTCTCCGCTGAGGCGCGATCGCTTCGTAAACCCACCCAGCAGCAAAAATATCCCGGCCACCGTTGCAATCACAACTCGCCATTCCACGATGCCCGCCTGCCACATCGGTAAGCTAATCACCGTGCCAGTTACTAGCCCTATCACCAGCCACTTCCCCGCCTTCAGCCAAGACCAGCGAAAGCCTTCAATCGGTTCAATGCGATGATGACAGGCACCAAATATAAATCCCATAAAAATAGCAAATATCGGTGTGGCAATCAGCCCAACAGAAAAATAAGGAACAAACACCCCAATCAGCACCGTGCTAAGACCGCCACCAATCAGCCCCCCAGTGACTCCACCTATCCTGCCTCCAATAAAGCCACTGAGCAAGCCACCGACAACTGCCCAGCTAAAGAATATGGAGAGCCCTACCCAAATCCCTCCTAGCCAAAGTCCCACCGCTGTTGGCACAATACTCATAAGACTGGCTAGCACGAGGCCAAGCATTAAAGGATAGCGATACTGACGATCGCGATCGCTCAACCAGTCGGGCTGAATGGTTTCAATTTGAAAGACAGACTGCCCCGTGCGACTGAGCTGCTGAGCCAGATAGCGCAGCCCTGAGATCGTCGCTGCGGACGTTTCAGACGCTGAGTTCCCTACACTGTGAGGCTGGCGACGAATCAGCATACGGCGCACATAGGCCTCAAGCAAGCAATGGCGGCGAGCCTTGGGGGACATGGCCGAAGCGCTAGCAATAAAAGACTTGGCCATAGAAGAATCAGCATCTTCTTCAGCGGCGAGGGTAAGGATATTGAGAATGAGTGGAGAAGCCATCATCGCTTTTAGCTGATCATCAGCCTCAATCATTTGCTGCAAAGGCTGACCGGCCTCGCCTAACGCAATGCAGTAGTCGTCGATTTGCTCAGTAGACAGTGGCTGAAGCGTGAGGGCTGCTTGAACATTTAGTGATTGTTCCGTCTCTTTACAGGCCGCTTCGTAAGCTTTTTGGCGAGTGCATATCACCATTTCGACCTGGGTATAGTCTTGACGAAACTGGTTGATCGCTTGAATGCAGTTAGCGCGATCTCTACTATTAACTTCGTCTAATCCGTCTAAGAGTAATGTTAGCTGACCTGAGCGCAACCATTGCTCGCTCTGCTGCTGAGGCACTTGGTAATAGCTGAAAAGAGACTGCTGTAGCCACTGGCTCATGGCAGACGGCTCCATTGCATCTGGAGGCTTAGCCGTATTTTTTTTTGAGGGATGCCAAGCAGACAGCGATAGAACAACCGGCATAGGTTCTGTTGCTTCGGCTTCGGCCCGCTGAATAAGAGACTGAGCAATATCTAGAAGCGCAGTGGTTTTACCGGCTCCTGGAGTTCCTAGCAGAAGCAGGCTGCGGCCAATACCCAATTGTTCAAAGTAATCTGTAACTTTAGTACCCAGCGGTAGCGGATAACCTGACGGTGAGATTTTTTCAATGGTGCTAGTGGCAGGATTGCTAATCGCGAGGGGATATTCTGCTAATCCAACAGTAATCATAATTTGATGGAACAAAGACCTTTGGAGAACGCCTTTAACCCAAGAATTGCGAACTTTGTTGAGAAAGATTTGGCGATCGCGATAATCTTTGCGGCTCATCCCTAATGCCGCTTGGTCGACCGACGCCTCAGATGTTGCGCTGCCTTCCTGTCTGGACGTTGAACGGCACAGTGCTTTCCACGAAAGCGGTTCTTCAGCTGGATTTTGGCAGAGCACAGGTAGCCAAGAAGCGCCTGGAAACTCGTCTTCTATAGCTTGGAGCTGGCGGCGCGATCGCTTAACCGCCTCGTACAGTGGCCGCTCTTGCTGCACATAGGCAGCTAAAAAGGACTGAAAAAACTGCTGCGCCACCCGATTGGGAACGGGCTCTCGCAGCACAATTACCTGGGGAATGTTCAAATGCGCTAGCTGATTGGCCAGTCCCAGCCCATCACAGGAGTTAAATATAGCCAGCTGAAGGCCATTTTCTAATGCGGCTAAGAGCGCCTCAGAAATATCGTCAATCGTGAGACTGTTTTTACTTTTCTGTTCGCTACCTATTTGTTCATTATCTGTCTGTTCATTAATCTGGTCATTAATATACAGCCGCCCTATTTCACTACTGTCGCTGCTGCTATGGCCAGCGAAAAATAGCAAGTCCCAGCCTGCGGCATCCCACAGCGCTTGATCAAACTGTTGTCTGGAAGGCTGAGCCAAAAACACAATATCGGCATTGGGTATCTGTTGCAGGCATTGTTCTTCTTGCGTGAGATCGATGCCTTGAGCGTTGCCCAAAATGGCTAGAATGCGAGGTCGGGTTCGAGTCCCTGATCTAACTTGCTGACGTTGGCGCTGCTGACGCTGGTATTGCGGTAGGCTAAGCGCGAGTTCTGCGCCTGGGTAGTCTTGTATCAGGTGCCATTTTTGCCAGGGCAGTCGCCTGATAGCATCGTTTTGGGTGACTAGGACAATGCGGATCTGATCTTGGAGAGAGAGGTGCGATCGTAAGGGTCGCTCAATCGAGCCAAATTCAGCTGAACACAGCCACAGATTGAATTGTTCGCTAAGGCTATGACAAAGTGATTCAAAGTCGTAGCTAGAGACATGCTGTAATCCACCTTCATCAATTTCAAACAGATCATCTGACTCGTCATCTGGTCCGTCATCTGGCTGTAAGGCGGCAGCTTGATAGGGTAGCGATCTGGTTGTTGTTTCTGGTGTTGTTTTTGAGGATAACGGAGGGGCTGAGTAGTCACATAGGGCTCGATATAGTGCCTGCCAGGACTGACTGAGCATTAGTAACTGCGGCATCGCTGGTAGCGAGCCAGTGAACTGCTCTGGCAAAGCATTTGGATGTGCCCATAGCTGCGCAGTAATCAGCGGGAAGCCGCCTTGAAGGCTGCCGCTGCCTAATTGAATCACAATGAGCGTACTCACTGAGTTTGTTCACTCCTGTAATATGCCTAGCGCCATATCTTGCGCATATGTGGCCCTCGTGTAAAGCTACACTTTGCTTTCTAGCGCTTTCAGATACTCTGTGTTTACGCCAGACTCACGCGTCAATGCAATCTTACCCGTACGGGCAATTTCTTGAATGCCGAAGGGTTTCATCATTTGTTCGATGGCGACTAGCTTACCAGGGTCGCCTACGACTTCTAGCGTTAGTGCTTCTTTTGAAACATCTACGACGCGGGCGCGAAATAGCTGGGCTAAGCCGACTACTTCAGCTCGGTTGGAGCCATCGGCATTCACTTTCATTAGCATCAGCTCGCGCTCTACGCTAGGCGTTTCGGTGATGTCGTCTACGGTGAGCACATTTACCAGCTTGTAGAGCTGCTTGGCCAATTGCTCAATGACTTGATCATCTCCTGGCACCACCATAGTGATGCGAGAGACGCCGGCTTCTTCGGCGGGGCCGACGGCTAGGCTCTCGATATTGAAGCCGCGACGGGCAAACAAACCGGCAATGCGGGTCAAAACGCCTGATTCATCCTGAACCAGTACAGAAAGCGTATGCTTCATTACAAAAAATGCGGGCAATAGCCCCTTACTTGAGTTCAGCTATCTTATCTCGATAAGGTGGCTACCTACTGAACAAAATAGGAATCCGATAACAAAGATAGATACGTCTTTTACGGCGCGCTTTTTACGGTGTGCCGTCGTTCCCAGAAACAGGGGGAGCCACTGGAATAGAAGACGAGCCAGGAGAAACAGGCGGTAAGCCGGTTCCTGTGGGGTTGGGTCTGGCACCAGATGGTGCGGGTGAAACCTGCACGCCGCCAGGAGTAGGGACTCCGCTGTTGGGTGCGGTACCGGGAACGGTTTGGCCAGGGGCGATTGGCTGGCCCAGTTGATTTAGATTGGTTGGCGTGCCTTGGGTGGGGTCGAGGACGGCTTCTTTGGGGAGGGTGGCTAGGGCAACGCGATCGCCCCCCACAGAACGAAGCAAGTCCAGCACGGTAATCACATCTTCGTAGCGAGCGCTGGTGGCGGCGTAGAGCACGATGGTGCCGGTGGGCTGTTCCTGTCGGTACTGTGCGGCTGCGTTTTGCAGCAGGCTGATGGGGACAGGGTTGGATTCTAGGTACACCTGGCCAACGCTGTCGATGCTGATGTAGAGGCGATCGCGTCCATCTCCTGTGAGCGGCACGCTGTTATCCACCGAGGGTAGCGTCAGGTCAATCGCCTGCTGTCGCGAAAGGCCCAGTGCCGCCAGGATAAAGAAGGTCAAAATGCAAAAGATAACGTCAATCATCGGCAGAATTTCAATCTGCACGTCCGATTGACGGTCGTTCATGTCTACTTTCATAGGGCGGCTAAAGGCATGGGGCAGGCTAAAGGCATGAGGCAGTCAGAGGCGTGATTTAAAAAGTCGCTGGGGGTGGCGCTTTCTTTTCAATCGGCGTTTCGGGTAAGTCGACGGTGGGGGATGGTGGAATATTAACCAAGTTTTCGCTGAGTAGGCTGGGTTTGCCGTCTGTGTAGGCCCAGGCTTGGCGGTACAATAGCTCTAGCTCGTTGCCTGAGAGCTGAAAGACTTTGGCCTGCCCGAAAACGAAGCCTTGAAATAGTCGGTAAAAGGCCAGGCTAACAATTGCAATGACTAGGCCGATGGCAGTACTTGTCAGCGCAGTACTGATGCCGATGGCTGCGCCGGGTGTGGCATCGCTCACACCCAATGCGTTGAGATCTACCGATCCGAGTGCTTTGATGAGGCCGACTACGGTGCCGAGCAGGCCGAGCAGTGGCGAGATGGCAATGACGGCTTCTAGAACTTTTTCGCCTTGACGCATGGCGGCTAGCTCTTCGCTGGCCGAGGTTTCTAGGGCGAGGCGAAATACTTCAGGGTCTTGATCTTTTAGCTTGAGCGCAGAGAATAGGAAGCGACCCATTGGCAGCTTAGAAGCGCGCTGAGAGAGCTGAGTTGCCGCACTCCATTCGCGCCGGGCGGCTTCTAGTACACGCCCGGCGACTTCTCGCTCACGGGTCAAAACCTTTGACCAGAACCAAATCCGCTCAATGATGGTGCCCAGTGCCAAAATTGACAAAAAGAGCAGGGGCCACCTGACAATGCCGGCCTGTCTAAATAGTTCTGATAGTTCCACGCTCTCCTCCTGTCGCCTGCTGCCTAGCCATTTTGTCTTACAGGCTTCATTATTTTCTGCCCCAGTGTAGAACATATGAGGCGCGGGCCCGTTAATATTTGTCCACTTTCTGGTGAAATTGGATTAATTTGGGAGCATATCCAAAAGTTCGTTAGCGGCGCGATCGCACACGCCCACTTCTCCCATCGCCTGTCGCATCTGCGCGTAGCCTGCAATCATTTTTTGGCGCTTGTCTTCGTCAGTGAGTAGGGTAAGGGCCGCTTCACTAATGGCTTCGGGCTTAGCATCCCACTGTAATAGCTCTGGTACGATGGGCTGGTTCTCCATTAGGTTTACGGGCGAAACGTAGTCGCCGGTAAATCGAACGATGTATTTGGCAATGAAGCCGGTGAGGTTGCTTAGCCGGTAGGTGACGACCTGCGGCACGTTCATCAGGGCGACTTCTAAGTTGGCAGTACCGGATTTGTTGATGACGACGTCGGCGGCTGCGATCGCTCTTTGCCCATCGGCTTTGTCTACTAGGCGCGCGTTGAGATCGTAGCTATCGGCCGTGGTGGAAATGTCATCGCGAAAGTCGGGCAGGGAGACGGGGATGAGGAATCTTACCTTGGGCTGCTGCGCCTGAATGTAGGCAGCGGCCTCAAACATGATGGGCATGATGTAGTGCAGCTCTTGCTTACGGGAGGCGGGCATCAGGGTGATGATCTGCGCGTCTTCGGCAATTTTGAGCTCGGCGCGGGCGGTTTGTTTGCTCATCGGCTCAGCTAAGATGTCGACCAATGGATGGCCGACCCAGCGAACGTTGGCACCGGCTTTTTTGTAGAATTTGGCTTCTTCGGGGAAGATAGCCAGCAGCTTATCGGTGACGTCTAGGATGTTTTGGGTATCGCGTTTGGTAGCAAATACCCACTGCTGCGGTGCGATGTAGTAGGCGATGGGTGTGCTTGGGAGTTCTTTGCGAATGAACTTACCAACAGGGACGTTTGGGCCTATGTAGTCGAGCAGCACCATGAGGTCGGGTGGATTTTCTAGCAGGTATTTGTTGATCTGCTTTTGCAGGCCGCGTCCTTTGATGTAGTAGGGCAGGGCTTCTAGGAGGCCGATGGCGCTGAGGCGCACGGTGTTGACCAGGACGTTGGCTCCGGCGTCGGCCATTTGCTGGCCGCCGACTGCGGTAATGGCGATGTTGAGGCCGCGCTTTTCGGCTTGGCGCTTGAGGGCGTGCACGAGCAATCCGCCCTGCAAGTCGCCGGAGACTTCGCCGGTATGGATGAAGATGTTTATGGGTTTCATCGTTTCCGCCCCGGTACTGGTCCCCGTCTACCTTTTTCCTGAACCGACGCCTGCAAAAATTCGTACAGATGACGCACGCGGTCATTGCCCGAAATTGCCTCTAGCTTACTGATGGCTTCTTCGAGTGTCAGTCCTGAGCGATACAGAATGCGGAAGGCTTCTTTGAGGCCTTTGTATACTTGGCCGTCTTCTTCTTTCGCAATTCCTGAGCGGCTGAGCAATACTTGGTTAAGCCCGCGCACTCGCGAGGGATTGCCTTCTACCATAGTGTAGGGCGGTACGTCGCGCTCTATGCGGCTCATGCCGCCGACCATAGCGTAGGCGCCGATGTGTACGAACTGATGTACACCTACTAGGCCACTGATGCGGGCGTGGGATTCGATTTCGACATGGCCAGCAAGGGCGACGGAGTTGGCGATGATGACGCGATCGCCCAGTTCACAGTTGTGGGCGACGTGGGCATAGGCCATCAGCAGGTTGTGGTTGCCGATGCGGGTGACTTCCCCAGTGCGAGTGGGGCGGTTGATGGTGACGCACTCGCGGATGGCGTTGTCGTTGCCAATTTCTACTAGGCTCATGGAGCCGTCGTATTTGAGGTCTTGCGGCTCTAGGCCGATGGCCGCGTGGGGGAAGATGCGGTTGCGATCGCCAATTTGCGTGTTGCCCTCAATGACCGCATGGGCCCCAATGGTGGTATCTGCACCGATAGTGACTTTTTCACCGATAACGGCGTAGGGGCCTACGCTGGCGCTGGAGTGAACCTGAGCGCCAGAATGAATAACCGCAGTCGGATGAATCAGAGTAGTTGTCAAAACCATGCCTCCAGCCAAGCCACTGAACGAGTAGAGCACATAAGCGTAATCAATCTACCACCGAAAACATCAGTGTTCCTTCACAGGCTAGCTGCCCGTCGACTTCTGCTCTGGATTTCATCTTGCCAAAGCGCATTCGCTTAATCGTAATTAACTCGGTCGTAATGATGAGCTGATCGCCAGGCACCACGGGCCGACGGAATTTGACTTTATCAATGCCGGCGAACACACAGAGTCTGCCATCAACCCCAGGTAATTGACTGAGTACGATGCCACCGACTTGAGCCATGGACTCAACAATCAGTACCCCAGGCATGAGCGGACGCCCTGGAAAGTGCCCCTGAAAGTGGGGTTCGTTGAAGGTGACATTTTTGATGCCGACTGCTTTTTCACCGGGCACGTAGTCGATGATGCGATCGACTAGGGCAAAGGGGTAGCGGTGGGGCAGCAGCTGCTGAATTTCTTCGAGCGTGTAGGTTGTTTTGCTATTTTCTGCGGGTGTATTGTCTGGCTCACCGCCATCATCGACTTTTGCTGAAGCCGGTTTTGAAGACGCTGGGGTGGCAGCCTCAGTCGGGACGGGAGCACTAGTTGGCATAGGACATCAAATCGTATTGGCAAAGCTGAAAAATTAATGAAGCTTGTTTAAGCCCCTCACGATTTTGCCATTAGACGGTGCCAGAGGCTAGTCGCTTCGCCAATTCTACGTGCAGCGTATGACTCGCCTTGTAGGCTACATAATGCGCAACGGGCAGGCAACCCACCAGACCCAAGTCACCAATTAAGTCCAACATCTTATGCCGTGCGGGTTCGTTGTCGAAGCGCAGGGGTGGGTTTACCCAGCCTTCGTGGGAGCAGACGAGGGCGTTGTCGAGGCTGCCGCCTTGGATGAGGCCTTTGCTTCTGAGGTAGTCGATTTGGTGGGCGAGGCCGAAGGTGCGCGCGGGGGCGATTTCGGTTGCGAAGCTGTCGGCCATGTTGCCAGGCGTGGGTGACCAGCTGTGCCACTGGTTGCCAATGGCGGCTAGCTCGAAGTCGATGCCGTAGGTGAATCGTAAGGTGGGGCTGGGGAAGGCGGCGACCCAGGCGTCTTCGGCGTGGACTGTGATGGGTTCGGTAATGGGTGATTGCTTTATCTTTGGCGCAGACTGAGGCTGAATGCCAACGGGTGCGATCGCCGCCATCCATTCTTTTGCCGATCCATCGAGCAAGGGCACTTCTGGTCCATCGATTTCGATGCGGACATTGTCTATATCTAGAGCTACTAGCGCTGCTAGCAAATGCTCTACGGTTCGTACCGTTTGCTGTGTTGAGGGATCATCACTTGAGGGCGCGCCTAGCTCAGTGGAGAGCTGGGTTTGCACCACGTGGGCGGCTGTGGCTGGGATGGCAACGGGGTTGGCCAGGTCGCTGCGGACGAAGTAGCGACCTGCGTTGGGTTCAGCGGGGATCAGCTTTACGGTGGTTTGCTGGGCGAGGTGTAGGCCGATTCCAGATGCGATCGCTGGCGCACCTAGCGTGCGCTGCTGTGCCTGTGCTGCACCGTTTGACGCACCGTCTGGTGCACTATCCACAGTCGTTTCTGCACCAGATGCCAGCGAAGCCTTGACCATTAGAATCGTTCTCCAAAACCAAAGTGGAAGCGACTGCCGCCATCGTCGGCCAAGCCATAGTCCAATCGTAGTGCGCCCAGCGGCGTTTGTACCCGGACGCCTGCGCCATAGCCAAACCCATCCCCAGGCTTGCCACGAACCCCTGCTGGATCGCCTGGGACTGAAGAGCCAGAGCCAAAGTCTGTACCGTAGTCGGCAAAGAATGCACCATTCAAGAATTCGCTGAACAGTGGGAAGCGGTATTCTACTGTGCCCAGCGCGAACGAACGGCCAGAGCCCACAGCGCCTTCTTCAAAGCCGCGTACAGAGTTACCGCCACCGAGTGGGAAGGCCTCATAAGGTGGAATTTCGCCAATCGCCGTTCCCCCTTGAAGGTTGAAGGCGATGGTTTCGCGGCCGCTGTTGCCAAAGAAGCCTACGGGTACGTACTGGCTGTAGCTACCGCGTATTTTGTTGAAGAAAATGCTGCCATTGCCCACAGGGACAGACTGCTCTGTGCCTAGGCGAAAGAGACTACCACTGGTGGGCGCCGACGGATTGTCGCGGCGGTCGAGCACTGCGCCAAACTGCACGGTGAGCAGGTCGTCGCGGCCGTTGTTGCTGGCGGTGAGTAAGTTGCCTAGCTCATCACGCGGCGTTACGTCACTGTCACCGTCTAGCAGCGCTACCCGCTCATACTGCGCTCCCAAAGACAGCGACAGTCCATTGTCTAGCGGGCGGCTAAAGCTTAGTCCTGTGCCCAACCGGTTGAGTCTTGGGGTGTCGCCATTGGGCAAATCAACATCTATCTCTCCATTGTCAAAAATGAGCGACGTCGCCCGTCGGTTGAATAGGCTGGCGGTGTAGGACGTGCGGTAGGGATCGCCGGCAATCCAAGGGTCGGTGAAGCTGACGTCGAATAGAAAGTCGCCGCTAGTGGTGACGCGCCCTTCGGTGCGGAACTGTTGGTTGTTGCCGCCAAAGTTATCTTGGTTGTAGCTGAGTTGACCGAAGAGGTCGCCGCGCAGGTTGAAACCTAGGGAAGCACCGACAGAACCGGTGTCTCTTTCGGCCACGTTGACAATGAGCTTTACTTTGCGAGGATCTTCATCGCCAGGATCTAGCGATAGACGAATGTCTTCAAAGATGCCGAGGCCGAAGGCGCGACCGACATCCTGCTGAATTTCGCTTTCTCTAAAGACGTCGCCGGGCTCGGTTTCAAATTCTCGGGTGACGATGAAGTCGCGGGTTCTGCCGCTGATTGGGTCGCCGTCTTCGTCGGTGGTTTCACCATCGGCCGTAATGTAGCGCACCTCAATCGATTCGATTTCGCCTTCGGCCACGATCAGGGTGACGGTGCCGTCGTCGCCGATTGGGGGGGCGGTGGTGACGTTGGCGCGGACGTAGCCGTTGTCCTGGTACCAGTCGTTGAGGTCTAGTACAGAGTCTTGAAAGTCTCTGAGGTTGAGGATTTCGCCGTACTGCGCGCCAAAGATTTCGTCAACGGTTTCGTCTTCGAGTACCTGTCGACCTCGGACATCTACGTTGGTGAGCACAGGGTTGGGCTCTACGGAGAACACTACTTTTACGCCGAGCGGGGTGTCTTGGGGGTCGGCGCGAACGTTGGAGAAAAAGCCGGTGCTAAAGATACTGTTGATGTCTTCTTGCAGCTGGGTGCGGGTGCTGGTACGACCGGGAGAGGTTTCTACCGCGTTATATACGGCGTCGATTAGCTCTGCATTTAGCGGGCGGTTCGGGTTGGTCGATACCACGTCCACTTCTGCAACCAGTACGCGGGCTTCTTCGGGTTCGGCGTCAGCGGCGTCTTCATCCGTTGGCTGGCCGGTTTGGTTGGGTACGGCTTCTACAGGAGTGCTTTCGTCGGCTTCTATTTCACCGTCTTCTATGCCTGTAGGCTCGCCCGCTTCTGGTGCAGGAGTGATGGGTACTGCGTCGTCCGAGCCTGCAGGGGTAGGCAGAATGGTGGGTGCAGCAGAGTCGGGCTCGGTATCAATGCCGGTAGCAGGGGGGACTTCGGCTTCGTCTGCCTGTGAGAGCAGGGGTGATGCGTTCCGGTTGACGACCCCGGAGAGTAGCTGATCGAAGGTGGGGCCGTCTGCGGTAGTTTCTACAACCGGTGAAAAGGTTGTTTCGGCAGTAGGCACTGTGATGACAGGACTTACGGCCACTGCGGCGGAGCTGTTTGCCTCGGCTGGATTAGCTTCGGTTGGATTAGCCTCGGTTGGATTAGCCTTGGTTGGATCATTGGTGAGTTGAGGACTGGTTTCCGACGCTGAGGCGCTGTCGGCCAAGTTAGAAGTGTCAGCGGCTTGGCTGGGTAAGCCCGAGATTGCGACTAAGCTAAAACAGGCCAAAAGAGCCGGTGAAACACGCATAACCAGTGGATCCTTAATAGATGTTCATTCCTCACACATGATTGTGCTCGCTCAATTGCCATAGGTTAGGTGCTTGAGCGAGCACAATCATAGCGATGTCTAATAATTCTTAGACGTCGATTAAATCAATTTCAAAAAATACTACCGCACTCTCAAACCTCAGCCTAGAATTGGCTGTGCCAGAACGGCAGGCTGCACGTTTGTAGGTACTTCTGTACCTGTGCCACAGGAGAAGGCAAGGGTGAGGCAATGGCAAGGCAATGGCAGGGCAATCAAATTTGGGTGATAATTCGCTCTAAAACGGCCTGATACCCTTCGGCAACGTCGCCGAGGTCTTGACGGAAGCGGTCTTTGTCCATGACGCGCTTTTTCTCGTCGGGTTCGGTGGTGTCCCATAGGCGGCAGGTATCTGGGCTGATTTCGTCGGCGAGGAGGAGAGTGCCGTTAGAATCGGTGCCAAATTCGAGCTTGAAGTCTACAAGGGTGATGCCGCAGCTGGCGAAGAAGCTGGTGAGAACGCGGTTTACGGTTTGGGCTTTTGCGGCGAGGGCGTCTAGCTGGGTGAGGGTGGTGAGCTGCATGGCGGCGATGCGATCGCGCGTGAGCAGCGGGTCGCCCAGGTCGTCGTTCTTATAGTAGAACTCCACTATGGACGGTTCTAGTTTTGTCCCTAGGGGGATGCCGGTTTGCTTGGTGATGCTGCCAGCGGCGATGTTGCGGACGACGACTTCTATCGGGACGATGTCGACCCGCTTGACGCGCATTTCTCTGTCGCTGGTCGTTTCGAGCAAGTGCGTTGCTACACCTGCTTTCTCTAGCAGACCGTATAAGTGGGTCGTCACTTTGCAATTAATGATGCCCTTATTGGCAATCTGCCCCTTCTTTTGCGCATTGAAGGCGGTGGCGTCATCTTTAAAGTAGGTGACGAGCACTTCTGGATCATCTGTGGCGTAGATGATTTTGGCTTTGCCCTCGTATAGCTTTTGTTCAGGGCTTTGATTATTTTCGGGGGCGTCAGTCATGTGGTGTGGAAAAATGCGAAAGCAACTTGCCCATTATCGTGGCAAAGCCGGACAAAAGATCATACCTGTAATATCAATTGCAAGTCAGAAAATTCCTGTGACTGTATTTATGCAATTCGCATCATGACAGTGCTAGCAGTGATAGGTTTTTATCTTCAGAAAATAATTTTATTGCATCAAAATCTCGGCGGAGTAAATTTTCTACCTGAGATGTTGAGCAATTGCCAAGACGAATCCAGATAACTTTTGGTGGATTACCAAACACCAAGCTCAGATCGTGCATGTCTGCATCTTTCGAGGCGATTATTAAGTTGTGACTTTTGGCATAGTCCCAGACGGTAGGGTCAATCGTCGCTTTCATTCCTACATCTCGAACATGAAGAGATCCTGGGAAGAGATCTGCTAGGCGGGTTGGCAACTTTGGCGATAGGTTTTCATCGAATAGTAATCTCATGCAGAGATAGGCGCAATCATGCATCGACGCTCACGATCTGCTGCATAAGCGATGCAAGCTTTTAGGTCTTCTCTCGTTAGGTCAGGGAAATCATCGAGAATTTCTGCTTCGGTCATTTCAGAAGCTAAATACTCAAGGACTTCGTAAACCGTAATTCGTAGGCCACGCACACAGGGCTTTCCGCCCCTTTTATTTTGCTCGATTGTGATGTAGTTTCGATAATTCATCTAAAGAGCTGAGTGCATTTTCCATTTCATAGTAACGCTGCTAGAGCCAGCTTTTGACTGGTTGATCTACTAAGACATCAACTTCACGCTACATCAGCAGGGAGAAGTTTAAGCAACGCCGTATCCTGTATATGGTCTCTTGTAAGCCGGATGTAGGCCGAGGACGATGTCTTCTTTCGGAACGCCTAAGTCAATCAGTTCTTGGCCTACGTCGCTGTCGGTCGTGTTTTGCTGAAGCCAAACTTTGCCGTCTTTGATATCGAAGTGCAGCACTGTGTGATAGGTGCGTTTTAGGTGGTTCCAGCCTACCCGCATGAGCTGATAATGGTCGCGAGTGGTATCGAAGAAAAGCTGATCTTCAATGTCTTCGTTGGGATCTTTAGGGTCACTGTGCTGCTCTAGCAACGTTTGAATGGCTGTGCGATAGCTGTCTACTCTATCCATTGAACGATTTCCTCCAGCGTAGGCTCATACACAATTATCTTTAATTTGTACCGTTCTGTCACAGCTTTCAAAAATGGACCTTGAAAAAAGGTGTTGTATATCTCCAAAGGAACAGCCAAGTAAAGCTCTCGATCTGGCTCTTTAATTTCCAACATCATCCTGTAGTTGAGAAATTGCCCTAAAGCGACATGAAAATCGCTGATAGGAGATGCACTGATGAAGCTTTTGACTTCGATGGCAATTTTTTCTTCGCCTTTCTCGGCAGTGATTAATCGCTCAGCAGCGAGATCAATTTTTACTTTGTAATCTTCCCATTCTAGCTTTAAGGGATCGTTGGAAATATGCCATTTCTCTTTTTCAAGTCCACGTTTGACGGATTCATGGAATAAGTCTTTTCTGCTCATTCTAATTACAGGTTCCTGTGAAAAGCACTTGGAAAAATCATTTGAATTTTTGTTCTATGCATCCATGTAGCCTTTGAGAGCAGCGACAACGGGTTTTATAGCAGGGTGCTTAATAGTCTCTTCAATGGCAGCTGCGCCGCCTTCTTTTACAGCGTTGATGAGGCGCTGCTTGATGGTGGGGTCGCCTTCGATGGCTTCGACGGTTTTGGCGGCGATCATCATTTGGCCGCTGGGGGTGGTTTTGTCGTGGCGTTGGTCGAGTTCGGCGAAGAGGGCTTTGATGTCGCGGGTGGCTTGGGCGAGGTCGGTGCTGTTGTTGATTTGGGTGCCAATCTTATCGCCGAGGACTTTGTCGCCGCCGATGTTGTCGCCTTGGCCGTGTTGGTGGATGGTGGTGCTCATAGGTTTGTTGTCGCCTTGTGTTTGTTGGTTATTGTTGCTGTTATGAATTTCGTTTTTTATGATGATATCGCGATAGCCTTTACCGATCATGTCTTCGTCGTTGTACCCTTCTTTTCTGCGTTCGTCGCGGCGGCGTTTTTGACGAGTTTCGAGAAGTTCGTAGCCATCCAGAAGCTGGCGGATGTTGACGCGGATGCCGAGTTTGCCGATGGGGTAGTCTTGGATGCTCATTTTTTCTAGGCCGAGCATTTCCTGATAGTCGAGTGGCGGGTGTTCGGGGTGGTCGGGGACGGGAACCCATTCGGTGACGTCGAGGCTGGTGAAGCTTTTGTGAATGGTGTCGAAGGTTTTGCGCAGCATGGCGAGGAAGGTGCGGCGGGTGTTGTCTTGGCCGCTGATGGTGATGAATATTTTTTGGTCTTCGGGATCGGACTTTACGCGGGCGATGTTGTAGGTTTCGTTGCCGTCTTGGTAGTGGAGCATGACGCCGCTGCGCCAGTAGATTTGCTGGTGGATGTCTTCGTGGGCGAGCACGATGAAGCGGGAGAGGATGCTGTCTGGCAGTACTTTGTAGTGGTATTGGAGCTGTAAGGTGTCGCCGTTTTGTTCTCCTTGGGTGTGTGTGTTTTCTGGTTCTTCTTGGGGGGGGAGGCCGGGGAGGAGGAATTTTTGGGGTGGGCCGTTTGGCAGGGCTGGGTTGGGGGGGAAGCCGAGCTGGAATTCTTGCATTAGCTCGGTGAGGTAGGGGTGGCGCTTAGTGGGGTAGCGCTGGGGATTTAGGATGCGGGTGAGGTCGTCGCAGGTGAGGATGCCTTTGTTTTGGGTTTTGAGGGTGTCGTCGCTGAGGATGGCGTAGATGCCGGTGGTAACCCAGTCGGGGTTGAGGACGTTGGTGTCTTTGAGGATGGGGTGATCGCGAAAGTTGAGGACCAGGCCGAGGTTGTGGAGGAGGTCTATGAGCTGTTCTTGGCTTTGTTCTTCCGTTACTTTTTGCTGGCAGCAGAGGTTGGTGTACTGCGGGTAGCTGATGAAGTCTTGATCCATGGCTTCTAGCTGTTCTTTTACCTGGAACCAGGTGAGGGGAAGCAGGTTGTAAACGGCGGAGAGCTGAGAGACTTCGTAGGTGATTTTTTCTCGTAGCTCGTTGATGCCTTGGCCGGTAGCGCAGGAGGTTTCGATGATGGCTTTGATGTTGGGGTATTGGTCGCGGGGGGCTTTGCGGTTGATGTCGAGCGGCTGTTCGTCGGCTTTGTTGCCGACAATGAGGACGGGTGATTCGCCGCCGAAGCTTTTGATGAGCTTGAGCCAGTATTCGAGGCGGTTTGCGTCTTCGCTGGTGCGGCAGTTGCAGGTGAGGATGTAGAGGCTGCGTTTGGTGAGGAAGAATTGGTGGGTGGCGTGGTAGATTTCTTGGCCGCCGAAGTCCCACACGTTTAGGCGGATAGTTTTGCTGTTGACTTCGAGGGGCCATTCGGTGACGTTGAGGCCGTCGGTTTGGGATTCGTTGGGATTGTAGCGGTTGTAGAGGAGGCGATTGATGAGGGAGGTTTTACCGACGCTGCCTTGGCCGATGAGGAGAAGCTTAGCTTCGTTGAGCTGACGCTTTTCGCCGCTGCGAAGTTCTTGGAGGTAATTGAACAGTTTTTCAGGCGGAAAAACTGTTCTAAAGCCCTCTTTTTTTGAATAAGCTAATGTCTCTGTGGGGATAGGTAGCGGATTGTGGCGAAGGTCGAGACTCCTTAAACTCTTCAGCTGAGCGATGGCCTGAGGAATCTCAGTGATTTGATTGCTATGTAGGGAAAGCTCTGTGAGGTTGGAGAGCTGAGCGATGGCCTGAGGAATCTCAGTGATTTGATTGTTATATAGGTAAAGCGTAGTGAGGTTGGAGAGCCGAGCGATCGCCTCAGGAATGTCCGTCAACCCCTTCCCTGATAAATCCAACTCCGTCCACCCTTCCTCAGCAGCCTGATCTATCAATGCAATCAGCTCATCTCGGGTCATACTTTGCGTCATGCTGTCGGCAGGGGGCAACGATTTTTACAAGTATCCTCATTTTCTCAGAGCACTTCAACCTTGGCTAGCGTAGGTAGTCAGCAAACGATGAAAAGCTTCACTAAGAACTATTCTGATCGTTAATCAATCTTGGCTGAGCCCCTGACCGTACACCCCACAGAGTCAATCAGTTATTTTAAGAGGCTTACAAGCTTGTCTAAGCGCTAGGCAAGATTGCCTAAGCGCTAGACAAGCTTCTCCAAAAGCCAAACAAGTTTGCCTAAGCGCTGGATAAA
Source organism: Phormidesmis sp. (assembly GCA_050042985.1). Lineage (GTDB taxonomy): Bacteria > Cyanobacteriota > Cyanobacteriia > Phormidesmidales > Phormidesmidaceae > Phormidesmis. The sequence continues at coordinate 5,578 of JBHJIY010000059.1, read as the reverse complement.
CTTGCCCAAGAGCCAGGCAAGTTTGCCTAAGCGTTCGGATAAGAATGCTTTCTATCCTTACTTTTTGAAGTGTAAATGACTTCTATGATTTCCGTAGCTTTACGAGCACAAAAAAGACAAAAATATTCCGGAATCTAAATTTTCTCGTACTTCTACAGAGACAATCTTGCATTTTTTACACGCGCTACCGGGCACTGTGAATACAGCCGGATGACTTGCCCTCTTCTGTTAACGAAGAAGCAACAAAATCTTGGCTGCAATCTTTCTCTCATATATTTAGGAGACCATCATCATGGTGCGTGCCAAAAAGAAATCTGAAATCATCACTCAAGCCCGAAGCCGCCTTGCCGGTATGAAATCCATCAACGAAAAGCTAGACCTAGGCAACGGATGCTCTACAGCTACCGTAGAAGCCAAGCTAAAAGAAACCCTCAACCAGCTAGAAGACTACAACAAGCTGAAATCTCAGACAGCTGCTGCGGGCAATGAGTTTGAACGGCTAGAAAAAGAACTCGCTCGCCTCTCCAAGCAAATACTGCTGGGCGCGGCGATGAAATTTGACCATGATAGCGATGAGTATGAAATGGTGGGCGGGGTGAGAATGAGCGATCGCAAACGCTCTCGCCCAAAATCTGCAACGCCTGCTATGGCATAACTCCCCGCACAGCCAAAACTGACAACAAAAAAAAGAACTTGTGATTATTCCCACGAGTTCTTTTTTTGGTGTTTGCAATTTTCATCCGGTCACTCCCCTGTCACTACAGAAAAGCTAATTTGAGTTGATGCATTCACCGCCTTCGGACGCGATTGATGAGCTTTATATGGGTGTCAATTATCACCGGACAGTTTGGCCAGCAGGTAGTAACTGTCTGGCAATGGCCAAAGCTCACTGATTTGCCCATATAAGATGGCAACAACTTATGAAAGATATCTATAGGAAGACAATTATTGACTATGCTGACAGCCCTACGGACCCCTCTAAACCTGTCATGGCGTCGCCTAGCGATGGCCACTTCTATCACCCTGTTGGCAACAGCATTAGGTCAGCCAGGAGAGAAACTGGCTCATGCACAGATAGCCCCCTCAGACTGGAGCGCAGTAGAGCGCGAAATTATCGCTGAGCATAGCCGTGTCCGGCAAAATCCGCAGAGCTATATTCCTATTTTGGAAGCGTATTTGGCTTCGATGGATAGAGATGGCGACATTCCGGGTGGGTGTGGGGCGAACTGTACGCTGGTGACCAATGAAGGCCAGGCAGCAGTGGAAGAAGCGATCGCATTCTTACAAACCCAGCCCCCGGTTGGCCCAGTAGAATACTCCGGCGAAATCGCCAACGTTGCTAAATCTCATGCCCAAGCACAGCGCAATGGTGCCATTGGCCATGTAGATGCGCAGGGCAATCGATCGACGCAGCGCCTCAGCATGGCAGGCATAGAATTCAGCAGCGTTGGAGAAAATATTGACTACGGCTCGACCAGTGCACAGGAGGTATTGGTCAGCCTGATTGTGGACGATGGCGTGGCCGATAGAGGGCACCGGATTAATATATTTGAGCCGGACTGGACGACGGCGGGGGCAGGCTGCGGACCCCATGCGACTATTCGCACCGTGTGCGTGGTGAACTATGCCAAGATTAGTCGCCAGCTGAGCGTGGTGAACAATGGCTCGGTGGCGCTGGCGTCGCTGAAGGTAGCGGGCGTGGATATTTTGGGTGGGGCCCTAGCTGTGGGCGAGACGCGTGAAATTGCGATCGCCGAAGGTAACAGCTGTACGGTTGACCTTACTGTTGAGATGGGCCGTGGCTATGGGTCTTTGGTTTGGGATGATTTGTTGATTTGCGGTGGAACAATGGCGATAGATAGCCAGAATACGCTGAGAGTGACTTACTAGGTAGTCTGTTCTCTCGTTTACTCTATCGGTCTTCTCTGTATATCTGTTGTTTTAACTGTCACATTGCCAGTCAGTGCTGTCAGATCCGTGTGACTTCGTAAGGAATCTGCTTGTACTGAGTAAGATGTAGTATTTTTTATACTGCGTGCGGGAATTCTCTTTTAAGAGCCATTGGGTACTTAAAAGATGTTCGAGTTCCGTTTGTATCAACGACTACAGAGAAAATGTAAGTTGTTGGTAACGACCGCATTATCTGCCGTCGTCCTCAGTAATTTTCCTCAAGTTTCAGTATCTTTCACGCCCGACTCAATGCCCGATTCAATGCCCGATTCAACAGTTGAGACTGTTGTCTCTTCTATGGATGTTTCCGTGGGTAGTTCTGCGCAGGCGCAAATTGCGCTTCGGCCAGACTGGTCGACGCTGGAGCAGCAGATTTTGGCAGAGCACAACCGCGTGCGGCAAAATCCACAGAGCTATATTCCTGTTTTGGAAGCGTATCTCAGTAGCATGACGGCGGATGGCCATATCATTCATGGCTGTGGGCAGAACTGTGTGCTGACAACTCGTGAAGGACGAGGGGCTGTGGAAGAAGCGATCGCATTTTTACGGCAGCAGCCAGCGATGGGGGCGCTAGATGCTTCTACGCAGGTCGCCAGAGCTGCTAAGTCTCATGCGCGAGATCAGCGTGGTGGTGCAACAGGGCACGTAGGATCGGATGGGACAAGCTTTTCACAGCGCCTGAGTCAGTTTGGTGTGGAGAACACAGCCATTGGTGAAAATATTGCTTACGGTGCGCAGTCGGCTGAGCAGGTGGTGATGAATTTGATTGTGGATGACGGGGTGCCAAGCCGTGGGCTTCGTACAAATATTTTTGCACCGAATTGGGCAGTGGCGGGCACGGGGTGTGGTGACCATGCTACCTATGGCACCGTGTGCGTGGTGAACTACGCGACACGGTGATGCGGAAAGGCTTTGCTTAGCTTTGCTACGCCTTTGGCGTTATGGCTACGCTCAGCCACCGGAGACTAATTGTTGGATATAGCTGTTTCTAGACCGGAAAGTACTTGCTCTGCTGTGGCCGTCCAGCCGACGATGCCGCCTTGGGCGCGTACCATTTCCAGGGTGGCTTGCTTGAACTCGGGGAAATAGCTTTCGGTGGCGTCTTCAACCAAAAGACACTCATAGCCTCGGTCGTTGGCTTCGCGTAGGGTGCTCTGTACGCACACTTCGGTGGTGACCCCTGTGAAAATGAGATGGGTGATTTTGTGCGATCGCAATACTCTATTCAGCTTGGTATTGTAAAAAGCTCCCTTCCCTGGCTTAGCAATCACTAACTCCCTGGCCAACGGTGCGAGCGGTTCAACAATCTCGTTTCCGGGTTCGCCCAAGACCAGAATTCGGCCCATGGGGCCTGGGTCGCCGATTGTGAGATTGCCTTTTCCTCTTTTTCTTTTAGATGGTGGACAGTCGTAGAGATCGGGGCGATGGCCTTCTTTGGTTTGGATGATACTAAGGCCGTGAGATCTGAAGGTCTTTTGTAGCTGCTTTACGGTTGGAATGATTGCCTGCAGTAGTGAAACGTCATTACCGAGAATGTCGCCGAAGCCGCCGGGTTCTAAAAAGTCTTTTTGCATGTCGATGATGACAAGCGCTACATGGCTAAGATTGTTCGGTAGTTCGTAGTTGTAGGGCTGAGCGACGATGTGAGGCACTTAGCTGTTCTCCTCGCGTAGGGTGACAGGTTTCTCCCAAATGATGAGGACAATGCAGCCGTCAGGGCTGACGATGTCATGATGGGTACCCGGTGGATTAATTACGAGGCTGCCTGCAAGATGCGTTCCCTGATGATCTTGCTGCGAGCCCGATAGCACTACGATGTGTTCGTAGCCGGTGTGCTCGTGAGTGGGTACAGTTGCACCGGGTGCGTACTTTAGCAGGGCAGCGGACGGGCCTTGGGTGCGCTTACCGTAGAGCATGTGAATAGCTACGCCGGGGCGAAAGGGTTGCCAATCTATTCGTTCTGGGCTGTTTGCTAGGGTAAATAGATCGGTGAGGACAATGGGCTTAGTGGCCGGCCATTCGCTGGCCAATGAGGGTGAGGTCGGCATGGGTGGTGTCGCTTTCGTATACAAATTTGCCGTCGCTGATGACGAGGATGCGATCGCACAACGCCAACAGCTCATCGAGATCTTCACTCACGAGTAAAATGGCCACGCCTCGATTGCGCGCTTCTACAATGGCCTCGTGAATAAAGTCCACCGCCGCAAAGTCTAGCCCGAAGCAAGGGTTTGCGGCGATCAGGAGCTTAACGGAGGCCGAAGAGAGTTCGCGGGCGAGGACGGTGCGCTGGATGTTGCCTCCCGATAAATGGCTTACAGGCGTTTCGGCAGACGGTGTTTTGACTGAGAACGTTTGAATCAGGGACTGAGCGCTTTGGCGAATTGCCTTGAGCAGCAGCAGCCAGTTCCATTTGGCCTGTGGTGGGCGGTCAAAGGTGCGCAAAGCCATGTTTTCGGCCACGCTCATATTGGGTACGCAGGCGTTACGCAGGGGTTCTTCTGGCAGGGCATACACCTGATGGCGAGCCATTTCTTCGCGGGTGGCCGTGTAGGGCGCGCCGTTAACTTTGAGCGTGCCTTCACTGGGCGATCTTTGCCCTGAAAGAACCTCCACTAGCTCCTTTTGGCCATTGCCCGAGACGCCTGCAATACCGACAATTTCACCTGTGTGAACCGTGAGGCTTACCCCTGCCACTGCCCGCAGCCCATTCTCTCCTTTTGCCTGGATATTTTCGATGGAGAGCACAGGGGTTTGTTCGGTTTGTTTCTCTTTGGCAACAGATTTTGTTTCTCTCGCTTTGCCCAGCATCATGGCTGCCATCGCTTCTACAGAAAGTTCGCTGACTAGCCCTTGTCCTGCTAGCTTTCCCTTGCGCAAAATCGTGACTTCATCTGCAAAGGCCTGCACTTCGCGAAACTTGTGGGTGATGAGTAAAATGCTGAGATTTTGCTTAACGGCTTCTTCCTTTAGTAGGCCAAGGACTTCTGTGGCTTCGGTGGGTGTGAGCACAGAGGTTGGCTCATCCAAAATTAAAATTCTGCTTTTGAGGTATAGCTGTTTGAGAATTTCCAGCTTTTGCTTTTGCCCTGCCGCGAGTTCGGCAACGGGCGTTTCTAGCTCTATCTGAAAGGGTGAGCTGGCGATAAAAGCACGCAGTTCCTCAAACTCTTTTTTCCAGTTGATGATTGTTTGATTGCTGTAGCGAGAGAGTACGAGATTTTCGGCCACCGTCATCGCAGGGATAGACGTAAAGTGCTGGTACACCATCCCAATGCCGTGAGTATGGGCATCTTTGGGGCTTTTGATACTGCTGAGTGTGTGGTCGATGCGGACTTCGCCAGCGGTGGGCTGATAGAATCCCATGACGCACTTTACGAGGGTGCTTTTACCTGCGCCGTTTTCTCCGAGTAGGGCGTGAACGGTACCAGGTTTTAGCGTGAGAGAGACTTTGTCGAGAGCGGTGAAGCTACCAAAGCGCGTGGTCATATCGACCACATCTAGCTGAGGGGGTGTGGTGGTTGGTGGCGGTGAGCTAAGGGTTGCGACAGCCATATTTCTCTCACTCTTTTAGTGTTTTGATTAGGTCACTAGAGGTCGCGACTGCCCCAAAGACGCCGCCCTGCATCGT
>JBHJIY010000058.1:0-13886 GCA_050042985.1 Phormidesmis sp. | reverse complement strand
GCGTTTGTATCGGTCTCGTTTGCGTCTTCTTTTGGTTCCTCGTAGCTGCGCTCGAACCAGTTGAAAGCTGCCATTACCCTAAACTCACTACTTGGACTCTTAGATTTCTCAGCAATTTAGTGATCTGTTGAGACGGGAAATAAGGGGGCAAAAAAAGACAATTTCCAATGCTTAACAGAACACTAACCTGCTTCTTCTAGCTTATCAGTCGTGCGGCGAAGTACCCCATTAATAAAGCGATAGCCGTCTTCGTCGCTGTATCGCTTGGCCATTTCTACGGCTTCATCAATGGCAACTTTCTTGGGCACGTCTAAATGAACAATTTCTATCATGGCAAGCCGCAAAATATCGCGATCCACTCTAGCGAGTCGACGAATAGTCCACTTTTCCATAGCATCGTTCAGCTGGATGTCGATTTCGCGCCAATGTCGGACCCAGCTGTAGAGCAGGTCGCCAGCGTAGCTACGCACGTCTTCGTGGCTAATGAGCTGGGAGAGATACTCAGGAACTAGGGCTTTTTTGACGCCGATGAGGGCCGTTTTCACGGTACTGGTGGCATCTTGAATTTGCGATCGCACCTTCTCAATATCCACAATCTTATTCTCATGGTCTGCCATCAGCTGGTCAGCCGCTTCCACACTTTTCGCCGCCGCCCTCAGCGCATCCTTCGCGGATGCCATTCCCTTGCGCTCTTCCTGCTGCACAAACATCAGCAGTTCTAGCGTCTCGCCGACTCGGTTGATAGCCGCTTCTACTAGGGGAATCGCCGGCTGAATGCGATTGCGTACTTCACCTTTTTCTATCGTCCTCGTTTCACTTTCGAGCACTAGTCGCTCTCCGCGCTGCAACTCACCCTCAGCCGTTTCAATCGTTTCCTGCGCGTCGGCCCCCAAGGTTGTCAACGCCTTGAGTAACAGCGCGTCTAGCTGCTCTGCTGTTGGCTTATCCGTAATTTGTTGGGTGATGGTCGCTTTGGGCCTGCTGACGCCGACTCTACTGCTACGGCCAGTGGCCGTGCTGCCAGCATGATCACTGAGTTGACTGATACCCAAAAGGGCTAATTCACGGGCAATAGAGCGCGCCTTCATGCAAAACCATCGAGCTAGGGCCCAGTCATTTTATCAGCCTTTCTCAGCAGTAGAACGTGTCAGCGGCTGAGGCTGACTCATGACCGTTTCAGCTGGCAGCGTAGCAGGTTCTGTTTCTTCTATACGATCGCCCTCTAAGCTGCCATTGATCCGGTGAGGCGGAATTTCTGCGGCCAGGTTAGGCCCAACGATACCGCCAGAAAGCAAAACTTTGAAGGCGTCCTCTACAGAGATAGAAAGGTTGAGAATGTCATCTTCAGATACGACGGAGTACCAGCCACTAGTGGGGTTTGGGGTAGTCGGGATAAAGACGCTGAGCATTTTGGTAGCGGGGTTGGCTGTGACGGCAGCTCCGGTGACAAATGCGATCGCCCACAGCCCACGACGGGGATACTCAATCAGTACCACCCGACGGAATCGGCTTTTTGAGTCTTGAAAAACGGTTTGCAGCAGCTGCTGGATGGTTTTGTAAACCGAACCGGCTAGGGGAATGGATTGAGCAATGCGATCGCCCAAATCCAACAACCAGCGACCTGCAAAATTTCGAGCCATCAGACCAATGAGCAGCAAAGCCAGCAAAGGCACCGCAAAGCCAATGCCCAAATTAATCAGCTCGATCAAAAAAGGATTGAGCCCGGTAAAAGGGTTGAGCTGCTTGGGAAATCGAGTGAGAAAGCGAATAACCCAGCTAGCCACATTGAGCGTGAGCCAAATGGTGGTTGCCAGCGGAATGACAACCACTAAGCCAGCAATCAAATCGTTCTTGATGTCTTGTTTGAATTTTTGGAGCACAGGTTCCTTACTTACCAGTGCACACACTGGTCAATTTTCTCTATTCTAAACAATTCTTTGCATTTGAGGGCGTGACACGGGCGTTCGGTAACATTTCACACCGAAACTCACAAGAACTATATCAAATTTGGTCGATAGATAGATGTGTTCTAGACCTGCGTATGGTGCCTTTGCGTGGTGATAGGCGTGAGCTGCTCGAAGCGTTTGCTCGCGGCTATATTTGCAAGATGTATTTGGCCAAATTGAGATAAATCAACACGCCTAGGACGTCGACAATAGTGGTGATAAATGGCGCTGACATCAGGGCTGGGTCAAGCCCAAAGGACTGAAATAGAAAGGGCAACCCAGCGCCAGCGCTAGAGGCTAAAACGGAAATCCCGAAGAGTGAAATGCCAACGGTCAGCGCCACCGCTAGGGTATTGGAAAGCAGAAAATAAGCCCAAATTGTCACCACGACTGCCAGCATCAATCCTAAAAACGCGCCTGCGGTCGCTTCTCGGCGGATGACCTTAAAGGCGTCTCGGATGTTGAGCTCATCGGTATTGAGTCCTCGAATGACAACGGTGGAAGACTGTGCGCCGACGTTACCGCCGCTGCCGATTAACAGAGGGATAAATGCCGTCAGCGCTACGACCTTATCCAAAATATCTTCTTGAGCAGTGAGGATCGCTGCGGTCACGGTATTGGTCACGAGCAGTACCGATAACCACACCACCCTTTTTCTGGCGACATCTAGCAAATTGCTTTGGAAATAATTATCCCCACCCGACTGCACACCGCCAAGAGTATAGATATCTTCTGTAGCTTCCTCTTCCAAAATATCGATAACGTCATCGACGGTAATGATGCCAACCAGCCGATTTTCTGTATCGACGACGGGAACAGCCAAAAAGTCGTAGCGCTGTATCATGCGTGCTACTTCCTCTTGGTCGTCGCTCGTTTGCGCTGAGACGACTTCGCGGGTCATGATTTCGCCGATGCTTTGCTCGGCTCGCCCGACGACCAGCTGGCGCAACGATAAGATACCGGTGAGCTGACGGGCAAAGTTGGTGACAAAGAGGTAGTACACCGTTTCGCTGAGTTCGGCCTGAGCCCGAATGTGGTTGAGGGCCCGCTCCACGGTCCAGTTTTCTTTGAGGGCAACATACTCCGGGGTCATGATGCGCCCAGCCGTCTGCGATTCGTATCCCAGCAGCAGAGCAGTGGCTTTGCGCTCTTGCAAGCTGAGCTGCTCTAGCAGGCGGCGAACAATTTTGGCAGGCAGTTCATCGAATAGGCGAGCCCTATCGTCAGGCGACATTTTGTCGACAATGTCGATCAGATCTTGTCGCTTAAAGTCTTCTATGAGTGCCTGCTGTATGGGCGAGTCTAGGTTCTCGTAGACTTCGATGGCTTCATCTTTGGAAAGGAGGCGAAAGGCGATCGCCTGCATGGTTTCGGGCAGCCCCTCGATAGCTTCGGCAATATCTGCCGGCTGAACGGGGACCAGAAGCGCCTTAGCACCGCGAAAGTTGTCTTGCTCTAGTAGGGCCTGAAGCTGCGATCGCACTAGCTCTCTCAGCTCTTGGCTAGAGACACTCTGCGATCTGCTTTGGGTTTGTTGTTCGCCATTGGTCAAATTAGATTCCTCCCCGTGACGCTTCCGGTTGATGCCTTTAGTCTACTGGTGAGGGGTCCTTTGTGGCTCACATGTGGCCCGCAGTGCCGCAACAGCGAACGCCCTGGCCAAGGCACCTTGCACTGACGTAGTCATGCCTGTGCTAACAGGCAGCCTATGTGTTTAGCTGCGAGGTTTTCGTATTGAGGGCTGGGCCAGGACGCGTTTCAGAAAAGGCTGTGAAATTTTGAGCGTAGTTGTAAAGGCAGTAGTTTTCGGGTGCCGATAGAAGGCCATTGGCGGTGTTGGTGACAGTGCGATCGCGACCCCACAATTTTGCGGCATACAAGGCCTCATCGGCCTTTTGAACCAGAACTTCATGGGGTTGGTCTGCGCTGTGAGGCATGAGCGTACAAATGCCTATACTCAGGCTAATGTGGTCTCTGCTCAAAGATCCTTTGTGTGGAATTTGGGCGCGGGCAATCTCCGACTGTACAGATAGCGCCACCCGCTGAGCACCCATCAGCTCGGTACTCGGCAAAATAATGGCAAACTCTTCTCCCCCGTAGCGGGCCACCTGATCTTGTTCTCTGTGGGTTCCACGGACCAAGGCATCTGCAACTGCACGCAAACAACGATCTCCCTCAATGTGACCGTAGACATCGTTATAGCGTTTGAAGTAATCGATATCGCACAGCAATAGCGAAAGGGGCTGATGATCCTCGTAAGCTTCTTGCCAGCACTGAGCAATATTTTGGTTAAAGCTTCTGCGATTAGCCACCTGCGTTAGCCCATCAATAAAAGCAAGTTTCTGGAGTACTTGATTCTCCTGTGTCAAAAACAGCTTAAACTGCTCCTGCTGAGCCACAATTTGATCATATTCACCCACTTTCTGGCTCAGGTTCATTTTGTCTGCTTGCAGCTTGCGAACTAGCCTCGCTGTATTAAGGTGCTGCTGCAACAGTAACCAGCACTCTTCTGATGAAGCCGGTAGCTGAAGATAGGCACTCCCACCGCAGCGCAAAATATTTAACCGTTCACTGCTTTCTGCTCTTGCGCCAACGAAAATAATGGGTAAATGGTAAGTACTACTCTGCGTTCTGAGCTTTTCACAGAGTGCGTAGCCACGGTCCTCAGCGGTTTGCAAGTGGATGATTAAAAGGTCTGGTTGTTGCGTGATCACCTGTTTAGCGATCTGATGCTCTTGTTGGAGTGCAGTTGTTTTATAGCCATTGCTGTGTAGTGTTTCAATGACTAGCTCAATGCAATGCTGACGTGGAGAATAGGCGCTGGCTTGAGCAAAACGTGATGTGTCAGCACAGTGCCATATAATCGCTTCTCCTGTTGATCTTGACAAGGTTGAATGCGTCATGGCCGGGCGATGGCTCAATTGCCATCAGTAATGATTCGGATCGATGAATGGTTCTAGCTGTTACTTCCTCCTTTCAAATCTAACAACCTGCGTTGATATCTGGTTCCGTGTAAATACGATTTACGAAAGCAAAATTCTCGGCAGGTCGCTAGCAAATTACTGATTTTGAGGTGAGGCAACCGCTGGAAGTTCTCACTGCACGGGAACTTAGTCCGTAGTCTTACCGGCCTTGTTAAGATTTACCTAGAAGGGTAAGCATGCAGCTTTTTCCGTATAAAAACCGACGCCAACGTAGCGGCTTGCTTCTAAAGGGTTACAGCAGAGGCTTGTCAAAACGAATAGCTTTAAAGCTGAACAAGCAATGAACTCTGATAATACTCAAAGCCCACTGCTCGTTTACCCCTTTGTGCTCGCCCTTTGCCGATACGACTAAGCAGCCTGGCTACTCATACGTACGCTAGCGGTATGGTCTTCGGTAGCTGTCGTTAGCCCTCTGTGACGGAGAAGTGCCTGTGTGCTCGGTTCGCGACCTCTAAAGGCTTTGAAGACTTCCATCGGATGGTGGCTACCGCCTAGTGCCAGAACGGTATTTCGGAAGCGGCGACCTATGGCACTGACTTCAGCCTTGTCTTCGAGCCCGGCTTCTTCAAAGGCCGAGAAGGCGTCAGCGCTGAGAACTTCGGCCCAAAAATAGCTGTAGTAGCCTGCGGCATACCCGCCCGAAAAGATATGGCCGAAGCTACACAAGAAGGCATCTTCGGGAATTGGTGGCATGACGGTGGCTTTGCTAGAGATGCGATCGCGCACCTGCCACACCGTTTCTTCTCCACCGGGCTGATAGTCTGCGTGCAGTGCCATATCCGTCCAGCCAAAGTTCACCTGACGCAAGATGGCATTGCCTGTCATAAAGTGTCTGGCCGCTAGCAGCTTTTGGTAGTCGGCTTCAGGCAATGGTTCACCCGTCTCATAGTGCTGAGCCATACCAAAGAGGGTGTCACGGTCGTAGCACCAGTTCTCCATAAACTGGCTAGGCAGCTCTACCGCGTCCCACTCCACATTGTTAATGCCTGCTGCGCCGGGGTAGTCAACAGCGGTCAGCATATGCTGCAACCCATGGCCAAACTCATGAAACAGCGTTTCGACTTCTCGAAACGTCATGAGGCTAGGCTTGCCATCGACTGGGGGAGATTGGTTGCACACAAGATAGGCAACCGGCAGGCGAACTTGAGCTGACTGGTTTTCTGAAGAGGGCACCTTGGCACGCACAATGCATTCATCCATCCAGGCACCGCCGCGTTTTTCGGCAGGGCGGCTGTAAGGATCTAGATAAAAGTGAGCGATCACAGATTTACTTTCCGCATCGCTCACCTGAAAGTAGCGAACATCTGAATGCCATACCGGCGCGGTGCGATCGGCAGCAGAAATGGTGATGCCAAACAGCCGCTCCGCTAGGCCAAACAGTCCTTCGAGCACATTCGGCAGCGGGAAATAGGGCCTGAGCGCTTCGTCATTCAAGTCGAACTGCTGCTCGCGCATGCGCTCAGTCCAAAAAGGAACGTCCCACTGTTTGATCTCAGTGCTGGCAACCTCAGCTGTCTGAACAGCGTCAGCTGTTGCGCCGTAGGCAAATTCTTTAATGTCTTCAAGCTCTCGCTTCGCCGCGTCGTAGCTAGCGCTTCTCAGCTCTTCCATCAGCTGCTCAACGGCAGATACCGAAGGGGCCATTTTTCTGGCGAGGCTGAGTGCTGCGTAGTTCTCGAATCCGAGGAGATTGGCTTTTTGCGATCGCAATTCCAAAATCTTCTCAATCAGCGGCGCGTTATCCAGCTCTCCACTAGAAGCGCGGGTGATAAATGCCCGATAGAGCTGCTCTCGAAGATCGCGGCGCTGACTGTGCCGCATGAATGGAATATAGCTAGGCATATCCAAAGTGATGCGCCAAGGCCCGGCTTCAGCCGTAGCGTCTTTACCCAGCAGCTCCTCACTCGACAGCGCTTTATCAGGCTCAGGTTCTTGCGCTGCCGCATCGCGAGCCGCCTGCGCCGATAGGCTAAGCAAGCTAGGCGGCAGTCCGGCTACGTCTTCAGGTTTTGTCAGCGTTAGGCTAAAAGCCTTAGTCGCATCGAGCACGTGATTGGAAAACTGCGTAGAGAGTTCAGCCAGCTCGCGTTGAATCTCGTTGAAAGATTCCTTTTGGTCGCCAGAGAGGCCCACACCAGAAAGCTCAGCGTCTCGTAGTGCAGCGTCTACAATGCGTTGCTGAGCAGGCTCTAGGCCAGCCCAGCCGGCACTATCTTGGAGTTTTCCTAGCGCGGCATAAATCACCTGACTCTGGCCAATACGATTAGAAAATTGCACCAGCGATGGCTGTACACTCTCGTAAGCCGTGCGCAGTTCAGAGCTGTTTTTTACGCCCATGAGGTGGCCAATAATTCCCCAGCTCCAGCTCAGGCGTTCTGTAATCGCGGTCAGTGGATCGATCAAGTCTAACCAAGTGATTTCGACGTTCTCTCCACCATCTAATCCACCGTCCAACTTCTGACTGAGGATGCTTTCTAGTGCGCTCAGCTCATCGCCTAGCGTCTGCAGCAGGTACTCAATACCGGGGACAACATGGCCTGACTCGATGTCGCTGAAAGGAGGGAGGCCGTGGCCAATTAGCAGAGGGTTTTGGGTTGTTTCGGCAGTCGATTTAGCAGGGGAAGACACAGCACTCATAAATCACGGGTGAAAACGTATAGACACTCACATAGCTGTTACTCATAGCCGTTATGAGTTTGGTTCTCTATCATAAACTCAAAGGTTCGGCTCTGTGTAGCCCTGAATGTTTTCAGGGCGGAAGGGCCGAATGATGCGGCTAGACTCGGAGATAAGTCCGTCTGAGCCTTTGACAACGACCAAATATTTCCCCGCGTTGATTCGGTTGCGGTAGGAAAGGGCATCGCCGCTGCCAATCCCAAGGCCCACGCCGCCGCCGATAAAAAAGCTGCCCATCGCGCCACCCATCGCACCTAGAATGCCGCCGATGATTTGGTTGCCGAGGGTGCCTGCCCAAGGAAACGTATTGAGCCCCGTGCTGAGGTTGAACGTGACTCCGCCCGCAAAGCCGAAGGGCACAACCCACAGCGCCATGCGTTTGATTTGCTTCCAGGCCTGCTCGTTGGGGTCGATCAGGCCATATTCATCCGCTGATTTGAATCCAGGGCCTAGGATGTCTACCTTATCCATAGTGATGCTGGCTTTTTCTAGGGCGGTGTATACCTCTTCTGCTTTGATGCGATCGCTCAATACGGCGACAAGATAGCTCATTTCTTGGCCTCCTCCTGTTCTTTGCTGGCTTGTTCTTTATTGATCTGCCGGGCGCTGGGCTCACCAGCTACCGCCTTCTTAGGGCGAAAGAGATGCGTATGAGTGGGGTTATAAAGCTGTGACCTCACGGTTTGCTCTGCTGTTTTCTCGACTGTTTGGCCCTCAGATTGATTCGTAGAGACACCTGTGTCAATCGCCGCACGACGGGTCAGCGCCGGAGAAATGATATAGAGCGTTGTACGCACCAGATTTTCAGATTCACTCACTGCTGCCATTTGCGAGAGCGGCACAACCTGGATTTGCTCATCTGGCCAGCCCACTCGAAAGCAGATAGCAACCGAGGTATCGGCGGGGTAGTGCTCTAGTAGCTGGGCCTGAGCATCCGCCACATGGCGGGCACTTAAGTAAAGACACAGACTTGCTCGGTGCGCAGCAAGTCCAGCAAGTTCTTCTGTTTCAGGGACCTGTGTACGCCCGCTAATGCGGGTCAAGATAATGCTCTGAACCTGCGCTGGGATCGTCAGCTCTACCTGTAGCTTGGCTGCCGCCGCTTGGAAGGCACTGATGCCCGGAATCACCTCAAATGGCACATCGGCTTCACTAAGGCGCAGCATTTGCTCGTGAATAGCGCTGTAAAGGCTGGGGTCGCCGGAGTGCAGCCTCACCACCGACTTGCCTTCGCGAACCCGATCAATCATCAGCGGGACGATATCCTCTAGCGTCATATTGGCCGTCGCAATCTTTTCTGCAGTAGGCCGTATGGCTGAGAGTATTTGATTCGGCACCAGCGAATTGGCGTAGACCAAAACGTCGGCCCGCTCGATAAGTTTTAGAGCTTTTACTGTTAATAACTCGGGATCTCCAGGGCCCGCACCCACGATGTAAACAGCGGGTGATATTTCAGCTGAAAAAATCGGAGAATTCATGGAAACATCCATAGAGTCAGGTCTAAAAGAATACTAAGGGTTAGCATGCTGGGAATAAAACAAATCAAATAAAGTTGATATATAGTGCCAATATTCAAAGGTCAATATTCATCAACTCACTACTATCACCGTCTCTTATTTGAAGAGTAAATAAAGGCTCGCTCAAAACTCGGGATATGCCCAGAAGATCCTGCATCTTGGTATGTAGATGCACCCTGATTCCAAGCCTCGAAGGTCTTTATGACCCTCGGGGCTTTTTCTTTGCTAATCAGGTTGATATTCTTGGACTAACTTCATTTGGACTAACTTCAATCAGGCTGACTGTAAGGCGGCTGTTGAGCATGTGCCTCTTTTCTAGCATCGACGGTATCGGGCAAGCGCTTACCCAAACCGTAGGTCCAAATCAGGCCAATCGAGCCTATCACGATGCCTACCAGACTAATAAACTGGGCCATTCTGATTGGGCCAAACATCAGGCTGTCGATCCGGAGACCTTCAATCCAGAGTCTGCCAGCGCTGTAAGCAATCATGTACACCAAGAACAAGGTGCCTACTCTGAGGCGATTGCTCTTCTTCAATCCCCAGAAGAACAGTCCCAACAAAAGCGCCAATACGCCAAAGTTCCACAGAGATTCGTATAGGAACGTGGGGTGAAAATACTCAAATTCACGTAGTGATACGGGGCGGTTTGCCAGGGGAATGTAGAGTTTCCAGGGAAGGTCAGTAGGTCTGCCGAAGGCTTCGGAATTGAAGAAGTTTCCCCAGCGGCCAATGGCCTGACCCAAGATGAGAGAAGGGGCCACCAGGTCAGTGAGCTGCCAAAAAGAGAGCTTGTTGAGTCTAGAGAAGATGAGCGTAGCCAGGGTGCCACCGATCACCGCGCCGTGGATTGCAATCCCACCTTTCCAAATAGCCAAGATATCTTCGGGCCGACTAGCGTAGGACTGCCACTCGAATAAGACATAGTACAGGCGAGCGCAAGGAATCGCGGCTAGCACTAGCCAAATCACCAAGTCACCAACCTTCTCGGGGTCAATGCCTCGCTTTTTGGCAAGGTACTGCGACAGCACAACACCAATGAGCACCGCTGAAGCGATGAGTAAGCCATACCACCGCAGTGTAATAGGGCCAATACTGACAATATCGGGTCCAGGAGACTGAAACTGGCTCAAAACAAATAGGCCATTCATGGGAGTATCCGCGAGATCACTTTTCTATTGTGCCAGCGATTATACCGATGGACAGACCGATGAGTGAGCAGCAGCCAGCCCGATAGAAATTGACCTATTGAAATTGACCTAATTAATTATCGACTTCTGCCATCTCAATCACTTCCCCTTCAAAGTCCTTTACCAGAAAGTTGAGCGGGCGATCGCGTCTCAGCTTGTGACGAATGCCCCTGGTTTGCACCTGCATAAACAAATACTCCAGGCAGTCGTGATCAAAGCACACGTGCCGCTGCCGGTTGCGATTACCTAGGCTTGCACCTGCGATGACGTGGAGCTGAGTGTTTTTCTTGAGCTGATACCACAGGCCTTCTGGGCTGCTGTACTCTCCGCCTGGAGCGCTCATGCCACCCCCTAGCCCAGTGCCAAACATGGGGTCCATCCCGCTGGTCCCTAGCGTTTGCTCATAGTTGTAGTAGTAGTGCAGCGGCACATCGGCAGCTGTCAGGCTCAAGACCCCTTCGTAAAAGCGACGAGCCATCTCCAAATCTGACACCATCACGGTGTGTACTTTGGGCGCGCTGCTTAAAAAGGCCCACATGGCACCAGCGTAGGCAACCAGAAGCATCACCATGATGCCTTGGGTGGAGACTAAAGTATCTAGAGGAAGCCCTTGGAAAATACTGCCGATGATGAGGTGAGACATGCGATCGCTAAGAGTAGGTTCAAACTAGAATGATGTTCACTCTAGTTTATCAAGTTGACTTCACGCAGACTTTCTGCGATTTTCTGGGAACGCTGTTAACCGTTAGTTCAATAAAAACTGTTCAGTAATAACGGGTCGATACGCTCCGGTAGATACCACTTAGAATCCTGTGCAAATTCCTACTTTTCCTGAATGTGACCACGAGCTGGTCAAAGCGCTGATTCATCAGAGCGACTATGCGCTGGTGAATAGCTTGCAGCGATCACCGACAGAAGGAAAGTATTTTACGGCGCTGTTTTGCCGATACAGCCCAGTGGTGTATTCCCTTATTCGCCATTCTGCGAGGTCGCCTGTACAGGCCGACTACTTATTTGCGCTGACCTGGCGACACATTCTCAACGAGCTGAGCGGCATCGACTTGGCTCAATTCAAGCCGGGTGCGACGGCATCCCCAGCTGAATCTGCACCCAACCCAGCAGAAGGCACTGCGTCAGGGGCAGAATTTTCGCTGCAGGGATGGCTCATCAATCTCACCGCCGCCCACATCAACCAGGTAAAAATGCCTGACGTGGAGTCTATTCACTATGTACTAGCAGACGCCCCGCCACCCTTGTGGTGCTACACCGAAAGGGCGCTGGAGGGGCTTTCGCCGAAGCATCGTCTGATTGTGCTGATGGCGCAGACCTTTGAGTGGAGCGACACCCGGATTTCTGCGTACCTTCAAGCAGAAGGCGAGCAGCTCTCTCCGCAAGATGTGCAGGCTGAGCTGCAAGTGGCCTATAAGTCTCTAGAACGAGCGATTCCAGAAGACATGCAAACCATTTACCTTCAGCATCCGCCCGTGGTGGTGCCGTCGCCTGCCGAAGCTGGGCTGATGACGATTGAATTTGATGAGATGGACTTGCAGATTTGATTGCTGACAAATCAACTGGGTAGCACTTGGGTACTTTATAGATGTATCGAGAGGAAGCACTCATGGGGTTTTGGCAGAAGAATCAGCAGTTGGAGGCAACGGTTTTGCATCGTAAAGTGCGCAACACAGTAATGTCTCTGTTGCTACTGAGCGCAATTACAAGTGCAATCGGCACCTCCCCCGTACAAGCGGCTCGTAGCCTAACAGAGCAGTTGCACGCCCCACCGCAAGCATCACTGCGCCAGCAGCGCGACGTTGCCGATGAGTTTTTGCTGTTGGGTCAGGAGCATTTGTCGCTAGGCAATTACGACTCTGCAATCATTGCCTTGCAGGAAGCTGCAACCGCTTACCATTACCTCGGCGACTTTGTGGGAATGGGGGAGGCCTACGAGCAGCTGGTGAAGGTGTACAGCACCCTGGGCCAATACGATGCCGCTGAGCGCGTGGTGCGTCAGCAGTTAGCGATCGCCCGCAGCAATCAAAACTTTAGCGACCAAATTCTCTCGCTCAACAACTTAGGCACGATTCATCTGCAAGCTGGCGATATAGAGACTGCTCACGCGGCCTTTTTAGAAGGACTGAGCGTTTCTCAAGATATTGAAAGCGATAGTGGCATTGGCCTGTCTCTCAGCAATTTGGGACTTATTTCAGTCGCACAAGGTCAGCTAAACGATGCGCGCAAATATTACGAAGTCGCTGTAGATTACCGCGTGCGGGCTCGCGACTATGCTGGCGCGTCTAACACTGACAGCAATTTGGGCGATGTGTATTTGGCGAGTGGCCAGGTGCGCTCGGCCATTGGCGCTTACCGCGTGGCGCTTTCTGTGGCAAGAAATATTGACGATCCCTATTTGCAGCTACGGGCGCTGGATGGGTTGATTACCATTTATCGCGATCGCAACGAACCCACAGAGCTGTCCAACTATCTCAACGACCGTATTGCACTCACACTACAAACCGGCGACGACTGGCAGCGACTACTCACGCTGCAAACTATTGGCGAAATCCATCAAGACCAAGGCGACTGGCTAGCTGCGCAAGACGCCTTCAGCCGCGCACTGACACTGGCTCAGATGATGGATCGCAAGCAAGTGCAGGCAGAGTTGACGAATCGATTGCTTTGGCTCTCCTCCCAACTGGATTGATTATTACTGGATTGATTATTAGAGAGGAAAAGCACAGGTATGCTTCCCCTCTCCCCTGCGCCCTCTCTTCTCTGCGCCCAAAACGAAATACTATTGCAGTAGCCCTCGTCTTTGGAGCCTCCATCTTTGCGGTTCGATATTGTCAGCCTTTTCCCCGATTTTTTCTCGTCGCCGCTGAAGTCTGGATTAATCGGCAAGGCGCTAAAGCGCGAGATTGCTTCCGTACATATCACAAACCCGCGCGACTTTACGACGGACAAGCACCACAAGGTCGACGATATTCCCTACGGCGGTGGGGTTGGCATGGTAATGAAGCCAGAGCCAGTTTTTGCTGCGATTGAATCGTTGCCGCAGCTGCCTCGGCGCGAGGTAATTTTGATGACGCCCCAAGGGCAGACGATGGATCAAGGTCTGTTTAAATCGCTGGCGACTGACTACGACCAGCTAGTGATGATTTGCGGCCACTACGAAGGGGTCGATGAGCGCGTTTTGAACTTAGTCACGCGGGAGGTGTCCCTCGGTGACTTTGTGCTCACCTGCGGCGAAATTCCTGCTTTGACGCTGCTCAACGGTGTGATTCGCCTGCGCCCTGGCACCGTGGGTAAAAAGGACTCGCTGAAGTACGAAAGCTTTGAAACGCCCCTGCTGGACTACCCGCAGTACACACGGCCTGCGCAGTTTCGTGAGTGGGGCGTGCCCGAGGTGCTGATGTCGGGTAATCATGGTGCGATCGCCCAGTGGCGTCAGCAGCAACAAATCGCCCGCACCCAAGCGCGCCGCCCAGACCTATACGCTCAATGGCAGCGAGACCAAACCGACCAAACCACAGAGACATAGCGGGCACGCGCCATTCGCTGCGTGCCCACTATGTC
>JBHJIY010000057.1:0-19316 GCA_050042985.1 Phormidesmis sp. | reverse complement strand
TAACCTTTGGGGCACCCTTCGCACGACGATTAAACTTTTTCAGCAGGTCAAACCGATATATCGGCAGAGCCTTCACGACATTTGGCAAACCGCGCAGGCGGTTAATCCAGAGGGTCTCATTCTTGCCTCCAAAGCTGCCGTGTTGGCGGAAAGTATTGCCGACAAGTTAGAGATTCCGCTATTCATGTCGATGCCCTTTCCCCAGTTTGTGCCAACCGCACAATTGCCGAGTATGGGATTTCCCGATCTCAAGCTTGGCGCTTGGTATAACCGTCTGACCTATCGCGCCGTTCACGCTGCGATAGGCCTATACAGCGGTCTGCCTAATGAGTTTCGTCGGAAAGTTCTTCACCTGCCTGCAAAACCCAAGCATTTAGACATATTGCACCGAGCCAATGGCCAGCCAATCCCCCAACTTCACTGTTACAGCCAGAAAGTGGTTCCTCGCCCAACCGATTGGCCAGCGTCAGCCCATGTCAATGGGTATTGGTTTCTCAATCAAACCGAGAACTGGCAACCCTCACCAGCCCTGACAACCTTTTTAGCGAATGGGGAGCCCCCCGTTTATATTGGGTTTGGGAGCATGGCCGGGCGGCATCCTGAGCGATTAGCCAAAATTGCCATTGATGCATTAGAGGCAACCCAGCAGCGCGGCATTTTAGCGACGGGCTGGGGAGGGCTTAAAACAACTGAGCTACCCAAAACAATGTTTAAGCTCGACCAGGCTCCGCACAATTGGCTGTTTCCTCGGGTCTCTGCTGTCGTTCATCATGGCGGTGCAGGCACGACCGCCGCTGGATTACGAGCAGGGCGTCCGACTATCATTTGCCCCTTTTTTGGCGATCAGCCGTTTTGGGGAAAACAGATTTATCGGTTAGGTGTGGGGCCACCGCCGATTCCACAAAAGCGGCTAAGCGCGAAGCATTTAGCCTCGGCTATTCATGAGGCTGTTTTCAATACCGCTATGCGCGATCAGGCTGAACGATTGGGTAAAGAGATTCGTCGTGAAGATGGCATTGGCAATGCGGTTGCGACTATTGAGGCGTTCATGAGCGGTTAAGGCCCAGCGTGAGGACTCGCTGAAACAGGAGAGCTAACAATTTAAGGGATTTAAGAGCAGATTGGCCGTTCGCACTCTACCGATTATCGTCAAGTAGCAGCTAAGCTTGACGATAATGCCCTAGAACTCAAGGTTGATTGATGCCTACGTGTTTCGATAATACTGGTAGTAACTTGAAGCCGCAATTGACTGACCACGGACAACAGATTTTTCGCAGCGCGATCGCAATTGATTTTACGCAAAATTCCGATGTCGCAAAGGTGTTGCCTTCAGCCCCGTTGCTTTCAAGTCAGTCTAATCAGTGGCCCGGTATTCATCTAGGCTACTATCACCATCCGGCATCTGAAATACCTGAAGTCATCTCTAACCAGCATTTGATTCTCGTTCATCTAAAGAACCCAACGCAAGCTGAACAGAAAATTGGAACGCAAGTTAAGCGCGATCAGTTCCAGGTAGGGGATATTGTCATTATCCCAGCAGACATCCCTCACCGCGCTAAGTGGAATGCTGAAAATCAATATCTGTTGCTCAGCATAGACCCAGATGTGTGGGCCGATGCTGTCGAGCCAGGTAGGAACAGCATAGAACTGATTCCTCATTTTGCAACGGCTGACCCGCTCATTCATGGAATTGGGCTAGCGTTAAAATCTGAAATTGAGCTGAGCGGTTCAGAGAATTCGCTATATGCCGATACGCTAAGATTGACGCTATTTACCCACCTACTGCAACGCTATACGGCTCAAGAATCAGCAGCGTATAAGCCGATAACAGCAGGTAAAACTCAGACAACTTTCTATGGCTTGCCCGCCTATAGACTTCGTCAAGTGATTGACTATATCGATGCTCACTTGGAGCGTAATTTAAAGCTAAGCGAGCTTTCAGCGATCGCACAGCTCAGCCCCAATTACTTTACTCAGCTCTTTAAACAATCCACTGGGCTAACACCACACCAATACGTCATCCAGCAGCGGGTTGAAAAGGCAAAGCGACTGTTACTATCCGGAAAATTATCAATTGCTGAGGTTGCAATAGCCGTTGGGTTTTCTCATCAAAGCCATCTGAATCGGCATTTTAAGCGCCAGGTGGGGACGACCCCCAAAGCCTTTCTTCGGCATCAGTAAATCTATTTGTCGCCAAATTCTAGGCGGCAGCTTTCGTGGAAATGTGCAAAAAATCCGAGAAACCTGCAAGACCTCTATCCTTGTGATTTTGCATGATCTAGTCATCTCCTTAATAGCAGTGACACAGAGAGAATCACACCATAGAGCAACATGTCTAATCCTATTCAGCTGCACCTTCCCGCGATGCGAGTTGACTCGCAGGGTAAGCGCCACTTCGACTACCGTGCGTTTTGGGCGCTAGCCTTTCCTCTGTTTCTAAATAGTGGTGTGCAAGCCATTCTCAACTTAACGGACTCTTGGTTTATTGGTCGCCTTTCTACAGATGCGATCGCAGCCATAGGCGCACTGTACTTTTTGATATTAGTCCTGGTAACCCTGTTTGGTGGCGTCGGCATGTATGTGCAAACTGTTGTAGCGCAGGCATACGGCAAGGGCAATTGTAAGTTAGCCGCGCAGGCTGTTGGAGCAGGCTGTTGGTGTGCGCTGCTACTCTTGCCCTTATTTGTTGTTTTAGCGTTCTCTAGCAACACACTGCTAGCGTTTCTACAGTTTCCTCCTGCTGTTGAACAGCTCGCGATCGCATACTGGCTTCCCAGGCTACTGGGTGGTTCAATCATCATCGCAAACCTAGCGTTAACCTCTTTCTTTAATGGCATCGGACGATCAGCCGTTACTTTAAAAGCCGCCATTGTAATCGCCTTAGTGAACGTCCTCTTGAATGAGGTCCTAATGTTTCAAGTCGGGCTAGGGATGGCAGGGGCAGCCTGGGCGACTACGGCCTCTCTTGCGGTGGGGCTTCTCCTTTTGCTAGCTGACTTTCTGAGCGTTCAAACCCGACATCGCTTCAGGTCGCACCAGGTTTGGCGGCCGCAGTGGAAGATGATTAGCGATCTCTTTAAGTCTGGTATTCCGCTCGGCTTTTTGATGACGGCTGACTTGACCGGGCTAGCGTTGTTCCAAATTATGCAAGTCAAGCTCGGCGTTGTGCCGGGGGCCGCGACTCAAATAGCGATGGTGATTACCTCTACCGCTTACATGCCAACGTTGGGAATTGCCCAAGCAGGCACAACGCTAGTGGGACAGTCCATGGGTGCCGGTAGTCAGCGCTGGGCGAAGAAGGTGGGCAATGTGAGCATTGCGCTGTGTGTGCTGTATGCTGCTGCGGTTAGTTTTGTAATTGCACTGAGCGGAGAATGGCTAGTGCCACTATTTATTAGCTCGGCGGGTACGCAGGTAGAGGTTGTGACCGCACTCAGTCAAAAGTTACTTTGGCTTGCCGTCATTTACAACACTTTTAATGGGCTGAGTATTGGGAGTGCTTTTTGTCTTCAAGGTGCTGGGGATGTCAAGGTTCCTAGCTTCCTGGCGATCTCTCTAAGCTGGCTGCTTTACGCACCGCTTACCCACAGCCTAACGTTTGACCCTGGAGAGGGATTCGTTCGCTTTTTGCCCCAGTCTGGATGGGGTATTTGGGGTGGCTGGACGGCTGCAATTATCTTCTCAGGAATGATTAGCTCTTTGCTATGTCTTCGCTGGAAGCGACAGGTCGCGAGTAAGTAACGCTTAGAAGATCAGAAAAATTAAGCGTTACCTGCGAGCTATTGGCTCTGTTGAAACTTTTACATGAATCAAGCTGGCAAAATTGCTCCTATATATTAGGCTTAATCGGAAATTAGGAAGTTCGTTAGAACTATTAGGCTGTCGAAGTCGAGATAGATACCGCGAGGAGAATGCAGTACGTAGCTCTGAAGAATAAGCCCCGTACGCTTCGTAGCTTAACCGGTTTCAATGCTGGCGAGGTCGAGGTGCTACTGCCGAGCTTCAGTGCTGCCTGGGATAGACTTCATAATAGAGCAGGCTGAGCGGCCAACGCGTCAGCGAGCCTATGGAGTCGGACGAACAGCGCACCTCAAGAACCTAGAAGACAAACTTCTTTAAACTGAGAACCGCCAGACAATGGGTTCCCAACCATAGGCATCATCCTGCGTTCTTACATGTCCCAGCCCTGGAAAGGGCATATGAGGCACTAGCAGCAGACGGCGCTCAGAGGTCACCGTTTCGAGTAGCTCATGACGAGTCGCGGTGCCTTGCTCGGGGTCACCATCAAAAGCGACTTCCCAGTCTGGATTTTCTAGGTTGAGCGGATCGCTAAAGAAAACATCGCCTGTAGAAAGCAAGCTTTCTTCACCAGAGGTAATTAAGAACGAAGCCTGCCCAGGGGTATGTCCTGCAGAATCAACGGCCTGGATATGTGGAATGACCTCATCGCCCATAGAAAATAAGGTGGTGCGATCGGCAATGGCGCTCAAGTTCCCCTTTGCGGCTGCAATCAGTCCTGTCTTTGTTTCTTCGTCTAATAGAGATTGAGGCAACGCTACCGTGTCTGTCAGCCAAAAGTCAGATTCTGCTTGGGAGATGTAGAACTGAGCATTGGGGAAACGCAGCTGGCTCTCAGCATCCAGAAGGCCGCCAATGTGGTCTGGGTGAGCATGAGTCAATATGACGGTGTCAATATCCGCAGCGGCAATGCCTGCGGTTGCTAGATTTTCTAGCAGATGACCAGCGGTTGGACCAAATGCATTTCCTGCGCCGGTGTCAATCAAGGCCTTGTGTTCGTCAGTTTCCACATAGAGCACATTGAGGTGGGCAAAAATGTCTTCTGTTGATAGGAAATGTTCTGTGAGTACTGCTGTCACCGAGTCGGGGTCGGCATTGGGAACAAAAAAGCTAGCTGGAAAAGACAGGGTGCCGTCACTCACTACCGTGGCGTTAAAGTCGCCTACTTTGAAGTGGTAAACGCCTGAATTGGTTGGGCTCGTGTCAGTCGTCGTTTCAGCAGACTCAGTGGCTGGAGGGGTTTGTGCCATGGCAACATTACCCAATAGCACTAAGCATAGGCTCAACCCCGCCACTAGTACAAGTGACTGCCAGCGTCGGGACCTTCGAGCAATATAGTTTGCGATTCCTTCGACTAGTGCGTCAGACCAGTATTGCCCTTTCATATTTACTCCTACATTTACTAACTTGGCGCCTAAAACACATTTGCTTCAGGTGGCAAATCCAGCAGTTTGCTTCATTTGTTGGGTACAGAAATCAGATTTATAACCACTTTAAGCCTCAACAATATCGTGCTTTGAAGCATCAAGGAATATTTCGTAACTTTCTGTGGCAGACAAAGCTTGCTTCAATCGTACTTACATTGCGCAAAAAGCCATGCTACGACTGTTGACAAAGATTGTCTCGGTCGCTGGCTATTTTCAGTGACTACAATCTGTTGACTTAAATCTCACAATCAAACTTTTGACTTTTTTCTCTCATGATCATCAGGTACTTTGCCATTGCGAGTTAAAACACCCTGACTAGGACTAAACAACAAGTGTGGAAGCGCTAGCTGACTGCGCAGGCCCGCAGGCAGCGCCACACCCCAAGAGAAAAAAATCGAGAAAGTGATGGTCACGGCTGTATCCACCTTGATTTTGGCCTGCATGCGTATCTAGGCAGTAACAAAGGTGCTGGACATGCCAGCCAGAGATGAAGGCCCCAGTAAGCAAAGGGAAATTTGAGGTAGTGGGCGATGGCAGAGCCCCTCCACGGGTGAATCGCTAATCTCCGCAATGACGACCAGCGTGAGGACGCTGGCTTGTCAGCCTGATTTTGAGGCGATACTCCGAAGGAGTAGCCCTGCCATCGCACAAAATTCTTTCAGCTAGCAGGGCACTACATAGCTCGCTGGTGTAAATCTCCACCCAGGTATAGGGGCCAAGCTTTAGATACGATGCGATCTCTTGGAAAAATGACTTAGATTGGTCGAGAAATCCCTGCGCAGTGGCTTCGTTGTATCTGCCACCCAGACCGCTAACAATTGTGTAGAGATTGGTTATCAGCATGTCCGATAGGTCGAGGCGGGCTAGCTTTTTTCTAAGCTGTCGGCGGAAAGAGGCTCTGAAAACTATTGTTATCGGGGCATTGACTACGCAGCAATTACTGACTCGCCTGGCAATGTTGCCAGGAATATCTCGCTGCGATGACAGGGTCACTCCTGTGGAGTATCGCCTTTGAATACGCGCGTCATAGTTGAGATATAGTTTGCCGTCTACGATTTCCCAAGCATTGGGATCAACGGGGGCAGTGTATCTTTCCGCGACAGCCCAAGCGCAGAAGCCACCGTATTGAGGCGCATACTGTTCAGGATTCCGGGCAAACACCTCTCGATGTTCAGCGCTGTTTCTGTTAAATCTGAGAACAGAGAAAGTCGACACTAAGTCTTTAGACAAGAGTACTGAAGGGAAGTATTTATTAGAGAGTAGCTCGTGTCGTCGTAAGCAACATCATATGGAAGTTTACAGTGAAGAGTGGGCTGAAAACTATGAGCGGTTAGCTAAAGCCGGAATCCCAGGTCGTGAGGGCCTTTATCGAGTTTGTCAAGCAGCCTTTCTTTCGCTGCCTGCGGATGCCAGAATTCTGATCGTAGGTTGTGGAACAGGTGTTGAGCTTGTGCGCCTCGCTAAAGCGCTGCATAATGCCTCCTTCGTCGCGGTTGACCCGGCGCAGCCTATGCTTGACTTCTGTGCCCAGCGCCTCAAAAGCGAAGGTATTATGCAGCGTGTTCGCCTTCATTCAGGATTGTTAGAGTCACTACCGGCTACTACTCCTTTTGATGCAGCAACGGCAATCTTAGTGTCTCAACATATCGTTGAGGATGAAGCTGCTAAAGTTTTCTTTCAGAACATCACAAAACGCCTCAAGCCGCAGGGCTATCTATACAGCGCAGACCTTCATATTGGGATAGGACAAAACCGCGAGCAGATGATAGATCTTTGGCAAAAGCAAGCTCTGATGGCCGGAATAGAAGCCCCTATTATCGAGAATCTACTAACACAGTTCGACGTTGAATTTAGGGTTCGAGACGAGACAACATTGAAAACTCTCTTCCACACTGCCGGACTAATATCAACTATCAAACCGTTCTCCTCACTTCTGTATGGTGCATGGTTGTCTAGAAAAGACTCGTATCGTAACAATTAGTAAGTTGTGCTCCTCAGAATATGAATGCTCTACAAGTCCTAAAAACGAAGATTTTAGGACTATTGATGGATAACTTCTGGCCAGTTCTCGTTTGCTCTGGCAATGTTGCCAGGAATATCTCGCAACCATCGCCTTTGAATACGGGCGTCATAGTTGAGATGACACTCAAGCCTCTGCTAAGAAGGAATAGATCGACACTGCCTCTGCGATAGAAAAGTTCTTCTTCCGTGTAGGCGTTGGGTAGTTCAACAGTTTAGATTTCTCCCGCTTTTATGTCTCTAGGCCGAAAGTTTCTTTTAGCAATGAATCGCCCACAAGTTCTCTTAAACGAGAAGCAAAATCTGGGCCATCAAGGATAGGATGTGCTCGAAACAAATCAGCATAGGAATCTTTGGTCAACCGATCTAAAAATTGAGAACGTTGAGGCGAAGCTTGTTCAAGCCGAGATACATGAGTAGCTGTGAACTTCAAACTATCAGTATCTACCCAGCCTGCCTTAATGAAGGCCCGAGTTTTCTTCTGGCATCGACAAGGATTATTTGTGTTGACTAGGCCGCACTTCTCATTCATAAAGTTAGTCAGATCACGACGCGATCGCTCAAGCCGTTTGCGAAAGGCGGTAGGTGTAATTTCTAGAATATCAGCTGCAATAGCACTGGGGGCCTCAAAAATCTCGCCTAATACATAGACAATACGCTGCTCACGACTCAGACATAGCAACATTCCAAGCATACAGCCGACCTTTGCCTCTTCAACAATTAACGCCCGATAGGGCTCTTGCGCTGGTGCTAGTTTTAGTGATTCAAGAGATAGCTTATCTAACTCTTCTCCATAAACAGAAAAAGAGGTAATCATCTGCTCCAGCTTGCGCCGTTTCCATCGAGAAAGAGATTGACAACAATACGGTATGCCCAAGTCTGAAAAGCTGACTTTCCTTGAAACTGAACTAACCGAGTCACAATCCGTATCCATGCTTCTTGTGCTAAGTCCTCAGCATCTGTAGGACTAACGACAAGTCTTAGCGCTAAGTTGTAAGTCCATTTTTGGTATTTTCTAATTAGCTGAGTCAGCGCCTCAATATCTCCATCTATTGCCTTCGTGCATAGCGATAGATCTATATCAGCCGTCTGCTCAGCGCTACGTTCAAAGAATGGAGTAGCTATCCGCTCACTCATACAACAACCTCAAAAAGCTCGAAAATATTTACTTTACCCATATCAGAAAAGAAAGGCTTTAGTTCAGGGTGATGCTCTATTAGTAGGTTGGGTGCTGCCTGGTGCGTAGCCTTTGCATCCCAACCAATAACGTCTATCAGCGCAGATTGCGTATCAATACAGGTGCCTGCAATTTGTGGAGAGGCTCCTTTCATATCGCGCAATGCTTTATGAATAGCCGGTCTTAGCTGAGAGACTTTACTACTAGGAGCTGCCTCGTATGCCGAAATTTCGATGATCGCGCACTCGGTCAAATGCTGCATAGCCGCTGAGGAGGCTCCATCATAGTGAGCAAAATGACGAACAGATTCTATTCCTTCCATAAATGAGGAAAAGCGGACGTCGCTCTGAATCACGGCTGCTGCTGATTTAGCAGCCGTAGCTGAGTCCCAAAGAATAAGATCTGCTCGAGAAGCTGGATCGCCTAGGCCACGCAGGGGAATACCCTGAACGAACCCTGGCAGCGTCATCAACGATTGGTGGGTTTGCTTCTGAAAAGGTTCAAATATAGTTGGCTCTTTTGCTGTTGAGACAGCGACTTCTAGGCACAGTGTCTGAGCAGACATAAACAGTTTCCTTACGTTAATAGGCTACATATAGTTAGACGCAAGCCAACATAGGGCTGTGACAAAACTTGGCTTTTAAAGTGGATAATTACAGCCTTACTTACGAGCTGTTTTCTTCCTGAGTTTCTCTACAGAGGCCGTATGCGCTTCTTTCAAAAGAGGCAAAATTTGGGCAAAGGTTTCTTCTGTGGGCGAGAGTATCTGAACCCAACCCATCCAAGCATAAATGGGATGAGGGCTCAGTTCGTTGAGTCTCGTAAAATCGTGGCCTGTAGAGACAATGCCGCCCTTTTCGGGGCGCGACGGACAAGGTCCAAATAAGCCTGTGTATGTTGTTCGTGGTAGCCCGATAGCCAATCGAAAAACGCCTTCACGGGTAAGTTGCGAGGCTTTATCATTATCACCATCTTTTTCTTTGATAGTGCAGAAATAGATACCATTTGGCAAAACTTGTTGAGGATTATAAAACAATGACGTTTCTCCCCAGCTATTTCTTGGCATAAGGCCATCAAACTCAGTACATATTCTGCTCACTATGGTGTGTGGAGTCATTATCTGACTTGAGGGGCTTGTATACATGGACAGTACTCGCTCTTTTAGGAACAACACAACTACTCAAAGCAGCTATTGAGATTAATTTATCTTTTGAGGCGGTTCATAAAAATATCGCAGAAACTGCCCTTTCAGAGTCACACTGACCTAATCAATTTCGTCGTGCCCTAACCCTCTTACAAATCAGCCGAAATCTCTATTGCTAGGTTTATTGTTTTGGCCCTTTTTCTGCAACACAATGTGCAATGAGAGCGTAACCGCAACCAAGTGAAATAAACCTAAAGGCTTCTGATATCGAGGACTTCAGAGTAATTATTTCGTCTCGTACTTTTGATAATGATTTAAATCTAGGTTCAAATCTCAAAGGGATTTCACCGTTTAAGTCTTCATGTGGAGCCCTATGGTACTTCGTTACAGCAACCCTTCAGTCAACTCCTAGCACGTATGCTCGCTCCGCAATCCTTCCTTGCTTGGACTACTGATTGACAACTTCTGGCCAGTTCTCGTTTGCTCTGGCAATGTTGCCAGGAATATCTTGCTGCCATCGCCTTTGAATACGGGCGTCATAGTTGAGATATAGTTTGCCGTCTACGATTTCCCAAGCATTGGGGTCAACAGATGCAGTGTATCCCTCAGCTACAGCCCAAGCGCAGAAGCCACCGTATTGAGGCGCATACTGTTCAGGATTCAGGGCAAACACATCTCGATTGTCTGCGCTGGCAAATTGCCAAGTCGCATCGGCCCACTCATAAGTAAAGTCAGCACTGCCTGGAACGTAGCGATTCTCTGTGAAGTAAGCAACCGGATCAGCACCCCGAATAGCCACACTGTCTTCAGTAAAGATAGCCGGTGGTAGCACTTCTATGGATGACGTTTCTATCACGTCCGTACCCGATGCAAGCTGAGAGGTAGCGTTAGTATCTTCTACTGTCGGGCTCGCTATTGTCGTTTCAGTAGCTGTTGAGACGGGTTGAGTGCAGCCAAACATCAGTCCTAATACTAAGGCAGGCATTGTCAGGGACAAGGGTAAGTGCATAGTAACTCCGAGAAAATCTAGCGAACACAGTTAGACATGAGTACACTTATCTCAATGTACAAAACTGTCATTGTCAGAGTATTAGAAAACAATAAGAAAGGCACAAAGCGCACCATGCACAGTTTTTTGTTCCCTGATTATCAGGCAGAACTCTTACCTGTAGGCTAAGCCTGTAAATTTAACGGTCGTCAATTTAGCAAACAATAAGTACTAAAGAGAGTTCTCCATTCTAGAGTGTCGCAAAAAGTCGATGTAGCGCTATGATAACGATTATCATTCTCATTTTTAGTGAGGTCTAATGCCCACAGTCCAATCTTCTCCAAAGGCTTTGCGCCAGCCAGTCGTCAAAGACATTGGTTCCTTTGAGGTGGTCATTATCGGTGCAGGCGCAGCAGGCGTAGGCTGCGGGGTCGTGCTCCAAACCTTAGGCATCAAAAACTTTACCCTGCTAGATCGCTACCAGGTGGGTGCATCCTTCAGCCGCTGGCCCGAAGAAATGCATCTGATTACGCCCTCATTTCCCAGCCACGGCTTTGGCCTGTTAGACCTCAACGCCATCACCCTCAAAACGTCTCCAGCCTTGGCCTTTCGGAAAGAGCATATTACAGGCCAAGAGTATGCGCTGTATTTACAAACGGTGGTCGATCATTTTGAACTGCCCGTGCGAACCGAGACTGACGTGCAGACCCTTGAAGCACTACCCCAAGGGGGGTTTAAGTTGCACACAGTACAGGGCACAATCTCTTCAAAGTTTGTTATTTGGGCTGCTGGAGAATATCAATATCCTAAAGCCAATCCCTTTCCGGGCGCGGAGCATTGTGTGCATAACTCTCAAGTCAAATCTTGGGCTGACGTAGCAGGCGATGAACAGATCGTCATTGGTGGCTATGAAAGCGGGATAGATGCAGCGTCAAACCTAGTGGCACTGGGTAAAAAAGCAAAGGTATTGGATCGAAGCGGGGCCTGGGGTAATCCCGATAGCGATCCGAGTGTTTCACTCTCGCCCTATACTCAGCAGCGGTTGGAGTTTGTCTATCGTACGGGGCGCTTAGATCTCGTCGGAAATGTCCCGATTGAAGCGGTTGAAAAAACAGATGAAGGCTACGTCGTGTGCAGCGAATACCAAGAGTGGATAACGGCTCATCCGCCGATTCTCTGTACGGGGTTTAACAGCAGCTTAAAACAAATTGCGCCTCTGTTTGACTGGTCACCGGGTCATGCAGCGCTGACCGAAGACGATGAATCGACTCGCACACCCGGTCTTTTTGTGGCGGGCCCAGGGGTCCGTCATGGGGCGCTGATTTTTTGTTTTATTTATAAGTTTCGTCAGCGGTTTGCCGTGGTCGGCAATGCCATCGCCCGTCGATTGGGCATCGATCCTTCTCCTTTAGAGTCTTATCGTCAAGAAGGGTTGTTTTTAGACGATCTTTCTTGCTGTAGCAATGACTGTGTTTGTTAAAAAGAACACACCTAAAAAGGGTACGCCTAAAAAGCACACGACGCTTCTCGTCGGAAAAGAGAATACTGGAAAATCTCAACTAATCGCGGCCCTAACAGGACAATCGGCCTACAGCGCTAACTTTCGGGGCTCCACTGTGCGCTGTGAAACCTACGTTGCCGACAATCGCGTCTGGATTGATACGCCCGGTATACTTTATCGGTCTGATAGTAAAACAACACAAACAGCCTTGAGCCAACTGAAGGCTGCCGACACCGTAATACTCGTCGTAAAGGCAACACATGCAACGGCAGATTTGACGGAGCTGTTGCCTTTAGTGACGGGCAAACAAGGTGTGGTCGTTATGACATTTTGGGACAAGGTTCTAACGGCGAATTCTGAGGAAAAAGATGCTGTTGTTAGTCAATGGGCGCAGAGTTTGGGGCTAACGATCATTCCGGTCAATGCTCGACAGATCGCAGCGGGAGAACGACAATCTATTTTGAGGGCAGTACAAACACCCTCTCCGTTTCCCTCACAGTGGGCATTTCCAACAGCAGGATGGCGAGTTACCTCCAAGCCGACATTGTTGGAGCATCCTCAACTGGGATGGATGGTGGCTTTTTTGTTGTTGTTGCTGCCAGCCGTTTTGGCGGTGTGGCTGGCCAATGGCTTTGCGGCTGGGATAGATCCACTGGTGCAAGCGCTTCTGGCTCCTGTGATAGAGCTTCTTTCTCCACTACCGAGTTTCTTTTCAGCGATTTTGTTGGGGCCTTATGGGCTGCTTAGTATGGGGCCGTTGCTGTTGATTTGGGCAGTGCCGACGGTCGTGCTATATGCGTTATTTTTGGGGGCTTACAAATCGAGTGGATTGATAGAGCGGTTGACCATGACGCTACATCCGCTGCTGCAACCGTTGGGATTATCGGGGCGAGATTTAATTCGGGTGATGATGGGGTTTGGCTGCAATGTCCCGGCGGTGATTAGTACGCGCAGTTGTTCTAGCTGTACTCGGCAAACCTGTATGGGTGCGATCGCCTTTGGTTCGGCCTGCTCCTATCAGTTTGGGGCAACGCTGGCAGTGTTTAGCGCAGCCAGCCTACCGTGGCTGGTGGTTCCCTATCTGCTTTACTTGGGCCTCAGCACCCTCATTTATACCCGCTTAATTTCTCCTAAAATAGCCCGCTCGCCCCGTAATTCGCTGGTTATTGAACATCGCACCTTTTTAGAAAGGCCCAGCCTGTCTGCTGTGTGGCGAGAAGCCAGGGGTACCCTTCAGCAGTTTGTTGTCAATGCCATTCCCATTTTTGTGACAATTAGCGCGATCGCGTCCCTCCTAGACTGGCTAGGCATCATGTCGGCCCTGGCCGCTGCGCTCAATCCGCTCATGGGCATTTTCCGGCTACCGGCTGAGGCGGCGCTGCCAGTCATATTATCTTCTATTCGCAAAGACGGTCTGCTACTATTCGCCGAGCCAGAAACCCTGGCAGTGCTGACGCCCTTACAAATTTTGACAGGCGTATATCTGGCTGGAGTGCTGTTACCTTGCCTCGTGACCGCACTGACTATTGCCCGAGAACAGTCACCGGCCTTTGCGCTAAAACTCATGGGAAGACAGGCGATCGCAGCAGTCATCTTTTCGTGGATACTCGCCTGGAGCGGAAAGCTCATGAGCGCTGCACACTTCACCGCTACTAACTAAAGTGAGTTCGGGCTAAGAAATTTTATGCAATACCTGTTATATCAGTACTTTCATCTATCGAGCCTGCAGTAGATTTTCTTCTTAGAGCGGTGAGGCCCTGCATCGCCAAGGAATACTCACCAAGACAGGAGTGGCCGGAGCGGTCGAGGTGGGTTGCCGCTAACGCTATACACACCGCCCCATCCCGACCCTACGGGTTGGGATGGGCCTGAGGAAGAGAGCTTCATTCACTTAAAAGTGTTTTGGCGATCGCATCGATCTGATTGACCACCACCGAGATATGTCCTTCATTTGGATACATCACTAGCGTAGCCGTAGGGAGAGTCGCAGCAGTTCGCTTGACTAGCTCCAGCGGAACATTCTTATCCTCTTCACCATAAAACAGTGTTAGCGGCATCCGAATATCATCTAAACCAAAGTCCCACTCTCTGAAGTAAAGCTGAAGATCATAGGCAGTGCCTCGTGTTCCTGAACGAAGTCCTTCATTCAAAGCCTCACAGCTTTTCTCTATTCGGCCTGGTGATTTTAATACCGCATAATCTGCTGCCGGAAGTGTTTTTTTGAGAGATTTAAATAGTTTGTCTGGAGGGCTGTTAAGCGATCTCTGCGTCAATTTCATTGAGGCTCGATACAGCCAGGGAAAATACCTGATTAAAATCAAGCCCCAACGTTTGTGTTCTAGCAAATCCGCAGTCGTAAATTCCCATGCGCCTGAAACAATCACAGCTGACCGTAATCGATTAGGCATCTTTGCAGCACAGGTCGCAACATAGCCGCCTCCCGACGAAACACCCAACACTGAAAATTTGTCTAACCCCAGGGCATCGGCAAGAAATGTAACATCCTTCGTCCAAGCAGAAAATCCACGATTTGGTTGAAAATCTGAGCGCCCTATTCCTGGACGATCTGGCGCGATCAGCCGCAAACCTAATCGGATAAATGTTTCGTCGCCCAACAACAAAGGCTCTAAACGAGAAGTTCCACCACCATGAAAATAGAGAACGGGATGCCCGCTAGGGTCGCCGTACTCCGCATAGGCCAACCGTCGATTGTCAGGTAGGGTAAGAAGATTCGTACGTTCCATAGCAGTGTTCTCTAATCGTAAATTGAGTGAACCTTATAGTCGGGCTATGTATAAATTTGCCACAGCTTCGGAAAACGAACCCATTGTCTTTGGCGCTGCCAGGCCGGGATATAGCGATGAGCAAATCAACGAGTGGCTTCAATTTATGCAGAGTCAGGATATCAAAAAAGTCTGCTGTTTACTTTCGGATTCTCAGCTCAATCAATATTCCAATTTGCTAGGCATTTACCAACAGAATTTTGGCGTTGACCACGTTTGCTGGGCACCCATTGAGGATTTTTCCTTTGCTGACCCGGAGGTTCTCATTCACCAGATTTTGCCATTTTTAGCGGCTGCTAATCAGAAAAATGAGCGCGTTGTTGTTCATTGTGCCGGTGGCATTGGACGTACAGGGCACGTTTTGGCAGCTTGGCTGATTGCAGCGCGAGGATTCTCTAAGAAAGCAGCGATTAGAGAAGTTAAAGCAACCGGAAGAAATCCATATGAAGCGGTTATTGCAGCCCCTTTCAAGGGCCGTAATCCATGGAAGGCTTTTACGGAACTCAATCTGTTGCTAGATGAATGTAGTCGATTTAAAAAACATTTCAAAGAACATTAACTGGGTTTTCTCCACTCCACCCACAAATAGCAATGTTGAACGATAAGTCCCACGAAAGGGCATGTCTTGAGCTAAGATACTCGAAAATGATAATCATTATCAAACTCATTATCAAACTGCGGCTCCATGAAAAAAACATCGACTAAATCATTTCGACTCCTTTCCAAGCTAACTGCACTCTCATTGACGCT
Organism: Phormidesmis sp.; assembly: GCA_050042985.1. Classification (GTDB taxonomy): domain Bacteria; phylum Cyanobacteriota; class Cyanobacteriia; order Phormidesmidales; family Phormidesmidaceae; genus Phormidesmis. The sequence continues at coordinate 3,729 of JBHJIY010000057.1, read as the reverse complement.
AACGGCCTTTAGCTGCACGCAGCCTACAGACGAGCAAGCTCAAGATACCAGCAGCCAACCGTCCGAGGTCTCTGCTGACGGCACCCCTCAAGTAGTTGCCAGCTACAGCGTGCTTTGTGATTTGACTGAGCAGATCGCTCAGGACACTGTAGATGTAGCCTGCCTGATTGATGCAGGACAAGACCCTCATACCTACAGCGCCACCCCTGAAGACCGGCGAGCCATTGAAGAGGCTGATTTGGTTTTGTATGGCGGCTATGAGTTTGAACCTGCAATTATTCAAATGGTGGAAGCGACCAGTATCCCAGCCCCTAAAGTGGCCGTCTCGGAAGTGGCCGTGTCAGATCCACTGATGGGTGAGCATCATGATCACGGCGGGGAAGCGCATAAGGAAGGCGAAGCGCACGCTGAAGGTGAAGGTCATGAAGACCACGAAGATCACGATGACCATGGCCATGAAGAAGGCGAAGCGCATGGTGAAGAAGACCATGACGATCACGACCATGAGGACCATGACGATCACGATGACCATGAAGAAGGTGAGGCGCACACTGAAGGTGAACTAGAGGCCGATCCTCATGTTTGGCATGATGCTGAAAATGGCGTTGCCATGGTGCAAGAAATTCAAAAGCAGCTGAGTGAAATCTCTCCAGAAAATGCAGCCCTATATGAGACCAATGCCGCAGCCTTGATTGCCGGGCTAGAACAGCTTGATACCTGGATTCAGACGCAAATAGATACGATACCTGCTACCGGACGGACGCTAATCACCACCCACGATGCGCTAGGTTACTATGCCAGCGCCTATGGTATTGAACTTGAACCCGCGCTTGATAGCTTTAGCACCGAGGCTCGGCCCTCAGCAGCCGCTATTAAGGGGCTAGCAGATGTTGTTGCTGAAAAAAATGTATCGAGCATTTTTGTAGAATCGACTAGTAATCCAGGGCTGATTGAGGCGGTTTCTAGAGAAACAGATATCGCGGTTTCTGAAGATCCGATTTATGCCGATGGTTTAGGAGAAGCTGGCACGTCTGCTGCAAGCTATCAGAGTATGCTCGTGACGAATACCTGTAATATTGTTAGCGGTTTGGGTGGTACCTGCGATCAGGAGGCAGCTCAGGCTTTACTGCCTGCTAAATAGCTAAATCTCTCGTTTTATATCGTTAGTTCACTAAACTTGTGCTAGCCATGCAAAATCAAGAACAAGCTGTTGTCTTCGATGAACAACGCGCCACTACCTATGACGAAAGAGCTGCCAAAATTGCTCCATTGCGTGACACACTTCACTTACTAATCCGCCTGATACTCTCTGAACTTCCGACTGATGCTCGAATTCTGTGTGTCGGGGTCGGAACGGGTTTGGAATTGATTTATCTTGCCCGTGAGTTTCCGCAATGGCAATTTACGGCGGTTGAGCCCGCACCTGCGATGCTCGAAATTTGCCGTCAGAAAGCTGAAGCCTGTGGGGTGGCGTCGCGCTGCACTTGGCATGAAGGGTATCTTGATTCGCTGCCTGTCTCAGAGCCCTTCCATGCGGCGACTTGTTTGTTGGTTTCTCACTTCTTGATGCAGCAAGAAGCGAGACGCAACTTTTTTAATCAAATCGCTTCGCGACTTTGTTCTCAAGGGTATTTGGTGAGCGCAGATCTAGCGTCTGATGTGTCTAGTGCGTCTTACCAAAGCCTTTGTGAGATTTGGACTCGAATGCTGGAGTATGCTGAATATCCAAAGCAGGACGTCAAAGATTTTTTGGCTGCTCACGGTCGAGATGTAGCTGTGCTATCGCCCAATGAAGTCTCATCGATTATCGCATCTAGCGATTTTGATAAGCCTACACTGTTTTTGCAAACTCTTTTCATTCACGCTTGGTATTCGAGGCGAACATAACAAAATTTGAATCCTTAGCATAGCTCCATTTCAACCTGCTAGCCTTTTTAACGCAAGAAGCCTTTACCGCGCTGGCGCAGCCTCCTGTAGGAATCGCTCTGCGACCAAATCAGCCACTCTCCCTGCGCTCCGCCTGAGGCCAGTAAACTACCCTTTGGATTCCAGGCCAATGCTGAAAAGCCTTGCGCTACACCCTCTAAAATTTGGCTGAGTGTCTTTGCTTTGTGCCAAAGAATCACTTGACCATCTTCAGACGCAGAAGCTAGCAGTGAGCTGTCGGGTTGAAACGCCAAAGCCACAATCTTTTTATGGTGCTGGTCAAAAACTTGAGAGGACCACCCTTCTTCATCAGTAGATTGCTTGCGCCAGGTGACCAAGCCCGCGCCGCTAGCGACGGCAATGATTGGTGCTGATTTTCGGGTGGCGTTTGCCCAGGCCAGGTGAGAGACTTTGCTAGGGAAACCCGTCATCCGCCAGGGGTGAGGGCTTTCCCACCCCCACACAACCAGTGTGTTGTCGAGGTTGCCTGACGCCAGATCTTGACCGTCGGGCGAAATGCCGATCACCAGCCCTGCCGCTGCCAGCTCCAGTACCACCGGATCATTATCCCAATCCGATCGAGACCAAATTTTCACCGCTAAGTGACCACTCACTGCTAGCTGTTCTCCGCCAGGATGCCAGGCGATATCTAGTACGGAAGAGGTTTCAAAAGGAAGAGTGGAGACAATCTCTCCGCTATCCGTATCCCAAACCTGAACATAGCGCCCCAGGCTAAAAGCCAGCTCATTTCGAGTCGGGTTCCAAGACAAGTGTTCTACCCAAGTACGAGAATGTTCTAATACCTTCAACAGCTTGGGACGTGAAGGCTGTGCTGCGCTCAAGTCATGGGGGATTTCCCAAATTTTCACCTGCCCGTTCTGGCCACCTGCCGCCAAAAACTGACCATCACATGAGAATCCTAAACAGTCAACTGAAGTTGTTCCAGCGGGCTCAAGGACGATAGTTTGTAGCTCGGCAACATTCAACAGCGTGACTTCGCCAGAGCCAGATGCGATCGCCAACCACTTCCCATCAGGCGACCAATCCATCACCGTCACATAGTCTTGCAGTTGTCCCTGCCAGCTCAGCGACAAAAAAGGTGATTTTTTTACGCTAGGCACGCCCGAAAATCCTCTTTTAGCTGATCTGCATCTAAATTTCGGCCAATAAAGACCAGCTCATTCTTACGAGTTTCCTCCGGCTTCCACTGGCGATCGGGCCGTCCATCAAACAGCATATGCACCCCTTGAAATACAAAGCGCTGATCTTCTCCCTGAATATTCAAAATCCCCTTCATCCGAAAAATATCTGGTCCCTGGGTTTGGAGTAAATTGCTCAACCAGCCATTGAGCTTTTGACCGTTGATTTCGCCAGGCTCTGCTAAAGCGATAGACCCTACGGTTTCATCGTGTTCGTGAGCTTCTTCACCTAAAAAATCGGGATCAATTTCCAGTGCACGGGTCAAATCAAAAGCCTGTACGCCCAGCACGGAGTCCATCTCCACACCAGCATCTTGAGTGCGGTAAATCTTTGCCATTGCATTCATCCCGCGAATTTTAGCTTCCAAATCGGCTAAGTCTGCTGCGCTGACCAAATCTGTTTTATTGAGCAAAATCACATCGGCAAAGGCAATTTGTTCCTGCGCTTCTTCGGCTTCCCAATGCTGATGGATGTGCTTAGCATCTACTAAGGTCACCACGGCGTCTAGGGTGATTTGCTCCTTCATGTCTTCATCGACAAAAAAGGTTTGAATCACCGGGGCTGGGTCGGCCAGGCCAGTCGTTTCAATGACCAAATGATCGA
>JBHJIY010000056.1:0-12376 GCA_050042985.1 Phormidesmis sp. | reverse complement strand
GGCTATTATCAATGAAACAGCTATGGCGCTTCAGCTGAGCGCTCAGCATGTGTTTAGCGAAGAACCGCTGCACGTTAGCTTAGGTGATATTTGGCTTTACCATCAGCGAGTAGCGCTGAGTTCAGCGATTATCAGTAGTCTGTGGGCACCTGTGTTGTTCTATCCGCTCAAGCGCTGGTGGGAAAAGTACAGGCTGCGCGATTAGTTGTGAAAATCTATATAAGCAAGCTGTTTAGCCAAGTAATGTAGGCGAGTTACCTAAGCTACCTGCCACTGCTTTGTCGTGACAACAGCGCGTGCTGCTGTTAGCAGCTCATCGTAAATTTGTGTTGGTTCTAGCGTTTGAAGATAGTCCTTACTTCTGACGCCACAAGCAAGCGCGGCTGACGGCAGGCCAACGGCTTGTGCGGCCAGTACGTCTGCTTCTGTATCGCCTACCATCCAGCTGTCTTGTGTTCGATACCCTTGGTTGCTTTGCTGTGCGATCGCTCTCTCCAATAGCTCAAGCTTCTGCTCCACTCGGTTGCGATGAGCTGCTGTTGCCGAAGATGCGCCATAGATCCCATCGATTAAGTGAGCGAGCCCTTTCGACTTCAAAAAAGCATTGACCTGGCGAGGATGACGCAGCGTCACTAAAATCAACCGCATGTTGGCCTGCCGCAGATGCATGAGGGCCGCTTTCGCAGACGGCTGAGTTTTATCCCAGCGCAGGAGACTGGCATGGTTCACCAGGTTCTCTACCTGCTGCATGTAGCGCTCAAACCAATCTTCGGGGACGCCTGAGCGCATCGCGATGCTGATATCAGCCACCCGATTTTGCTTCAGGTGCCAAAATTCCTGTTTTGATAGGGGCGTTGTTGTCAGCTCTATGCAGGTTTCCTGCCGATATATAAGTGCTATTTCGAGCAGGCCCCGTCGATAGGTGCGATAGTAGCGTTCCGATACATCCACAATCGGTCCATCAAAATCACAAAAGACAACTTGCTGAGCTGGTTTTATACGCTGTGTAGCAGCGACAGTTTTAAAAGGAGAATCCCAGACGGCCATATTGCACAAATGCACTTTTTAACAGGAGCTTAACTTTTTTTAACTTTAACAGTGCTGTTTGCAAATAAACAGTAGGGTATACCACTATTTTGATTAGAAGAGTTAATACCTATGCAACCGTTTGCTTTATAGCCTGAGTGCCGCGTGAAGATCGCGTATCAGCAGTTCTCCCGAGTCAGCCAGAAGGTCACTGGCCCGTCGTTTTCAATTGAGACCTGCATATCTGCGCCGAATTTGCCGGTTTCTACTTTCAATCCGCTTTCTTTTAGTATGTGGATGAATTGCTTGTATCGCTGCTCTGCCACGTCTGGCGGTGCTGCCATCGCAAAGGAAGGTCGCCTGCCTCTGTTGGTGCCACCGTACAGCGTAAACTGGCTGACGACGATTAGCTCTGCGCCAATTTCGGTGACGGATTGGTCAAACCGTCCGTCCTCTCCTTTTGGGAAGAGCTTTAGGTTGAGACATTTTTTCGCCATCCAGGCTAGCTCGGCTTCGGTATCTGTGGATGCGATCGCAACCAACAAATTCAATCCCTTGCCAATAGAGCCCACTACAGACCCGTCAACCGTTACCTGCGATGACCTAACCCGCTGAATAAGTACCCTCATTTAATTGTTGCCTTTACCTACCAGCCTGCTTTACCGGCCTAATCTACCGCCCTAATTTACCAGAGCGATCTACCTACTGGCCTAATCTACTGGCCAAAACCCTTTCCTTTATCGGCACTTTCGACACAAAAGCACTTCTCAATTTGCTCTTTCAGGCTCTCTTCGTCCAAGTTTTGCCCAATCAGCACCAGCTGATTTTTCTGCGGTCGACCCGCCCACTCTTCATCTTCTAGCGAAAATCGCTTGCCGCTAAGGTGAAAGACATGGCGCTTGGGGCTCTCATCAAACCACAAAAAGCCCTTTGCCCTAAAGACAGCTGCTGGGAGCTGATTGTCTAAAAAATGCTGAAACTTGCGAATAGCTAGCGGCTGATCGCGATCGAAAGAAATAGAGGTAAAGCCGTCTATATCTAAATGCGAGTGGGCGCTATGGTCGTGGCCATGATCGTGATCGCAGTTTGAGTGGTTGTGCTCACCGTGTGCATGGGCTGAATGATTATGGCTGTCGTGATTGTGCTCTTCGTGCTCATGAGCTGAGTGGTCGTGCTTCGAGGGATCATGGGCCGAATGCTCATGGGTCGAATGATCGTGATCGTGGCTATTAGCAGTTTCTTCTTCGCTAAAGTACTGGTCCGATTCAAATAGGCCTACGCTTAAGATCAGCGGTAGCGGCACGTTTGAATGATCAGTACGCAAGATGCGAGCGTCTTCTTTGATTTCGCGCAGCTTCACTTCAAGGGCGTCGGCGTCGGCGTCGGCGATCAGGTCCATCTTGTTGAGCAAAAGGATGTCGCCGTAGGCAATTTGGTTGTAAGCTGCCTGTGAGTTGAAGAGGTCTAGGCTGTAGTTCTCGGCATCAACGACGGTCACGATAGAATCTAAGCGAGTGAGGTCGCGTAGCTCCGTGCCCAAAAAGGTGAGCGCGACTGGTAGGGGATCAGCAAGGCCAGTGGTCTCTACGACCAAGTAATCGATTTTGTCTGACCGCTCCAGCACTTTGTAAACTGCTTCGAGCAAGTCGTCGTTGATGGTGCAGCAAATGCAGCCGTTGCTCAGCTCCACCATGTTGTCATCACCTGTGGTGATCAGCAGGTCGTTATCGATACCCACTTCGCCAAACTCATTGACCAGTACGGCTGTTTTAAGCCCGCTTTGGTTGGTTAAAATGTGGTTTAGTAGAGTCGTTTTTCCGCTGCCCAAAAAGCCAGTGATAATAGTAACGGGTAGGCCATGCTTAGAATCGTCCATGGACCTATCTGAAGACGTATCTGGGGCAAGCTTCGTAGCAGTCATGTTTTTGGAGTCGATAATAATGGCTCAATTATCACGCATTTGCTAGAAGTTGCGGTGCTAAGTTTACGTCAATTAAAGGATCACGACAGTAAAACGTGTCCTTTCTTTGGAGGTTTCCCTCTACTATTAAATTTCCCCTTTACTTTCGTCTGTCCTCATGAGCATAGCTATTTACAACACGCTTTCTCGCCAAAAGGAAGCCTTTGAAACTCTCACCGAGAATCAGGTGAAGATGTACTGCTGCGGGGTAACTGTTTATGACTACTGCCATTTGGGTCATGCTCGTTCATATATCGTGTGGGATACGATTCGCCGTTACCTTGCTTGGCGGGGCTACGATGTCCGCTACGTGCAAAACTTCACTGATATCGACGATAAAATCCTTAACCGTGCCCGCAAAGAAAATTCATCAATGGAAGCAGTCGCCGAAGAATATACGGCAGCTTATTTTGAAGACATGGCACGGCTCAATATCTTAGAAGCCGACGAGTATACTTACGCTACACGGACTATTGATGGCATCAAGCGCTTGATCCAAGAGCTAGAGCAAAAGGGCTATGCTTACCCGGCCGAGGGCGACGTGTATTACTCGGTACGAAAGTTTGATGGGTACGGTAAGCTATCGGGCCGGAAGCTAGACGATATGGAAGCGGGCCGGAGTGGGCGAGTCGATACGGAAGAAAAATCGATTAAGCGAGACCCGTTTGATTTTGCGCTATGGAAATCGGCTAAACCAGACGAACCTTCTTGGGAGTCGCCTTGGGGGGCGGGTAGACCCGGTTGGCACATTGAGTGTTCGGCAATGGTGCGCGATCACCTTGGAGGCACTATCGATATTCACATGGGCGGTGCAGACCTCCAGTTCCCTCACCACGAAAACGAAATTGCCCAGTCTGAAGCGGCTAATGGTAAGCCACTTGCCACCTACTGGATGCACAACGGTATGGTGAACGTCGATGGCACCAAAATGTCTAAGTCATTGGGCAACTTCACTACGATTCGCAACTTGTTAGACGCGCCAGAAGGCCCTAGCCCAATGGCGGTACGGACGTTTGTGATGCAGTCGCAATACCGGATGCCTTTGGATTTTACTGAAGCTGCGATTTTGGCAGCAAAAAACGGCTGGGAAACATTAAATGAGGGTTTAAACTTTGGGGTTGATCATGGCAAAACGTTGGCTTGGGATGAGCGGGACGTTGAACTCATCTCATCCGCTGTAGAGCAGTTTCAGGTTTCTATGGATGATGACTTTAATACGCCGGGTGCGATCGCAGTCCTCTTCGGCCTAGCAAAAGAACTTCAGCGACAAGGTAACCTCATTGTTCACGAAGGCAAACCAGATGCTGATGCGGTGAAGCTTCAGCAGCAGTGGCAAACCTTAGTTCAGCTAGCAGGGATTTTAGGTCTAGAAGCTCAGACAGCTACAACTGCTACAGGTGGGCTGGGTGATGAAGAGATAGACTCACTCGTTGCCCGGCGTACTGCCGCAAAGCAAAATAAAGACTACGCCGAATCCGATCGCATTCGTAACGAGCTCAGCGACCAGGGGATCACACTAATCGATAAGCCGGGCGGTGTTACGGCTTGGCATCGTTAACTTGATTTAGAGGGTTCTATGCTGGAATTTATCAATCTACCTGAGGGTGAGCTACCGCCAGTTGCGCCTTACTCTCACGCGGTGCGAGCAGGCGACTTTCTGTTTGTAACCGGACAACTTTCTGAAGATCCTGAAACGGGCGAAGTCCTAAAGGAGAGCATCGAAGCGCAGACTGAGCGAGTGATGGATAATCTCCATCGGGTGTTGATTCACTCTGGTAGCAGCTTTGAGAAGGTTGTGATGTCACGGATTTTTGTGACGGACTTTCGGTATTACGAAGCAGTCAATAAAATTTATGCCAGTCGGTTCACCGCCGGTCGCTATCCTGGGCGCACAACTGTCGGGGTCACTGCTCTAGCTGGCTTTGGTGATGTCGAGATTGATCTGATCGTCTACTGCGGCGAATGACGAACCAGTTACCGGCCCAAATCTTCTAAGTCTTCGAGATCCTCAAGGTCTTCAACGGCAGAAAGATCTAAGCACAGTTCCTGAAAGGCCTGATTCCTCGTCTTTCGCGATGTTCTACGGTACTTTTTGGCTTCCAACCTAGGCTCATGCAGTACCTTTCCATCTTCTACTATCTTTACTTTCTCAGTTGCTTCCGCATCTGGCTGCTGAGATAGATTCTGCTGCTGCTTTGTGACTTCATCGAGCAGTGCCAGATAGTGTTCGTAGCGCTCCCACCTGTTTTCTTCTGGGCCCCGCACTACACACCCTGGCTCATCTCGATGAATGCAATTATTAAACTGACAGCTAGCCTCGACTAGACGCTGACGAATCTCTGGAAAATAATCGCTTAGCTGCTCCGCCGTCGTGACAATATCGGGCTGGTTGAACCCTGGCGTATCTGCTAAAAAGCCACCTTCTGGCAGCTCAAAAAGTTCTACATGACGAGTCGTGTGTCTACCTCGGCCCAGTTTTCCAGATACCGCACTAACTCTTAAGTCTTGCTCAGGAATCAAACGGTTCGTGAGACTCGACTTACCTACCCCTGAAGGACCAGCGACGACTGTAATTTTGTCTTGCAGCGCGGCAATCAGCGTTTTGGGTAGTTCGGCATCTTGTTGAATGCTGACCATAAGCGGTTGATAGCCCCACTCGGCCAAGCGCGATCGCCAGTCACCAGCCACTTCATCGCTAATTAAGTCGCGCTTATTCAGGCACAGTGTAATCGAAAGGCCAGTTAGCTCTGCTTTTACCAAAAAACGGCTGAGCTGATGCGGATCCAAATTAGGTTCGGCTAAGGCAAAAACTAGCAGAATCTGATCTACATTGGCGACGGGTGGGCGATCTAGGAACTTTTGTCGAGGCTGGATGGCCGCGATCGCACCTCTCATGCCCTGCCAATCAGGCTCCTCTACCGTGACGCGATCGCCCACCATAATCTGCTGATTCAGCTTCTTCAGTAGTCCTCGCCGAATGCACAGCAGCACAGGCTTATCACCAATACCCTCAAGACCAACAGCTTCTTCAGAAACCGTAAGCTGAACTGAATAATAGTTCGCCTGAATCGCAATCACCGTTCCCTGCCAGGGCCCAGTTGCTTTAGCCGTAGTTACCGAGTCAATAGCCGTCAGACTCATAAATCTGCTGGTCGACGCACTTGCAATGCGAAATACTCAGTACGGTCTTCAATTGCTTCTATGCCGTACCCATCCATCTTCAAGCTGTCAGGCACCTGCTCAATCGGTTCTCCAGGATCTAGCCACACTTCTAGCAGCGAATCCGCAGGCATCTTTTCCAACTTCAGTTTCGTACGGACAAAATTCAGTGGGCAGGGCGTTCCTCTCAGGTCTAGCTGTTCATCAGCTGCTGCATTAGATACTACATCAGCCATTAAAGAGGCCTCCCAAAAAGCCTTCCTTCTTACCCTTGCCAACCACCTCGCCTCGAATCTCGGCCAGCTGAGCAAGCAATTCCTTCTCCTCAGTTTTAATCCGAGTCGGAATATCTACCTTCACCGTAATCAAATGTTTGCCTCGGCTGACCGGATTCCCTAATCTTGGCACCCCTCGTCCATCTAGAGACAGCACAGTATTTGGCTGTGTCCCGGCAGGTACCTGCATCGTCACCTCGCCATCCACCGTTTCAATATCTAGCTCACAGCCCAAGATTGCCTGCAAGTAGCTCACCTTCAAGTCCGAGAGAATATCAATACCGTCGCGCTTGAACTGCTCATCTTCACTGACCACCAGATAAACGTACAAATCACCTGCCGGGCCATTGCGTTTACCCGCATCGCCTTCGCCAGATACCCGCAGCCTAGTGCCGTTCTCCACGCCTGCAGGAACGGTGATTTTTAGCTTTTTATTAGTTTGCTTTTGGCCACTGCCACCACAGGTCTCACAGCGATCTTCTACGACCTCGCCGCTGCCATTACAGGTGGGGCAAGTGGAAACTTGATTGAAAATTCCAAAGGGTGTGCGTGTAGCGCGTCGCACTTGACCAGCACCGTTACAGGTTGAGCAAGTGCGCGGGCGGGTACCAGGTTTTGCTCCAGATCCATTACAGGTGGTGCAGGTTTCCAAATGGCTAATCCTAATCTCTTTCTCGCCACCAAAAATGGCTTCCTTAAAGTCGAGTTTGAGGTTGAGCCGCAGGTCATCGCCGCGCATTGGCCCCCGGCGACGCTGACCTTGTCCGCCGGGCTGACCCGAAAAGCCATTGAAAAAACTCTCAAAAATATCGGCAAATCCACCCATATCCTGAAAATCTTGAAAACCACCTCCGCCAGCTGTGGCTGCACCGCCAACGCCTGCCTCGCCAAACCGGTCGTAGCGAGCGCGAATTTCGGGCTCCGAGAGTACTTCGTAAGCCCTACTGACTTCCTTGAAGGTATCTTCGGCACCTTCATCCTTATTGACGTCAGGGTGATACTTGCGCGCTAGCTTACGGTAAGCACGCTTGATTTCATCTTGCTCGGCGCTACGCGCAACACCCAGGGTTTCGTAGTAATCACGGGCCATAAAACGTCAGTCAAGAGAGAGAACTATAGCGTTTGTCACTTAGCTGAGGTACAGCACATCGGCTGAAATCGTTGAGTAACAACGGGCCAAGCGACTAGCGTTTCTCGAATGCATTCGAGAAACGCTACAAATATTATGTATCAATACACATTGACCCATTGTATAGCAAACATTCGGATGCATTGGATGGCTTTTGTGCAAATCTCTATTCTATTCAGTGACCTGTATTTAGGAGCCTTTACTCGATCGCCTCGTAATCCGCTGCGACAGTGCTATCGATATCAAACTCTTCCTCGGCTGCTCGGCTGAATTCGGTTGCGGTAGCCACAATGGTGTCAGCCGGAGAAGCATTAGCCGATGAGGCCGCCGTTGCTGATTGGAAGACAGGTGCTTGAGGCTGGGGCACAGGTGGCGTTGGGCTCATTTCACTGGCTTTTGCTACGACACCTATGCTGACACTGGCACCGTTATTGGCGGCCTCATCGGGTGCGGCATTTGCTTGCCCCATATTTGCGCCAGGCATTTCGTTGTTAATGCCATCCATGCTGTCGTCGCTGGCGACCTGACGATACATGCCCGCACCGATGTTAAATATGGTTTGCTGTAATGCGTCCAGCTTTTGAACCAGGTCAGCTGGTTGAACATTCTTATCGGCAACAGCTGCTCTGAGGGCGGCGGCTTCAGCTTCAGCCTGCGCTCTGAGTTCTTCAGAAATGCTGCCAGCGCTGTCGCGTACGGCTGATTCATAGCTATAAAATAGCGAATCTGCTTTGTTTTGCAGCTCAGCAACGACTTTGCGCTGTTCGTCTTCACCGGCATATATTTCGGCTTCCTCTTTCATCCGCGCGATTTCAGCTGGTGAGAGTCCACCTCTATTCGTAATCTTGATACTCTGCGCGCGGTTTGTGCCTCTATCCTTCGCAGACACCTGCAAAATACCGTCAGCGTTAATCTCAAAGGAAACCTCAATTTGAGGGACGCCTCTAGGTGCGGGTGGAATGCCTGTGAGTTCAAAGCGACCCAGGCTTTTGTTATCACGGGCCATTGCCCTTTCGCCCTGCAAAGCGTGGACTTCTACAGACGTTTGGCCATCGGTCGCGGTCGAAAACGTTTGGGTCTTGCTGGTAGGAATGGTGGTGTTGCGCTCAATAATTTTGGTGAAAACATCGCCCAGCGTTTCGATGCCCAAAGAAAGCGGCGTGACATCGAGCAGCAGCAGGTCTTTGACTTCGCCGCCCAGTACGCCAGCTTGAATAGATGCGCCCAAAGCAACGGCTTCGTCAGGATTGACCGAACGGTCGGGCGCTTGACCATCAAAAAAGCTAGTGATGGCTGCTTGTACTGCTGGGATTCGAGTAGATCCGCCAACGAGCAAAATGCGATCAATATCTGGGGCTTCTAGTTCAGAGTCCTTTAGGGCCTGCTTTACGGGTTCTAGGGTGTTTTGTACTAGGGACGCTGCAAGTTCTTCAAATTGCGATCGCGACAAAGTCATCTCTAAATGCTTTGGCCCTGTCTCATCAGCTGCGATAAACGGCAGGTTAATGGATGTCTTAGCCATTGTCGACAGCTCAACCTTGGCCTTTTCCGCAGCTTCGCGAATACGCTGCAAGGCCATGCGGTCATTAGTCAGGTCCATACTTTCCTTTTGGCGGAAAGCTTCTGTCATCCAGGTAACAATGCAGTTGTCAAAATCATCACCACCGAGATGGTTATTCCCTGAAGTTGCCTTCACCTCAAATACGCCATCGCCTAGCTGCAAGATAGAGACGTCAAAAGTGCCGCCGCCTAAGTCAAAAACTAAGACAGTTTGATCTTGATCTTGCTTGTCAAGACCGTAGGATAGCGCAGCCGCAGTGGGCTCGTTAATGATTCGGAGGACTTCTAGCCCGGCGATCGCACCTGCATCTTTCGTTGCCTGTCGCTGTGCATCGGTAAAGTACGCCGGAACAGTTATCACCGCTTGAGAAACCGGCTCTCCTAGGTATGCCTCAGCATCGTTTTTGAGCTTTTGAAGCGTCATGGCTGACACTTCTTGTGGCGTAAAGCTCTTGGCACGAATCATCACATCAACGGTGTCATCTTTACCGCGAGTGCATTTATATGGAACGCGAGATCGCTCAGTCTCTGTGTCATCCCAGCGCCTACCAATAAACCGCTTGATGCTGTAAACCGTATTTTCAGCGTTGGTTACAGCTTGCCGCTTAGCAAGCTGTCCTACCAGCCGCTCGCCGCCTTTGGCAAAGCCAACGATGCTAGGTGTAGTGCGGCCTCCCTCAGTGTTTGGGATCACCACCGGCTTACCGCCTTCCAGCACAGCTACACAGCTGTTTGTTGTTCCTAGGTCGATACCGATAACTTTTCCCATAATCCGCTCGAACAGTTCCATGAAGTTCGCGCCAGGCTTACGTGAACCTACCGACCCTCTCCCTGTGCCTTTACAAGTCTGCGCTCGTAAAGCATGGGTAAATTCGGCGCTACCCCTCTGGTGATGAGTCGCTAGATTCAGCTGAAGGGTCCAGTGGCGTCGCCACCTTGACCATCGCATGGCGTAAGACACGCTCTCCTAAAACATACCCACGGACGAACTCATCAATAACAGTGCCTTCTGGATATTGGTCCGTTGGTTCACGCATAACCGCCTCGTGCAAATTCGGGTCAAACTCTTGCCCTTCACAGCGCATTGGCGACACACCCAATTTTTTAAGCGCTTCAATTAACTGTTTATAAACGCCTTGATAGCTCTTATGAATAGCCATCTCTCCATCGTTCTGGGGCTTGATTTGATCGCGAGCACGCTGGAAATTATCCACCACTTCTAGCAGAGAGCTGATGGTATTACATTTGACCTGCGTTTCTAAATCTTCGCGTTGCTTATCGGTCCGCTTCCTAAAGTTGTCAAAGTCAGCTGTGAGGCGAGTAAACTGGCCCGTTCTATCTTCTAGCTGTGATTGCAGCTCAGCCACCTGTGCTTGCAGGGCAACGCGCGCGCTTGCCTCCTGGGCGAAGGCATCCTCTGCTGAAATATCGTCGTCAGCCACGTCAGCGGGACTACTCTCGGTATCGTTTTGGGCATCGTCAGATGAAAAAGCCTGCTCAAAGTCAATATCTGCTGATGCATCCTCCAATCGCAGCTCTTCAATATTGTCTGCTTTGCCTTCCATTCCTGGCTGGCTATCACCCTGCTGATTTTCGTTTGTGTCCGCATCCATTATGTAAACCTCTTCATTCCCAGTCGCTCGGAGCTACTTAGAAAAATACTACCTGAGCTTTATTTACCCTGTCCATATTAAGAGTGTGCGGCACACTTGTGGAACGGTTTCCCGTATCGGGTTATCCCCATTCCCTTTTTTCTCCAGAAGTTAGGTACTAGCACAGACACCGTACTGAACATTGGTTTTGGCTTTGTGGGCACACTGATGGGAGATTTTTCGCATCGGCCATGACAAATTCTTCATCTACGCGGAAGGCGCTCGTTCTACAAAAGAGCTTTTCGCCTTTCAGCAGCAAGCTCATTCAAACTGGCTTTGTAGACGGCTCCCAGATGCAACAAGCGCTGGTAGAGAGCCGCCAATCAGGCCGCGCGCTCACCGAAGTCTTAGAGTCGATCGCCGGAGCTCAGCTCACTCCCGAACTGCTGCGGCAGTACAAGAAGCAGCAGCTGTTCGAGCTGAAGATTCTCTATGGCGTCGAATCTCTCGATCCCGAAGTAGAAGAGATTTCAGAAACGCAGGTTACTAAGCTCATTGGTAGCCTCATTCCTGTCGATGTTTGCCGTCGTCATCAGCTAGTGCCGCTCTCTTTAGATAGTGAGGGCGATCGCAAGTCTGTCCTTGTGGCGATGGTTGACCCCGAAAACCTAGAAGCGCAGGACGATCTCAATCGGATTTTGCGTGCCAAGCAAATCGTGCTTAGACGCATGGTCATCACCATTGAAGACTATCAGCGTCTGATTGCTAAGTTCTTGGATGAGCAGGTCGCCAAAGAAAAAACAGAAAAGAAAAGTAAGGTCACTGCCGAGAAGAGTAAAAAGAAAAAGCCCGTAGCTCCCGTTGAAGTTAGTACGAACTTAGAAGATCTCGATTTAGGAGAATCTGACGGACTAGAAGACGTTGACGAAGGCGATGCTGACTTAGGCGAAGCGTTGCAGGATGCAGGCGCTGCGCCTGTTATTGCACTGGTTAACAAAATTTTGGTTAAGGCACTTCAAGAAGAAGTATCCGATATTCACGTCGAGCCTCAAGAAGAGTTCCTGCGCATCCGATTTCGCAAAGATGGTGTTCTGAAAGAAGCCTTTCCCCATCTTCCTAAAAAGATCATTCCAGCTGTGACAGCTCGCTTCAAAATCATTGCTGAACTCGACATTGCTGAACGTCGTCTCCCACAAGATGGTCGTATCCGCCGGGTATTTCAAGATAGAAAGGTAGACTTCCGAGTCAGCACCCTACCTAGTCGATATGGCGAGAAAGTTGTACTGCGAATTTTGGACAACTCATCGACACAGCTAGGTCTTGGTGCGTTGATTACCGACGAAGAAACCCTCCATATTGTTCAAGACATGGCCAAAAGACCATTTGGCTTGATTTTGGTGACAGGCCCTACCGGTTCTGGTAAAACCACCAGTTTGTATTCGGTTCTTTCTGAACGCAACGATCCGGGCGTAAACATCAGTACGGCGGAAGACCCTATTGAATACGCGTTGCCAGGCATCACGCAGGTGCAGGTTATTCGCGAGAAGGGAATGAACTTTGCCGCTATTTTGAGATCTTTCCTGCGGCAAGACCCAGACGTGATTCTGGTCGGTGAGACCCGTGACCCTGAGACCGCGAAAACAGCAATTGAAGCGGCTCTGACTGGACACCTAGT
>JBHJIY010000055.1:0-10545 GCA_050042985.1 Phormidesmis sp. | reverse complement strand
CGTAGGGTTGACCGATCGAGAGTCTTGTCATCAGCTTTCCTCCAAATCAATAAGTAGTATCCGTTACTCCAATCACTAACCAGTCGTGTGTATATCAAACTCATCCGTAATATTTCGGAGAGCCGTATTACAAGCATACCGTATTTTTATATTTAGCGCCTATATTAGGAATGAATTTACCAAATATAAATACTAATTTAGTTATTTTTGTGTAGGCTAACGGCGCTAAACAGCGTGTATACAAACAACAATCGCACCGTGCGAAGCTGCCACACGGTGCGATCTGTATTGCCTATTGCGTAGTGTCTATTGCATTGATTAGGTTGAGGAATTGAGAGGTTGAGGCGGTAAGGTTAAATCTCTAGCACTTTCATTCCACGAGCGGTGGCGGGTCTTTGTTGGGAGCGATCGCACCAACTCATCACCGTCGGAAAGTCGCTCAACAGACTAATCTAGTTCTCAAAAGATATGCGAACTACGGCGTCATTTCGTCTAGAGCTTCCTCAATATTACCTTCGATGGTGTTACCAGAAGCATCGCTTGGGCTTGTCATATCTTTCTTATTTGCAGCACCCTGCACGCCGTTCAAGCCCTCTTTCGAGTTCTTAACAACGTTGCGAGTACCGTTTTTGCCTTCGTTAGAGATAGCAGCTTCAGACTTCTCTTGAACGCTACCTAGCTGCTCTAGGCCCTTTTCAGCACTAGAACTACTGCCGCCAAAAGCAAAGGCAGGTGTTGCATTTGCAAAGAGAACCAGCGCACAAGCGGCGGCAATCATCAAAGGTCGCAAGCTAGAAACAAAGGTGGATACTTTACTTTTAAGCTGTGTCATGGATTTCTCTCCTGTAGAGAATAAATAAACAAAGGGCAATCAAACGAAGGCAGACCCTTCTTAGTCAAGGAAATCTTTCACAGAGTCTACGGCATCTTCAGTAGCATCTTCTAAGTCACTACCGAGGTCTGCCGCTTTGCCTTTCAGCCGACCCACATCGCGCTTTACCTTGCCTTTAAGCTGATCGGTCGCGCCATCTAAGGAAGTATCGACATCATCTGTCAACTTGCCCAAAGAACGCTTTACTTTGCCTATAGAGCCTTCAGCAGAACCTTCAATAAAATCACTAGCGCCCTCGCCAGCCATCCGGTCCAACTCATTAGCAGCCCGTTCACGCATAATTTCAGCAGCTCTCTGGGAACCAACTCCAACAGAGTCAGCATTAGCCTGCGGCACCCACGCTGTGCCCCAGAGTGCGATCACAACCCACAACAGGCACACGGCACGAGTAGCCAGGCGTTTAAACTGTTGACGATACTCTTGAAACACACTCATGAAGCCCTCGCTTTGCAAGATTTGTCTTACGTAAAATTGCCTCATCATAAAAACGTACAAACACCTCGCTGCAAATCCATCTAGTGATAGATTCAGGCATATCTTTAGAGAGAACGCGTCTATGGCTTGCCCTTACACGTCTACGGTTTACTCTCGTTAGCGCTTTGTTAGCGCTTTGCCGCTCAGTAGCGCTCTGGTTTATCCACTGGCGTTTATCCACTAGCGATACGTCATCTCCACGGACACTATCTGTCTATGTGCATAGAGAATTTATCTTCTTTTCCACCCTATGCCTTACTTCAAAAGCAGTCACGTTCTGCGATCATATAATTTGTATTCATCTTCTGCTATTCATAGCAACTAGCAACTTGTAGAACTCCTCAGCTTGCCAGTCGTTCTCTTTGTAAAATCACGAAGATAGGCCAATATGACAGATACGATTCCAGTACCCCAGACCAAAGAAACAGGGGCTCCCCAACAAACAGTGGGTCAGTTAGAAAGAAGCATTTCACAAAAAGTTCAGGCGCTGTACAAGCAGCACTTAGGGCATCAACCTAGCAAGGTTACTTGTCAGCTGTTTGACAGCAAAATGGCCATCATCCTTGAAAACTCCATCACTCAGCCAGAACAGCTTTTGATGGAGGAGGGTAAGATGGATTTAGTCGAAAAGATTCACGACGATCTCAATCAGGCGCTTAGGCCGCAAATTAAGGCATTAATCGAAAGCATTCTAGACGTAGAAGTGTTAGATTTGCTCAGTGACGCGGCAATAGACACGGCCCGTACAGGCATTATCGTAGTTTTATCGAGCACACCAAATGTTCGTAATCCGGACGCACTTCCCAAAGCAAAAAGGTGAAAATCTCAGAAGTGAAAAGCTCAAAGACGGATTGGCAAGCGGAATAAAGAACAAAGATACGTGAAAAAGAAGGAACAGGAGAACGGCTTTAGGAAAGCAACATCGCAGCTGTTTTCTCCTCTCTCTTTCGGCAGAGAAAGTACTGTGAATAGTCCTTCTTTGAAGAGATAGTGAGCCAGACATTTTCACTCTTACGGATGAGCGTTGGCTCATACTTCATCCCCTAATATTAGTTCAAGAGGTTAAACCAAGAAAGCGAAACGGTTTTTTTGAGTCAAATGTATAAGTCACTTGCACCAACAGTATTGCTCAAAGTAACTGCTCTTTATTGTTGCCGTTTTAACCGCATAGCAAGTAGCCCATTCCAGTAAGCTCGCTTACGGAAGAGAGATTATAAAACTAACATTGCTTGTCTTCTTTGTTAAGAGGTAAGCAGCATTCTACTTGCTGTCCAAACGAATTTATCGGAGGTTTTTATGACCATAGAACTGAAAGAAGACGTTGCTTACATTTTGCTTAAGAAGATGGGCGATCGCACCACAAGCGAACAATCTACACCCATCAGCTTCACAGCCACAGACTTCACCGGACGCAACACCGACCGCACTGAAATCCTGGCTCATCTAGATTACCTCAACCAAAAGGGGTACATCAACGCTGACTTTGAAGGCGATGCTACGCAGACAGTGGCCCAAACCCTCTGCCTGAATCCGTTGCCATCAACGCAGTTATGCTCACTGACAGTGGCAAAGACCTGCTCAAAAAAATGAGCGAGAACCCGCCAGAGGAGTTACAAACTGGGCCCAGCGTCGAGATTGCCACCAAGGATATGGACTTTTTGAAAAAGGTCATGCTCAAGGGTAACATTCCTAGCATTTACGATGCGCGAGATCTGACTGAGATCGTCTTTAGAACGATGCGCGACCTGATGACAACAGAAGCGACCAGCAAAGTTGCCTCTGAGCTGCATACAGAAGCTACCCACACCGACAAAAAAGCGGCCCAAGAAGAAATTGCCGAACTCTGGAAAGACTCTAACCCACTGGTGAGGCTCCTAAGCCAGATTCGCCCTGCACTCAACTTTGACGACGACACCTTTTTGTTTCGAGTAGAGAAAGAAGGCGGCTTACCAAAGACAACGGGCCCAAACACTGTTGTAAAAGCTGTATTTAGTGCGACCAAGGAAGAGCTATCGGCCGACCGCATCGCTGACATCACAGAATTTATGCCTGGTAAGGTGCGCACACTGTGGGAGGAGGCGTAATGACTACGAACCATACAGACCTAAGAAAACCCAGCGAAGCGGGCACTGCTCACATTAATCCTGGTGATAAAGAGGCTCCCCCAAATACCTCTGTAAACGAGCAAGGTAAGAAGACAGCTGTCGCCTATGAAGACGCACTGGGAAACAACACAGAAGTACCGACTTATTTTACGGTTGAAGGCAAGGAAGGCGGCAAGGAAGCTTTGCACCACGTAAAGGATGCAGAAGAAATCTCTGATGTTATTCGAGAAGCACGGGTGAATGAAAAGGGCGATCGCACCTGGCGCTAGTCTTGCACTAGTCTTTGAGACTGATACTTAATACACAAGCTTAGCCATCGTACAGGTTACACCCTCTACAGTGGCTATCTTGCTGTAGGTTTATCTGTCAGTAAGTTTGTAGGCTCACACCTACAGTGGCACTCTCGTATAAATCTTACAAAAGTGCTTAGAAGTCGAGCGCCATCACAGTCACCCTAAAACCTATACTACTTACTGACTGATTTATTACCTGCATATCATATATAGGAGATTATATGAACGAGTTGCTACAAAACGTTCAAACGAAATTAGTAGACTTTATTAGCAGTAGCGTCCTCGCTTTGCCAGCGGTTGTACTCGCGATCATTATTTTAGTGTTGACACGAACTGTAGCCAATCTGGTTCGTAGGGGCACTACCCAAGTTGCCGGGAAAGCGCTGAAGAGCCTTTCTCTGCAAACGCTACTGGTACAAACTAGCTATGTAGCTACCTGGGTAGCCGGCATTCTGATAGCCTGCCTCATTGCATCTGATTTGGATGTAGAGAGTTTAATCTCTTTCCTAGGGCTGGGCTCCGTTGCTATCGGTTTTGCCTTCCAAGATATCTTTAAGAATTTCTTAGCAGGAATACTGTTGCTTCTACAAGAGCCCTTCTCTCTTGGCGATCAAATTATCGTAGGCGACTACGAAGGGACCGTTGCAGAAATTGCGCTGCGCTCAACTCAAATTAGAACCTACAAAGGCGAGCTGGTGGTCATGCCAAACTCTATCGTCTTTACTAGCCCCGTACAGGTAATGACCGGCAGACCCCAGCGGAGAACAGACTTAGCCATCGGCGTTGACTACAACACACCATTACCTATGGCTATCAAAACGCTGCAAGAAGCTGCTAGCTCTGTAGAAGAAGTCAAACCCTCCCCGTCAATAGAGGTCGATGTCATTGGTTTTGGCGATAGCTCAATCGACCTAGTGGTCCGCTACTGGACCCACTCAGAGCAGAAGAGCGTGCGACGGATAAAAACGCAGATGATGGTAGCGCTAAAGCAAGCCTGCGATGAGGCAAATATTGTTATTCCTTACCCCATTCGGACCATATACAACTTCGATCAAGAAAAGTACAGCGACAATATGGCCATCGAGGCTGCGAATAACTAATCGCTGTTCTACTATCCGTTTCTTTTTTCCTTTCTCTTGCAAGATGTACTTGCTGTGTTCAAGAACGCTTATCCCATTCTCAATCCAGTTTCAGGGCATGATTTATTGCACTACAGAAATAGTAAATTTGTTCGCTTCCAAATGCATTTCTCGATTCTTCTACCCAGTAGTCATAAGAGTCTGCGTAAAGTCAGTAACTACCACAGCTCAGTGTAATTGATTACTCCGTACGATAACAGCCTTAGCAGCAACATATGCCTTATGCAAGAGACGTTTGCCGTTTTGCGTTTGGTAGATTAGGTCACATAGAAAGAACAAGTGGCAAACCTAGCTATCGATCAAGAGATTTCTCCGACCCAGCTCTGCCGTTGTTGACTATTAGCGCGCTGCGCACTCACTGTAACCATGCCTATTCGTGAATCTTCGCCATCTAAATTGCACAAGCTGTTGGCTGTAGACGATTTGCCAGACAACCTATTTCTGGTACAGGCAATATTGAATGAAGAAAACGGCTATGAAGTAGCCTGCGCAGACAATGGGCAAGCGGCATTAGACATGATCGAAAGTTCACCGCCTGAGCTGATCCTGCTAGACGTCATGATGCCTGGAATGACCGGTTACGAAGTCACTCGCCAGGTTCGCCAAAACCCAAAGCTTCCTCATATTCCTATTCTGCTGGTGACAGCTCACGAAGAGATTACTCAGCAAAAAGCCCGAGAAGCCGGTGCAGACGGCATTATTCGCAAGCCCTTCGATATAAAGCATCTGCTCGACCGGGTAGAAGAAACGCTTCAGAAAAAGCAGTCTGAGAAAAAGCAGTCTGAGAAAAAACAGACCGAAAAAAAGCCCGCCTTATGTTGCTAAACCGTTAGATCACGCAGTATGTAAACCAGAACGGTAGTATCTTGAGGATGATCTACCACTGGGACTTGTGCGTATGGAGCGGCTGAGTGCACTGTTGGGCTTAGGTGTTTTTATTGGGTTTGCCTATCTCACTTCAATCAATCGAAAGGCCGTTCGCTGGCAGCCTGTGCTGTGGGGATTCGCGCTTCAAATTGCGTTTGCACTCATCATCTTGCGAACGGCTATTGGCTTTAGCATATTTAGCTGGCTAGGCAGCATCGTTAGCGCTTTTCTCGACTTTTCAGATGCAGGCGCATCTTTCGTCTTTGGAGAGAATTTTCAAGATTTCTTCTTTGCCTTCAAAGTCCTCCCGACGATTATCTTCTTTTCAGCCGTTATCAGTGTGCTGTATCACTATGGCGTTTTGCAGTGGGTGGTCGGCGCGATCGCCCGCGTGATGATGCGCACCATGAAAACATCTGGATCCGAAACCCTGTCAGCCGCTGGCAATATCTTCGTCGGCCAAACCGAAGCCCCGCTATTGATTAAGCCCTACGTTGCCAGCATGACCATGTCTGAGCTACACGCGGTGATGACGGGCGGCTTTGCCACAGTTGCGGGTGGCGTACTAGCCGCCTACGTTTCATTTGGTATTCCAGCAGAGCATCTGATTGCCGCTTCGGTGATGTCGGCTCCGGCAGCGTTGGCTATCTCGAAGATTATGTTTCCTGAGACAGAAGAGTCTCCAACGAAGGGAAGTGTAGATATTGAGGTGGAGAAAACCTGCGCGAATGGAGTGGATGCGATCGCACGCGGTGCCCTCGAAGGACTCCGACTTGCCCTCAACGTTGGCGCGGTCATCATTGCATTCCTAGGCGTTCTAGCCGCGCTCAACGCCCTGATTGGCTTTTTTGGGGGGCTTATTGGCTACCCAGCCCTCTCCTTTGAAGTTATCCTCGCAGCCTTGTTAGCGCCTGTCGCTTGGCTCATGGGCGTTCCCATCGCCGATTGCAACGCCGTGGGTGAGTTGCTGGGAACAAAAACTATCATCAACGAGTTCATCGGCTACCTGAGGCTACAAGAACTCATAGAATCAGAGGCCATTTCTGAGCGAGCCGCCATCATTGCCACCTACGCCCTTTGCGGCTTCGCCAACATCGGCTCAATCGGCATCCAAATCGGCGGCATCGGCGGCATCGCGCCGAGTCGTCAGGCAGACCTAGCCCGCATCGGATTTAGAGCAATGGTAGCAGGTACACTTGCCTGTTTCACCACAGCCTGCATCGCAGGTATCCTGTTGTAGAGTCAGCTTTTGCCTGATTGTCCTTCTCATTCTTCCTTCTCATTTTATAGCTCTAAACTTAGCTGACTGTAGGGCTGAGGCGTCACTAAGTTAGAGACTGTAATTCCCAGCAGCCTGACAGATCGCGCTTTCTCTAAATGTGCATACAGTAAGCCTTTTGCCAATCGAAAAATCTCTTCTTTCTCTCTGATTGGCGTCTCCAGTGTTTGACTGCGCGTGACCGTGTCATAGTTGTCGTATTTTATTTTCAGCGTCAGCGTATAGCCATTTCGCTTGTTTTTCATCAGTCGCTGATACACTTCCTCAGCCACTTTATCTAGCGCGTTTTCCATCTCATCTATCTGCTGCAAGTCCTGATAAAAGCTGCGCTCAGCTCCAATAGATTTACGAATGCGATTGGGATTCACCGGGCGATTGTCTTCGGCTCTGGCCACTTTGTAGTAATAGTTGCCCACCTTGCCAAAGGCCTTGGCGAGTTCGGCCTGGGTCCAGCTTTTGAGGTCTGCGCCAGAGTGAATGCCAAGCGCCTTCATCTTAGTCGCCGTCGCAGGGCCATCGCCGGATATTTCTTCAATAGGTTGTCTCTCGATGAATGCTTCGGCTTGGTCTGGGGCAATGAGTGAAAGGCCATCGGGCTTGTTGAGGTCGGAGGCGATTTTAGCGAGGAACTTGTTAATAGAGACGCCAGCTGAGGCGGTGAGATGAGTTTCTGTTTTGATGCGATCGCGAATCTCCTCTGCAATCCTCACCGCCGACCCTATCCCCCGCTTGTCCACCGTCACATCCAAATAAGCCTCATCTAGCGACAGCGGCTCCACCAAATCGGTATAGTCAAAAAAGATCATCCGAATCTGCTGCGAAACTGCCCGATAGGCTTCAAAGCGCGGCTTCACAAATATCAAATGCTCACAGCGCGCAATCGCACTACGCGACGGCATTGCTGAATGAATTCCGTACTTCCTGGCCTCATAGCTCGCGGCACACACCGCCCCCCGCTGCGAAGGCAAACCACCCACCGCCACCGGCTGCCCTTTTAGCTCAGGGTTGTCTCGCTGCTCTACCGACGCGTAAAACGCATCCATATCAATATGGATAATCTTGCGGATCTTTAGATCAGTGTCAAGATCCAGCTCAGCATCGAAGACAGGCTCAGCACTAGAGTTAACGTCAGCGTCAGCCATAGTGACTCGGGCCTCCTAGCACCAGCGCAAACAGTCCACACATCGCAAAGAACAAAATTAAACCAACTAGCCAAATCCAGAAGAAGTTTTGTTTTGTTTGCATCTGCACAGATTGCTTACGAACGGGCGAGGGAGCTTTTTTGAAGTGTTGAGATGCGATCGCAAAAGCATCCGCAGGCTTCACCGTTGAATACCATGTTTTCTGAGGCTTAGAGGAAGGCTTCAGAGTCTCTCCTACTTTCTCACCAGTAACACTCTCTCCATCGGCATTCTCAGTCAACACAATTACCATCGGCCCATTGCCACACTGGCCCATACAGCCCGACGCCTCTACCATCACCTCTTCAGGCACACAGCGTTCAAAAGCAGCCAACACCTTCTGCGAGCCTTGCTGCTTACACGTCGTATTTTGACAGACCAACACTTTTGGCAACCCTTGCTTTCGCGAAGTCATCTACTTCACCGTTTGCCCTTCGGCTAGCTTCATCTCCTTCACAATTTCAGACAGCCCAACCGTCCCTACAAAAAACACGTATAGTCCTGCTTTTATCACCGCTAGGGGTAAACTCTCCGGCAAGTGCGACAGCAGCAGAGAACTTGTCTCACTAGTTGATTCATCTTGCGATCGCAGCTTGTAACGAAAAATCAGCACCGCCGCCACTAACCCTTCCACCGCATGAATCACCAAAATCACCTTCGTAATTTTAGCGAGCACCAGAAGCGGCGCAGGTAACTCCAGCACCCAATGCATCAGCTGAAGCACCAGCGCACCCAGTACTAGCCCAGTGGCACCTACCTTGATTTGTTTCTGGATGTTCTCAGCAGCCATAGCATTTCTACGAATTCTGACTATATGCTAGAGCATAAGCCCACCGCCTAACGCCCCCATTTCAAACAACCGCTTGCATGACTTCATCACTCACCACCCAACCCCTCCACCCCAACAGCATCGCCTGGGGTAAGCAAGGCGAAGGAGACACCCTAAAGCAAGCCCAAAAAGAAGCCTGGAGCGCCGCCTTCCGCTCTCAACTGCAAGAGTTTGACTACGAAATCACAGACATAGAAGGGACCCTTCCAGACGCCCTAAAAGGCTCCACCCTCTTCCGCAACGGCCCCGGCAGATTTGAACGGGGCACCGGCCCCACCGCGCAGCGCGTTTCTCACTATTTAGACGGCGACGGCTACCTCGCCAAAATCACCTTCAACCCCGACGGCACCGCCCACTTCACCTCAAAATTCATCGACACCGCAGAGCACAAAGTCGAAGCAGCTACCAACACCCTCCCCTTCCGCACCACCTTCGGCAATCCGCCAGCCAGTAACCCGCTTACAAACCTTCTCAATCTCCACCTCAAAAACCCCGCCAACACCCACATCGTCCCCTGGGGCAACAAACTTCTCGCCCTCTACGAAGCAGGCGCACCCTACCGCATCCATCCACAAACGCTTGAAACTCTCGGCGCAGAAGACCTCAGCGGCAAGCTAAACCCAACCCCGACTCCGCCCTCTCGCCTCAGCGCACTCAAACGCCGTGCCGGGGGGCAGCAGGCCATGACGGCCCATCCCCACATCGACCCTATACGTAACCGCCTCGTTACCTGGACTTGGGGAATCGATGCCAGTCCTTTAAAACCGAACAGTCTAGTCTTAGAACTCACCGAATACGATACCGACTGGAACCCACTCAGTCGCACTACCCACAAAATGCTCGGCGCAGCCGTCAACCCTCACGACTTCGCCCTTACTCCCAACTATTACGTTTTCTTTGAAAACGCCTTCAGCCTCGACATCCTCCCCTACCTGCTAGGCCAAAAGGCCCCTGCCCACTGCCTCAACCTGGAGCCACGCCCTACCAAAGTTCACCTCATTCCCCGACCTGATGGGGATAAATCTCACACCAAACCGCTCATCCTTGATACGGCTCAATGGTTCTCAATTCACCAAGCCTGCGCCTGGGAAAATGAGGACAGCAGCGTAGAGGTGTATAGCTCCGGATGGCCTGCTACCGAAGGTGGATTTTTGACCAGCTGGGAAGGCACCGCACCTGATTTTGATGCGATCGCACCCACCTACCTCTGGCAAACTCTCATTCAACCCACCACCAAAACCGTCACCCACCGTATCGCTCCCGGCATGGAGCACCACTGCATCGCCCACCCTCACACCAACCCAAAGATCGAAACCCAACCCAGCCAATACCTCTACATGGCCCACTGCAACACCATCGGCCAATCCTCCCCACCCACCGGCTACCTAAAACTCAACCCCCGCCCCCACCAAACCGAAACCAGGCCCAGCCACCCCCACAGCATCCCCGGAACACCCCACATAAACACACACCCCAACCCCCCAAC
>JBHJIY010000054.1:0-9312 GCA_050042985.1 Phormidesmis sp. | reverse complement strand
TGATAGCATTCACTGCGGCCTATCTTGCACCAATTAGCAAAGTGCTCACAGTTATTAAAGAACAAATCGTACTGCTGCTCTCCAAGGCGACTTTCGGCTCGTTCTACAACAATGTCTGCAATAAATGAAGTGGGCTGCGACTTCGTATAAATCGTCTTCCCTTGCGCAAAGGCTGACCTAGGCGTGCGCGAAATGGCTGCTTCACCCCTTTTGCTGTAGTGAATGACCGTGCCATCACCACAATCAATCCCATGGTGCTCGTAAGGTACACCTACAACATCGCGATACACATAGATTTGCTCGCCTCTTGACATGCTCTTATGCTGTGGTTGGCTGCCTTAGCTTACCTGTTTTAGCGAGCTCGACAAAGACCCAACATAATTGAACATAAGCAAAATCTATCACCGCTCTAAGACCGCTGTAAGGCTCACCCCATTTTGGTCTGAGCCGCTTCTTTTGCAGCTTGCTGCTTAGCCATGAGTGCATGAATAGAAGACATGCCTTTGGATTGTCGGGTGACGTTGATTTGAATATTAGGGCCAGAGCGGGCGAGCCGTATAACGAGGCCATCTTGCACAGGTTTGCTGTCGATGCGCTGTCCGGCTAAGTAGGTGCCGTTGGTACCGGTGTTGTGAATTTCCCAGCCATCTTCGCATTGGCGCAGTTCGACATGGTGCCTAGAGACGACTGCACTGTAGAGGACGACGTCATTATCTACAGAGCGACCAATGCGAACGACTGACTCTTCTTCAAACGTCCAGCTTTGCACTGGGGTTTTGTCGATGGGGTGAAGCAAAGACAGGGTAATGACGTTGTTCAATGCAGGCACAGTGGAGCACCAATGGGGTTGTAGGACAAGCAACACGCGTCAGCTTGCTATCTCGAAGAGGAAGCTGACCTTGTCGCCTTTGCCGAGTGCAATGCGATCGCCTGGCCGTAGCCGATGACGATTGCCCACGGGCAAAGGCAGCCCGTTGATGTAGGTTCCATTCGAGCTGCCAACGTCTTCAAGGAAGTAAGTATCTCCCTCTATACGGATACTGGCATGTGCTCTAGAGACAATCTCTGAGTCCGGGAACCCCGATACATCAATATCAGGCGGCGTGTGATCATTAGGTTTCCCAATCCGTACTACAGATAGCCCTCTGGGTAGCTCGATTATTGTGTCTGTTTGCACCTGCTTGAGGCGTACGCTGGCGATTTGGAGCTGAGTAGCCGGTGATTTCCTAATACTAGGAATGGGTGTTGCCAATGGTTCTACAGCCGGTTCTGGAACAGTCGGTTCTGAAACAGCCGGTTCTGACGCTACAGGTTCTGCTGCAGGTGGTTCTACGAAGGGAGCCGGCTCAGCTTCAGTCGTTAATTCGACAGCGGGTTCAGCTTCAGCGAAAGGGTCCATTTCAGAGGAGAGTTCGGTGCCTGAATAAGCTGAGCCTAAGTTGCCTGTGGTAGAGGCGCTTTCCTCACTGCCAACGGCATTGATCGGTTCGGGGATGATTAATGGATCTGGGGGAACTAGGTCGGGAATACCTGGCTCAGGGATGTCTGGGGCAGGAACGCTGCTGCCTTCTGGTGGTACTAAAAAGTTTTGAGTTTGGATTCCGCTGTCGGGGTCTGCTGCGCTTTCTGGCTCCGGCGTCTGTGGAAAAACGGCCTGAGTCGGTGCGGCGGCTTCGGTGTTGATATTTTGACTGTTGCCAGGTGTCAGGGTTTCCTCGCGCAGGTCACTGCCACACTGTCCGCAAAAACTGGCATCTGCCTGAACGGAAGCGTTGCAGTTTGGGCAGGTGGCTAGTGCGGGTAAGGGCGTGTAGCAGGCCTCGCACTGAAGTGCGCCATCAGGGTTTTGGTGGTTGCAGTTTGGGCAGTTGATCATGGTGAAGAAGGGCGAGTGACTATCTACTACGTAGAGACTAAGTCAACGGCTGTGCTCAGCTACCGGGAGTGAGCAGCCACCGAAGGCTGAGCGTAGCCGATAATAGCCTGACTGGGTTAGGAAGATGCTGTGATTTTACTATCAACAGGATCGGTGAGCGCAATTCCGCCTATTGCGAAGTTTCTTTATTTGAACTGCTCGGGCAGGCCTTTGCTAGCGGCTTCATCTAGAAGCCAATGAGCGCCAGCGGTGGGTTGAATGAGCTTACTTGGATACTCTTTGGGGTCCGCGTCCGAGGAGAAGACTTGGGAGAGGGCCTGCTGTTTGTTGTCTCCGGCGACGAGGAAGACGACTTTTTTGCCGTGGTTGATCAACGGAGCGGTGAAGGTGATGCGAGGGTCGCCGTTGTTGTTCCCGACGGTGATGAGGCGGTCGGTGACGCTGAGGGCATCTGTGTGTGGGAAGAGGGAGGCGGTGTGGCCGTCGTCGCCCATGCCCTGTAGGACGAAGTCTATGCTGGGAAATTCGCCCTCGCCTAGCTGGAAGAATGTTTTGAGACTTTGTTCGTAGTTAGCGGCGTCTGTATCTGGGTCGCCTGCGCTAGTTGGCATGGGAAAAACGTTGTCGGCGGGGATAGGGATGTGGTTGAGCCAGGCTTCGCGGGTCATGCGGACGTTGCTTTTTTCGTGGTCGTGGGGAACGTAGCGTTCATCGCCCCAGAAGATGTAGATATTTTTCCAGGGGAGATTTTCTTTGGCGAGACCTTCGTATAGTGGCTTGGGGGTGCTGCCGCCGGAGAGGGCGAGTGTGGCTTTTCCATTGGCTGCGATCGCACTCTTAATGGTCTCTATAGCCAGTACATGAGCACGCTCAACGAGAGCCGGTTTATCTGCCAAAATTTCGACGGTGGGGGACATGGGAAGATCTCCTATTGGAAAACAGAAAGCATGGAAAATGGAGACGGTGAATAAAGCGTGTTGATGGCAGCTTAAGGGGTGGGTTGGCTATGTTCTCAGTTGTTTTGCCTTGTTTTAATGAATCACGCCACGGTTACTTGCCCAAGATTTTAGATAACTTGCGCGCGCAGGTAGGCGAAAAGCAGCTGATTGCGGTGGTGAGCCCCAGTGATGACGACACGCTGCAGGTGGTGCAGCAGTATCCGTCAGTAGAAATTATAGAGACGATGGCTACGAACCGGGCGCAGCGGCTAAATGAAGGAATAGCGGCGAGTAAAGGTGAGTTTGTGCTGTTGCATCACCCGGCGACGCTGCTACCTGAGAAGACGGCGCTGGTGCAAGCTTCAGAGCTACTGGCTGGTAAGGCGATGTGGGGTGGTTTTGTCCATAGTTTCGATATGGCGCATTGGCTGCTGCGGTTTACGTCTTGGTATTCGACGAGGGTGCGATCGCGTCAAGGCATTTTGTATTTGGATCACTGTATATTTTCGCGGCGGCAGGTACTGGTGGATATCGGTGGGGTGCCAGATATGGATATTTTTGAGGATACGGCGCTGAGTGTGGCTTTGGGGAAGGTGGGGATGCCAGCGATCGCATCTGGAAAAGTCATCACCTCGGCCCGGCGCTTTCAGCAGCGTGGCATTTATCAGCAGGCTGCGCTGAACCAGCTGCTGAAGGTGATGTACTACGCTCAGCTGGATCCAAAGCGGCTGAACTGGCTGTATGAGCGGAAGAGCCAGATTAATGTGGGATATCCAGAGGGCTTCGGCTGCGCTCAGCCGCCGGAGAGCGAAGACAAGAAGCGATAGCACTGCAAGAAAGTGTCCTATGCCTTTATCGCCATTTCATCAACTTTGATTTATTCTTGTTGAGAAATCGTGCTGATATTAACGACATTAAGGGGCAAAATGGTGTATCTAA
Organism: Phormidesmis sp.; assembly: GCA_050042985.1. Lineage (GTDB taxonomy): Bacteria > Cyanobacteriota > Cyanobacteriia > Phormidesmidales > Phormidesmidaceae > Phormidesmis. The sequence continues at coordinate 5,559 of JBHJIY010000054.1, read as the reverse complement.
ATGCACCTCGCTAAATTGATATGACATCCTCTACGCCAAACGAACCGATTATTCCGTCTCCGCTAGCGGCCATTTCTCTGAAGTTGGTCGGTGCTATCACCATCGCAGCGTCGCTGATCGATTTTCTTACCCTATTGTTTCCACCCAATTTTGGTAATCGTGCTTGGCAGCTGGCGACCGTCACTAGCTTGGTAGACAGAGGAATCGTGCCTTTGGTCGGGATTGCGCTGCTATTTACGGGCTACTGGATAGATACCAGTATCGGTAAAACCGCTCGCCGCTCTAACCTAGCGATGGACGCTCGTTTCTGGACGTGTTTGCTTTCTTGTTTGTTGGGGCTAACCTTTCTGCTGACGACGGTATTCCATCCGAACAATGTACGCCTTCAGAGTCGCGATGCGCTCTCCCAGGTAGAAGCCGATGCTGAGGAGGCCGCCGTTGAGCTAGAAGGTCGCCTCAATGCAGACTTATCTCAGCGCAAAGCTCAAATCGATGCACTGTTGCAAAATGAAGACCAGCTCCAAGCTGCAATCGAAAGCGGTAGCCTAGATGAAGCGCAGCTTGCTCAGATTGAGCGTTTTCGCAGCAATCCTCAAGAGCTAGACAGCTTTTTGACCTCTCAGGTCAGTGAGGCAGAAGAGCAGCTAAAAATTCGCATTGGCGAGCAAAAGCAGGACGCAACCGCGCAGCTCAGAGCCGAAGCGCTGAAGGCGACGGTACGAGTGACGCTGAGCAGTTTGCTATTGGCGGTTGGCTATACGTTTATCGGCTGGGCTGGATTGAGACGCCTACTGGCGATGGTGGGTTAAGGCTCAACTCAATGCGGTCATCATCGCCTGCTGAGCTACTGTTTGATACAGCGTTTTTAGGTGCTCTGTCACGATTTGGGCTTCGGTGGCTGCGAGGGGCATGTCGCCGATAACGTCTAGCACGGTTTGCTCGGCAGGCGTGATAACGATGAGTGAAGGGTCGATGGGTTCGTCATACTGCCAGAAATTTTCTATGGCGATGGCTGTAGTTGGTTTTTTCGGTGAGGGCTCTGCCGCACTCTCTTTTTTTGCTTTTGTTTTCTTTGTTTTTGCTTTCGACTGCTTCTTTTTGGTGGATTCACCTGCTGCGCTCGCTTCTGCAGTAGCGCTTTCGCCTATCGCCTGCTGACGCTTTTGACGCAGTGCTTCAAGAATTTGCTCCTTGGTGCGGCCGCGTAGCTGAAAGAGCACGAAGGGGTCTTCACGGAAGAAGTCGCCCAGCTGGTAATACACTGCCGCGATGTGCTTGCAAGGGTTTTTGGGATCTGGGCAGCTACATCGCGACTTGACATCAGACAGGGTAAAGGGAAATAAGCTAAGACCGTTTGAGGTGAAGACAGCTTCGATGGAGTCGGGCATCTCGCCCGCGAGCAGCTGAGCGGAGTAAAGGGCTTTTTCTCCAAGGGTATCGATCACGAAGCCCCAGTCTTCATCAGTGAATCGCTCTATCCAGATAGACAGTTGGTAAGGTTCGGTTGCAGTGCCCTGCACAGTGGCATGGACTTTAGAATCTGTGAATTCTAGGCTGAGGATGTTGCCTTGGCGGGCATAGTTGCGGCCACGCTCTAGCCGTTTTTTGAAGCGGTAAGAATTCAGCAGGTCTACCCATTGCTGTACCCACCAAGCATCTTCTTGAGCGGCGGGGGGCTGGGGAGTAGCGTAGGTCATAAAAGGTTGTAGGTAATGCTAAGCGGTGTAAGTGTTGGTGGATATTTGCTGCATCCACTGCTTTGAGCCAAGCTGTCCACGTAATAGTGCAGGGATGCTGTAATGCTGATCGATGGCAGGAAATTCGACAACATCTTTCCCTGCCCAAATAACGACCTCAGAAAGTTCTGCGTCGGTAGGTTGATGGAGTTGTTCCCAGCCATGTTCGCCAATACGAAGCATTTGTAGTGAATCTACAGACCATCGGCCTTTGAAGTGATTGCCGAAAGCTATCTCTAGCTCTCTAGATGCTGGGAGATACCGCGCAGAAGTCGGTACGAGTCCCTGTGTTGTCGCTTGCGGTGACTGAACTTGCTCGGCGGCTAACATTATGGCTGAATTTCTCCCCATCGCTCTTTAATGGTTTCAATGTTGTCGTTCACAAGCTTTTGCGGCACTCTTTTTCTTATTGTATCTGCTTGCTAGATGTCTGTTGCCCTGCACGTCTATGTAATTCGATCTGAATAGAACTACACTATGCGGCTCATCTCTTGCAGATTAAGAACTTGGTTGAGGGTCGTTTCGTCCATAAGTTGGTGTTCGAGGACGAGCTGACGCAGCGGTTTGCCGGTTTCGAGGGATTCTTTTGCGATCGCAGCCGCATTCAAATACCCAATATGCGTATTCAGTGCTGTCACCAAAGCCAAACTCCCTTCCGCGTACTCCGCGCAGCGCTCAGGAAAGGCCTTGATGCCTTGTAGACATTTTTCGTCTAATGCCTGAACTGTGTTGCCGAGGATTTCAATGCTGTGGATGAGGTCGTAGGCGATGAGTGGCATCATGACGTTGAGTTCTAGCTGACCGGCTTGGGCACAGAGGGCGATCGCACTGTCGTACCCCATCACCTGAAAGCACACCATCGACGTCATTTCTGCCATCACCGGATTGTATTTACCCGGCATGATCGATGAGCCTGGCTGCACAGCAGGTAGCTGAATTTCCTTGAGGCCTGTTTTTGGTCCAGAATCTAGCAATCGCAAGTCGTGAGAGATTTTCACAAGGTCTTGCGCTAGGTTGCGCAGCGTACTACTGAGCGCCACAAAAGGAGCCATACTTTGCATCGCGGCCATTAGGTGAGGCGCGCTGGTAATGGGTTGCTTTAGTGAGTCAGTTAAAATCTCGCAAACTCGGAAGCGATACTTTGGATGTGTGTTTAGCCCGGTACCCGTAGCACTGCCACCGATGCCAAGTACAGCTAATTCTGCTGCGGCAGTTTTAATTCGCTCTTGATGACCGGTGAGAATATGCTCCCAGGCCCGAAAGTTTTCTCCTAACCGAACGGGAACCGCGTCTTGCATGTGGGTACGGCCCGAGCGGACAACATCTTCAAATTCGGTGGCTTTGACGCTGAGCGTAACCAGGGCACTTTCTAAGGCGGGATATAGTGCGTGCTCTAGCGCGAGAATACCGCCGACTCTAATGGCTGTAGGAATAACGTCATTTGTGGACTGGCCATAGTTCACATGGTCGTTGGGGCTTACCCGGCTGTAGTTGCCCTTCTCATCGCCCAAAATCTCAAGCGCTCTGTTGGCGAGCACTTCATTGACGTTCATATGGTGGGAAGTGCCTGCGCCTGCTTGGTACACATCGACAACGAACTGGTCGCGGAGTTCGCCTTTGAGGATTTCGTTGGTAGCCTGGACGATGGCATCGCCGATGTCAGCCGGAATGCAGTCTAGCTCTTTGTTTGCGAGGGCCGTGGCTTGCTTGATGAGTAGGCACGCATCTATATAGGTAGGCAGTGGCTTTATTCCGCTGATGGGAAAATTCTGGGTGGCGCGCAGCGTTTGGATTCCGTAGTAGGCATCGCTGGGGATTTCGAGTTCGCCCATAGAGTCTTTTTCGATGCGGACTGATGTGGAGTCGACCATGACAGATACCTAACTTTGTTACAGACTCTCGGTGTGAGCAGATTGGGCGAGATTCCCACGTAATAATAAGCGCTTAGTTTGCCTGTTCGCAAATTGCGAATTTACGTGTTAGCCTTTACTCACTAAACAAAGTTGGTTAATGCTCTTTTATGACTGACTGATACCGAATGTATAAGGGTTCTCAACAAAATGGTTAATGCATATCATCACAAAAAGTCGCCTAGTTGACTTTTGGGACAAGCATCCTAATTCTCAGGCTGGCTTATGGGGTTGGTACAAGCGAGCGAGGCTAGCAACGTGGGACAGTCTTAATGATTTGCGTACTGTGTTTCCCTCTGCTGATACCGTTGAAAGCTTAGTCGTTTTTAATATCTCTGGTAATAAGTATCGATTGATTACACTGGTTGACTATAAATATCAAAAAGTATTTATTCGCGCGGTGCTCACGCACGCAGAGTACGACAAGGAAAGTTGGAAAGATGATCCCTGGTTTAAGTGAGCAAAATTCTTATGTAGCGTTGCTTCAATCGTTTCCGCCTCGCCCAATTAGTACTAAGGATCAGTTTTTGGCGACACAGGAAGTGGTCGACAGGCTGATAGATAAAGGCGAGCTTACCGAAGATGAAAGAGACTACTTGAATTTGTTGGGGACTTTAATTGAAGCGTATGAGGAGCAGGCTGTAGAGATTCCCGACATTTATGGCGTAGACCTGCTGAAGGTGCTGATAGAAGAGTTTGACTTACGGCAAAAAGATTTAACACCTATATTCAAAACAGACTCTATTGTCTCAGATGTAATCAACCGTAAGAGAAATCTAACGGTTGAACACATTCAAGGTTTGTCACAGTTTTTCCAGGTCTCACCTTCTGTATTTTTTGAGGCATCGTAGTAGATCGACCTGTGCGGCGATGGCGGCGATTACGCCCAGCCTGGCGCGGTTGTTTTAATTACCTTTCTGAGATCGTCGGAGTTGAACATAAAAACAACATCAATTGTTTACACACCCTTCACAATGCGAAAATGACGGCTTTCATCAGGAAAATGAGATGTATTAAATAGTCAGCCAGAAGTGATGAGGGATCAGCATGGGCATACTGAGATGACTCAGCTTGCGTGTTAGGGTGCGAGCTGTGATTGATCTGTACCAATGATGAGCAGTGGTTATTTCTTTTGCGGGTTCTGATGAGCTAGCGCTTAATAAGACAGACGGGCACCTAGAGCAGGCGCAGAGTATAAAAGCGCTGATGAAAGAAGGGTTTGCGCTGCATCGCGTAGGCAATTACAGAGCGGCGCTCAATGAATTTAATCAGGTAATCGAACAGGAGGCTGATAATGCCAAGGTTTGGTACTGCCGGGCTCAGGTGCATATGCAAATGGGTAGCCACGAAGCTGCGCTGAAAGATTTTCGTGAGGTGCTCCGGCTAAACCCAACTGATGCTAGGGCATGGCATGGGCAGGGGGTCGCAAAGGCACAGCTAAACCTGTACCCTTCGGCGGTCGATAGCTTTGATCGGGCGATCGCCTGCGATGCCAACAATGACAAGATTTGGTACAACCGAGGCCGCGCCTTGCTCAAGCTAGAGCAGTATGAAAATGCTTTGGAAAGCTTCGACCGGGCGATCGCCCTAGAAGATGGCAAGTACCACACTTGGTACAACCGAGCGCTGGCCCAGTCTTCTTTGCAGCAAGTCCAGCCGGCTATCGATAGCTTAGACAAAGTCACTGAGCTCAATCCCAACTGTCACTATGCTTGGAACTATCGAGGCACACTGCTAAACCGCATTTTTAAATATGAGCAGGCGCTAGAAAGTTTGGCTCTACGGGATTGACTATGCAGTGGCTGTAGGAAAATGCCAACAGATGAGGCATCGGAGTCGAAAGCGCTCGAAGTTTCTGAAGCCATAGCCCGAGCGCTTAATCAGCTTCAGCTTGTTGTTAATGCCTTCGACAA
>JBHJIY010000053.1:0-8753 GCA_050042985.1 Phormidesmis sp. | reverse complement strand
ATAGATGGGCCCGATAGAATCTAAGATTTTGCTGATCGTGCTGAGCGTCTTGCTAATTATCAACTAGCCTTGTGATATCAGCACGCCTACTGCGAGCAACGAATGCTATAAGCTGCTGAGAATTGCTGTTGCCTGGGCTTAGCTGCTTATGGGTTTGCCTTCTCCGAATTCATCTTCTGCCAGTCCATCTCCTTCTGACACTGCTCTCGTTGAGGTAACGCTGGCCATTCTTTACCGAGATGGCCAGTTTTTAATGCAGCTACGCGATGATTTCCCACATATTATCTATCCGGGAATTTGGGGATTTATTGGTGGCCATATTGAGCCGGGCGAGTCGGCGGATGTGGGTGTGCGGCGAGAGCTGATGGAAGAGCTAGGCTATGTGCCGCCCGCACTGAACTTGTTTTACGATGCAGCGGATGAAAAGGTGCGCCGCTATTATTATTACGGCGCGCTGACAGTACCGATTGAAGATTTGGCGCTGAATGAGGGGCAGGACTTGGCGCTGTGTTCGGTGGCAGAGATTCAGGCGGGAGAGAAGCTGTCGCCTAAGCTGGGTGAGGTGAGATCGATCGGCAGACCTCATCGGGAAGCATTATTAGCGTTCATTAAAAGCGGCCTGATGGATAATGCTGACTCGGCTGCGGAGGGTTAACGCATGTCAATTATTTTTGAGCCTACGGGATTTGAGCCGGTGACGTTCGACCGCTTGTGGGCTGTGGCTGGCCGGGAGGCTTTGCGGCTAGGGCGAAGTCCTCGTTCGGTTTTTGAAGGTATTGGGTTGAATCTGGAGCCGCCGGTAGCGCCTTGGCAATATTACTGTACGCCAAAGAACGTGAGAACGTTTGCGAGTACAGGGCGCGATGGTGTTCATTACAGTTTGCTGAACAGTTGGCGGACGGGGCCGCAGCTTTTGGATTCTCCGGTGGTAATGACGGTGCCCATGAATTTTGCGAATAACAACATTATTGTGGGTGAGACGCTGCACGAGTTTTTGTGTTTGGGCTGCCGGGTAGGGTATGCAGGCTTAGAATCGCTGGCCTCGGTCGGTGGAGATTTGTCGAGGGTGAAGGCCCAAGGGTATTCGAGATCTTTGTCGGCTTTACAGGTTGAGCAGTTGCGGCGCTTGAGTGGGGCGTTTTCGCTGTATCCTTTCGTGAATTTGGAGCGGCGGATGGCGCGGTTGCAGGCGATGTTTTTGGATGGCTTGCAGCTAGGAGAACTGGATCTGGGCCCAGCCGTGGCGGCGAGGCGGTAAATGCTGGGAAGTTTTATTTGGGTTTTGCTCGGGGGGCTATTTGCAGGGCTGATGGCTGCTCGGCTGAAGCTACCTGCTTTGCTGGGGATGGTGCTGGCGGGAATGGTGCTGGGTCCGCAGGTCGGGAATTTGTTTGGGCCAGAGCTTTTGTCGGCGGCGGATGGGCTGCGGACGGTGGCTGTGATGGTGATTTTGATGAAGGCTGGGCTGGGACTTGATTGGGAGAAGTTGGCTCAGCAAGGCTCGGTGGCGGTGAGGCTCGGTTTTTTGCCAGCGGCCTGTGAGGCGATCGCAGTGGCTTTTGCCGCGATGTGGCTGTTCCAATTCGACTTCTTCACCGGGCTGCTGTTGGGATGTGTGGTAGGGGCGGAGTCTCCGGCGGTGATTGTACCGGGAATGCTACGGCTCAAGCGTTTGGGCTGGGGGGTAAAGAAGGGAATTCCAGATGCCATTTTGCTGGGAAGTGCGCTGTCGGATGTGCTGCTGCTGCTGGTGTTTAGTCTGTTGCTGGCGTTTCACTCTCAGGGGGAGACGGTGGGGTTTTCTCTATTCGGTGCGGTGACGCTAAGCCCTTTGCAGCTACTGCCTTTTCAGGTGATTGTTCAAGTCGTTTTAGGGGTTGTTCTGGGTGGTATCGCTGCGCGCCTTTTAGTCGTGGTGCTGGCTGCGCGTCAGTGGACCAACAATCAGGTTCAGGAGACTTTGGTGGCAGCAGCGTGTGCCGTGTTGCTGGTGGTCGTTGCGACGAATCTTCCTATTTTCTCAGGCTACTTAGCGGTAATGGCGGCGGGGTTTTTTGTGACTCAGCTCAGTGCACCTTTGGCGAGGCGACTGCGGGAAGGGTTCAACAGTTTGTGGGTGGTCGCCGAGATTATTTTGTTTGTGCTGCTAGGAGCCAGTATTCAGATTGCGGTGCTAGAAAATGTGCTGCTAGTTGGTCTGTTGCTGTTGGCGATTGGGACTTTGGGTGGGCGATCGCTTGGCTGGTATTTGGCAACAGCGGGCAGCAATTGGACGCGGTGTGAGCGGTTGTTTTTGCTGCCAGGTAATTCGGCAAAGGCCACAGTGCAGGCGGCGATTGGGGCGATTCCACTGGCGCAGGGTGTGGCTGGAGGAGAGGTGATTTTAGCGATCGCAGCTTTATCTATTCTGGTCACCGCGCCGCTGGGAGCCTGGGCAATTCCTACCTTTGCCCCGAGATTGCTAGAGCGGGGTGTGGTGGACCCCACGAAGGTTGCGATCGCACAGCAAACCGTCCTTCTTGCCGTTGTAGAAACGTTAACAACTGCGCGCCCCGTGCTAACGAAAGCGGCTGAACTTGCCCGGCGTAACGATGCCGATGTTGTTGTGCTCCGTCTCGCGTCGCTGAGTACTGCGCAAGATAGTTCAGCCCAAACCAATCACAGCGAAAGCCAACAGCTTGCCGTCCTCATTCAGGAAGGTTTAGCCGATATTCGTCACCGAACCATCACCAGCCAGGGCTCAAACCCTACTGAAATCATCCATATAGCCAAAGAAATCAATGCATCTGAGATCGTTATCGGCAAGCAAGGGCGCGGAGCGCTCTCAGCAAGTCATCCACTCATTGGCATAACGGCACGCACCGTGATAGAAATCAGCACTTTGCCAGTAATAGCTGTAGATGACTTAGCCTAAACACAGACACTGCATCATCGGCAAAAAGATCGGCAAAATTGGACCTAATAAACTTCTGAAAGCTTTGTTTCTCAAGGCATTTGAGGCTTTTTGTGATCGGCATTTCGATCCTTTATTCTCAACAGCTTTTCTACGTTTAGATTTTCTCTGGAAACGCTCTAATGTGCTGTGTAGTGTAGGGGAACGCTTCTGATACTACCGATGACCTTCTCTACAAAGTCTTTGCGATGTCCGTTTCGATTTCGCCGATGGAGATACGTTGGCCTTTTGGGGGTGGTTATCGCCGTAGCCGCATTCAATGGCATTGCTTGGATGCAGGCACGGGCGATGACTCAATATTTAGAAGGACCCGTCGTTAAAACCGAAAAGCCTGAGTTGTTATCGGCTCGTGAAAAAGCATGGGTCGTTCTAACCGGTGTGAGAGTACCTAGGCCTACGAATGCTAGAAATCCTGAGACGGTAGGGCTCGCCTACGAGACGCGCACTGTTGAATTACCTCAAGATGAATCTTTGGAGACTTGGTTTTCACCGGTTGAACCCTCATCTGCACCTTCGCTGGGTGTTGTTCTTTTGTTTCCTCCCTACGGTGCGAGCAAGCAGTCTTTACTGGCACCAGGTAAAATTTTCCACGAACTGGGCTATGACGTTTTGTGGGTAGATTTTCGCGGGGCGGGTGGGTCTTCGGGTAGTGATACAACGATGGGTGTGAGAGAGGGCGAAGATGTTGCTTCTGCTGTGCGATATGTAGAACAGACGTGGGCTGGGAAGCCGGTGGTATTGTTTGGTGGCTCTCTAGGTGCGGTGGCGGTGATGAGAGCGATCGCACACGAAAATATTACGCCTGCTGCCGTAATTCTCGAAAGTCCTTTCGACCGACTGTTAAACACCGTGCGGCGTCGGTTTAACGCTTCGGGATTGCCTGCGTTTCCCAGTGCGGAAACGCTTGTCTTTTGGGGCGGCTTACAGGCAGGTATCGACGGCTTTTCTCACAACCCAACAGAGTATGCAGAATCGATGCGTATGCCAGTTCTGCTCCTGCATGGCGAAGCGGATACTCGCGTCACCAATGAAGATGCCGAAGCCATATTTTCACAACTGTCAGGGCAGAAAGAGCTAGCTTTTTTCCCTACGGTAGGCCACGGTGCTTTCGCCAGCGAACATCCTCAGGAATGGACTCAAAAGGTACAGACTTTTTTGTCTGATACAGTCGCTTTGCCCGAAGCTGAACGTAGTAATCAGTAGTCCTTTCTGTGTAGTTTCTAAGCGATGGCTATCTCTGCCTTGTCCTGTGCTCTGTCTTGCTCTACATCAGTTACGGTACGTTTGAAAGCAAGCTCTCTATTGGTTCTAAACGCATTAATGCGCAAAGAATTACCCCGTGCGCCGTCGGATCGGGTTGTTCTTTTGGGCGTGAATAGTCCTGAATGCTGAAGCCCGATATGAGCCTTGTCGGGTGTGCTAACAGCTGCTGAGTTCCGAGAGCCTATGGTGCTCGGTGTGCCACTAGCATCATTAAACGTGTTGAGAAGCTTACTCACTGTAAGATAGCGGTTGAGCTGATTTGTTGTTTCGGTAGAGTTAGACATAGCTATCTTTGTGAAAGCGTGTGATTTTTGAGAAAGTTACACTGCTTTCTTTCTGACTATCTTCCTTTTGTGTGAAAAATGGGGATGACCATAAGTAAATTCCCACACGCCATAGCGTCCCACCGTGATCCATGACACGGTAACAAGCCGTATGCGATCACAAAATTGTAGCCCTGGCTACTAAAAAACTGTATGACCGAATGACTTTTTGTCACAAAAAATGCCTCCTTTTTGTCTGTTGCTTTCGCTAGAAAGATCAGACAAAGGAGGCATTCTTTGAAAGTATTTAAACTGTCTGTCCTAAATATCTAGACCTAAATGACTAACTCTAGATGGCTAGGATTAGAGAAAAGCACTTTCATCAATGAGGCCGGCATCTACGCCGCGCAAGCGTGCAATTTGCTGACCTTCTAGCTCAATCAAGGTGCTGCGACCAGACTGAGTGATAGTGACGTCGGCTGGCTCGAAGCCAGTGCCCAAAGAGATGCGATCGCCACTCGCAAACCCTCGAATATCAGCAAAGCCATCTGCCGACAGCACATAGATATCGTCACCTTTACCACCGTGCAGTACGTTTTGCCCTGCGCCACCGCTCAAAATGTCATCGCCATTGCCGCCTCGAATGGTGTCGTCGCCAGCGCCGCCGAGCAGCTCATCGTTACCATTTTGGCCAGAAAGCCTATCGTCACCCTCGCCACCAAGTATCCGGTCGTTGCCAGCACGACCGACTAATGTATCGCTCCCGCCATTGCCTTCGATATAGTCATCTTTGCGAGTGCCCCGTAGCAGCTCATCGCAATCGTCACCAATCACCGCATTGAAAATGCGCACGCGAGCAAGCTCATATCCTGGCTGAGTAAAGTCAGCATTGCTGAACCGAGGCGTACTCAAAATGTTGCCACCAGGTATAAACCCATCACTCACGGTAATAACGCCATTCTCTTCTACGCCCGTGTCATCTACTGTTTGCCCAAAGAAAGCAGTATTCTCAGGAATTTCGTCATTGACTTCGGTACCCGCATCGAGCACTTCGTCGCCTGTGATAATAAAGTCTGCGCCAAGGAAACGGCCTTTGCTATCAAAGACTAAGTGCTCACGCTGGTCGTCGTTGGCAACAAAAATATCGTTGCTAGGTAGTACCATTGCTACATAGTTAAAGTAGCGACCCTGACCCGCTACATCTTCGACGTCAATAAGTAGCTCAGCGGTTTCTCCTGGCGTAATAGGGCCGTTGGGTCCAGGAATAACGGCTTGAGTGCTGCCCAAGCCAGATTGTAAAAATTCTTGGTTCAATACGGCGGCATTGCCATCTTCCGCAATGCGCTCAACCCCTTCTGAGGCCGGTCTGCCAAGGTCAATTGTGTCGAACCCACCGTTGTGAAAGCCCACCCACAGTGGCGTGAGTGCGGTGCCATTTTCGGGCGCAATATTTTCAATAGAAACGAGAACTTGTTGGTTGTTATCCATGATTGGCGAGTTGTTGTTGTGTGAATAAATAGACTGAAAAGTAAGAGAGTTCAGCAGAAAAAGGGCGCTGGTAGGAGACTCTCTACAGACGCTGAAATAGCCGCTAAAAGCGGCAGATGCAGTGATTCTATTTTTGCAATCGTCTGCGAAGGCTCTCTGTTATAAGCCTGATTTTTTGTCGCCGTAATTTAGTCGCAGACATTCATTAAAGTACTGGCAAACCTTGTCAGTTGACTGTAGATTCGTTGAGAGCTGTCTGAGAATTTCCTGAGAGGAACAATCTTTAAAGAGTTTAAGTATTTGAATGACAAAGTTAATACAGCAGCCCTACGAACGACTACTCAAAAAAGTTGTATAGGAAAAGACTTTTAGGTCGTATTGAACAACACAGTGATGCCTTGCTCTAAACGCAAACAAAGCCAAGAACAAAATTCTATTGAGGCCAGCTAGCGTCTATTTCCTTCGTGACCTCTTCGGCAGATGTGCCTTCCGCAAAATCAACAATGCCTGACCAAAAAGTGCCTGTGCCAACCTCGCTTGGCATCATGTCCGAACCGTCGAACCGAACCAGGTCAGCGTTGGCCAGGATCAGGGCAATCTTTTGGCTGACGGCGTCTGGATAAATATCGGGAGAGACTTGCTTGTGGGGTGATATGAATCCGCCTAGCTGTGCCCAAATTTCGTGAGGGGTCGGTGTTGCTAAGTAGGCCATGAGCGCTCTCGCTTCAGGCGTATCGTTGAACATGGCAAAAGCGTCTCCGGCGACCAGAATCGGCATGCCAAATTTTTCGTCTATGGCAGGCAGGGGGAAGACGTCGTAGTCGTTTCTAGGAACTTTGTCTTCTTCAAAAAAAGAGGCGATGAAGCTGCCTTGCTTATGCATGTAGCAATCTGGTGGGTTGGCAAAGAGGCCTTCGGGAGACTGGTCAAAGGAGGTTTTGATAGCGTTTTCTGCGCCACCATTGACATATTTAGGATCGCGTAAAATCTTGCCAAATTCGTTGAACGCGTCGATGACCTGCGGCGAGTTGAACGGCAGCCGGTGGTCGATCCACTGGCTGTAGGCTTCTGGCCCTGCGGTGCGCAGCATAATGTCTTCTATCCAGTCTGTACCGGGCCAGCCTGTGGCGGTGCCGCTTTCTAAGCCGATGCACCAGGGTGTTTTTCCTTCTGCGGCAATTTTGTTGCTAAGGGTTAGTAGATCGGACCAGGTTTGCGGGACTTCGTAAGCTTTGGCTTCAAAGGCAGTGGGTTTGTACCACACCAGACTTTTGACTGAGGTGCGGTACCAAACGGCGTAGATTTCGTCGTCTACGGTGCCAATATCGAGCCAGTCGTCACTGTAGGCCGCTTTGAGTGTGCCCGACTCTAGAAATGAGCTGATCGGAATGAGCTGGTCTTCTCTAGCGAACTGAGCAATGAGTCCCGGCTGTGGAAACATGCCTAGGTCGGGTGCATTGCCAGCTTCAACCTGCGCAGGCAAAATTGTGGCAAAGTCGTCGGATCCTTCATAGATGACATCGATACCGGTTGCTTCTTCAAACGGGCGCAGGGCCTGTTCTAAATTGCTTTGCTGTTCTCCAGTCACCACGCCGAGAATAGTGACGGTGTCGCCGCCGGTTTCTGGCGTGCTTTGAGAGCAGGCGGAGAGTCCGCCAAATAGCCCTAGCAGCGAGAGCGTTATGCCAACGGTGATTCTAGGAAGTGGGCGGTGCGATTTACAAAGCGGACGATTCATAGTCGTAGTCAAAGAGGATTGGGCCTTTGAGAATTGGACCTTTATGTACGCTACCCTTTAGAGTAACGGATCCTTCATTACACATGTCCCAGCTCAATTTGTTTGCCACTGACTCTTCTGCTCAAGGCGAAGCGGCATCTATTCCATCAGCTCACAATTTACCCACTTATAAGGTGCGCGAAAGTAAGCGTGCTAAGCATGTATCTATTAAGGTTTCGGTAGAGGGAGATGTAGAGGTGGTAGTGCCGCCTCGATTTGAGCGATCGCGCCTCCCAGAAATATTGGAAAAGCGGCAGGACTGGATTGCGAAGACTCGGGCGAAACTGTTGAGCGATCGCGCCCAAACCTCAGAAGACTGGCAAGTAGAAAAGCCCGACAGCATTTTATTCCGTTGGCGCTCCAACGACCTAGACGACGATAGTGTTAGCAATAGCAGTCGCAACAATAGCAATCTCAATCAAGGCGGTTTCAAGAAGGGCGGTTTTAAGAAAGGCGGTTTCAAAAAAAGCAGCTTCAGTGATAACTCGCTCGAAACATGGTCTGTCGCTTACGAGCCAGCGTCAGGAGATAAAAGAACCATTTGCATTCCAGAAGGCCCGCATCGCATCACCCTAAAAGGTAATACCGATCATTTACCCGCTTGTCAGGCGGTTTTAAGAAAATGGCTAGCATACCGAGCCAAAAGAGATCTGGCGCCTTGGCTCCGTCAGGTTGGCTTTGATATCGACCTCCCCTGTCGCAAAATCTCTGTACGTGGGCAAAAAACATGCTGGGCTAGCTGCTCTGGCCGCAAAGATATCAGCCTGAACTTTAAGCTACTGTTTTTACCTCGGCCACTAGTGCACTACGTGCTGGTACACGAGCTTTGCCACACCGTGCATATGAACCACTCCAAAGACTTTTGGGCTCTCGTAGGCCAAAAGCAGCCAGACTGCGACTGGCGCCGTATAGCTATCAAAAGCGCGTGGCGCGAGGTGCGTCTCTGGGTAGAAACCATATGGGGGTTTCTTGTCCTATGCGTGCTGGCTCTGCGGGGGCGGATGCACTG
>JBHJIY010000052.1:0-6820 GCA_050042985.1 Phormidesmis sp. | reverse complement strand
GTACGGATGGTGATGGCGCTGTTGAGCTGACCTTCAAAGTCGTAGTAGCCGTAGACGCCAGAGTAGGGGCCTCGGTAATCGGGCTCTAGCTCATTGATGATTTGCATGGCGCGGATTTTTGGTGCGCCGCTGACGGTGCCTGCCGGGAAGCTGGCTTTTAGTAAGTCCCAGGCGGTTTTGTCTGGGGCTAGGTCGCCGACGACGTTGCTGACGATGTGCATGACGTGGGAGTAGTTCTCGATGATCATGAGCTCGTCGACTTCTACGGTGCCGCTGGAGCATACGCGGCCAAGGGCGTTGCGGCCAAGGTCGACTAGCATGACGTGCTCGGCGATTTCTTTGGGGTCGGCGAGTAAGTCTGCGGCGTATTCGGCGTCTTCCTCGGCGGTTCTGCCGCGTGGGCGCGTACCTGCAATGGGGCGTAGGGTTGCCTGCATGGGTGTATCAGGCCCGGTTTGTGTGGCTTTTACCATGACTTCGGGGCTAGAGCCGATGAGCTGCCAGCCGTTGAAGTTGAAGTAGCACATGTAGGGTGAGGGATTCACCAGGCGCAGGGAGCGATAGAGGTTGAACGGGTGGCCGCTGTAGCTGGCTTGCAGTCGCTGGGAGACAACGACCTGAAAGATGTCTCCGGCGCGGATGAGGGATTTGGCTTTTTCAACGCTGTCGCAGAATTCTTCGGGGGTGCGGTTGCTGGTGTATTCCAGCGGCGGTGCGGTGCTGGTTTCGGGGGAAGTCCATTCTAGGAGGGTGTCTTTTGAGCTTAAAGGCAGGCGGAGTTTGGCGACGAGGGTGCGGACGCGATCGCACGCCAAGTCATAAGCCTCCTGCAAGTCCACTGCTGGATCACGCAAATCTGCATATGCGATCGCCCACACCTTCCGCTTCACCTGATCGAATATCAGCAGACTATCTATCTGCATCCACAGCCCATCGGGCAAGTCTGCGTCACTGCGCTCGTGCGTTGTTACCGTCGGCTCTATCCATTTGATTAGCTCATAGCCCCAAAAGCCAAAGAGACCCCCAATACCAGGTGGCAGCTGTGGCAGGCAAACTGGTTTTAGCGGTGCTAGGCAGTCTTGAAGAATGTCGAAAGGATTCCCTTCTAGGGCTTGTTCTTTGCCATCTCGAAAGCGCTGTGTCGTGGTTTGCCCTTTCGACTCCAGCACCCAAAGTGGATCGCAGCCCAAGAAACTGTAGCGCCCTAGCGTGCCACCCTCTACCGACTCCAGTAGAAAGCTATAGGGTTGGCCTGCACAGACTTTGTACCAAGCGGATACAGGGGTATCGAGATCGGCTACCCATTCTTGGTAAACCGGTACGAAGTTTCCCTGCTCAGCGAGGCTAGAAAAGGTTTCAAAGTCTGGAAAAATCATAGGCGGTTTGCGGGTTATAGACGCGAAAGTGCCAGCGTAGGGTGATGATCCTCATCATAAAACAAACGGGCAACTACAAGAGTTGCCCGTTTGTTTCAAGACTCGGCTGAAAGACCCTTGGAGGGTAATTTGTGCCAGCTTTAGTTATGACTGATTGTGATTGGCCAGCTATCTGATGGCAGATGCTAGGATCCGGCTTGGGATCGGCCTCTAAACTTCGTAAGTCTCTTTGCCGCCAAACTTGATAGTCGCAGGATTTGGATTTTCGCCAATGCGACGATCCTTCTTGCCTGCAAAATCGCGGCCTTCGTTTACCTTCTCAGGGAACACACCATCGGCTGGGTGCAAGAGACTCGTTTCGCCATTGGGCAAAATGCGGTAAACCTTATAATCGGTAATTTTGGGTTTGAACTTTGTTCTGAGCTGAGCGCCTAGTGCTAGGCACTGCTCTTTGCGAGCAAGCTCTAGTAAGTTTTCGCCTTCGTTCATAACGGCAGCGCCGCCAGTGGGCATTTCAAAAACCTGCTCCTTTTCAGAAGTCCAGGTGATTGCGTACTTTTCTTCGACAAAAGCCTTGGTTAGAAGACCGCCGGTGCTGCCTCCGAATTTAGGCATTGAACCAGTTAGTGCCATGGATGATATCTCTCAACCTTGATAAGCAAAATCGTAACATCGGCCAGTGTGCTCATTAACCTGTATTACGAGAAGCGTAACAGTTCTTTAGATGGGCGCAAAAGCCAGAGAAAATACGGTGATCTCGCTATCGGGCACGGCTTTTGGTCGTTTTGGCCGGTGCTTTTTTCGCGGTCTTTTTGGCGGTGCTGGTGGCGCTATTGCCGGTGCTTTTTCTGCCTTTGGTTAGCCGTTTGGTGGCGTTGTAACGACTGGCTTTGCCGACAGTCGGCAGCGTGAAATGAATTTGAGTCCCTTGGTTTTTACCCCCAGAGGTCGCCCAGATTTTGCCGCTGAGCCCTTCGATCACCTGCTGACAAATGGCGAGCCCGAGCCCAGTGCCACCCACAGAGCGCCTGAGGGCGCCTTCTTCCTGATAAAACCGCTCAAATACAGTCTCTAGGCGGTCGGCTTCGATGCCTCTACCGGTGTCTGCAACGGTGACTTCAATCGTCTTTTTGCTGACGAGCTGGGCGCTGATAGTGACGTCTCCATTGGCTTCTGTAAACTTGCAGGCGTTGTCGAGCAGCTTGGAGAGGACTTCGACAATCCATTCACCATCTGCACGGACAAAGGGTAAGTCTTCTGGAAGCTGGGTTGCTATACGCATGGCGGGTGCGGCGTCGGAGGAATTTTGCCAGCGGAGGCTACTCAGGGCCAAGTCAACGCATTCTCTGAGTGAAAGCGATTCCAGGTTCCACTCTACGCGCTGGCTCTCTAGCCGTGAAAGGGTGAGAAAATCCTGCACGAGTTTGCGCATCCGCTCGGCGTCGGTGAGGGCGGTGTCGAGCATGATTTGCCGCATATCGGCAGACATATCGGGCTCGGTGAGCAGGCTTTCGAGGCAGACGCGGATGGTGGAGAGGGGCGTGCGCAGCTCGTGTCCGGTGATGGCGATGAGGTTGCTGCGGGTGCGCTCTAGGTCGGCGAGCTGCTGGTTGAAGTCTTCGAGGTGGGCGTAGGCTTCGGCCTGGATGAGGGCAACGCTGAGCTGGTTGGCGATCGCTTCGGTGAGCCGAATTTCGTCGTCGCTCCAGTGATGAATGGTGGGCCCTGCTAGGTGCAGCTCAATCATGCCGAGAAGTCGGTTTTTATGGATGAGCGGCACGAGCAGACAGCCCCGTATTTGCCAGCGGTGGAGACGGGTGTGCGCAGTAGACAGATCGAATTGAGCATCGACTGAAGCGCGGGTGACTGATATCGGCTCGTTTAATGCGGAATGGGTTGCGGAATGGGTGGCGGAATGGGTGGAGCCAGGGTCGTTAATATCGTCTATTGCAAGGGTGCTGCGATGCTGCTTTACCCACTGGTAGAGCGGATTGTTTTTGAGGGGCCATTTGGCGCCTTCTAGTGAGTTGATATGGGGCTGCCGATATTCGTGGTGGAGGGTGGCATCGGGGTCTGTGTCGGTGCAGCGATAGATGATGCAGCGGCCAACGTCGAGGACGCTACCGAGTTCGGCAGCTGCGATCGCAAAAATTTCAGACGGATTGAGCGATTTGCGAATAGCTGCAGTAATGGAATTGATGAGGCGGGCTCTCTGCTCTTGAAGTGCGATCGCCCGGTAAGCCTTCAGCTGCTTGTATTGGCCCGCCTGTAAATAGGTAATCAGTCGCTGCGCAAAAGGATCTTTCTCTACTTCAAGATCACTGCCAAGCACATCAGGAATAAACCGACCTCTTGCCCGCTCAATCTTGTCTGCCAGCTCAGGCCGGTAGTCTGCAATTCGCCCCAGCAAAAGATCTGCGGCCCTAAGGCTCACCTGCCGATCCGTTGTCCATATTCCCTCAAATCGCCGGGTTTGGTCCAAATGTGTCGCAGCGGTCTCGCTGTCATCTGTCACGATGCGTCGAGGCTTCACGGGCATCGGCTGATGCTCACGGCAAATCAAGGCAGCGCTGTAGTGCTCACCCACCACCACCAAATGCCATTCCTCGGTCAGGGCATCTTCTTCGTCAAAATCTATCTTTTCGTAGCCGTTTTCAGTATCTTTGGCAGTCTCATTGAACTTTGTTTCACTCGCTGAAAGCACATAGACCTGATCGCTCACTTCACCGATGCGCACGTAGCGCTGCGCCTCTTGTCGATAAAATCGTTCCTGCTGGAAGCTCGCAATAATTAACGGCTGCTGCTCTGAACCCGCTAACACCTGGTCTTCTACCGCGTGGGAAAGCGCGGTAAGCGATGTTTTGAAATACATCTGAGAGCGCAGAGTGGGTAGCGCGTCAAAGAGTTCTTCCACGATGGAAGTTGGATTACCCATGCGTTCGTTCGCGTGATCGGTGGGAGAGACAAAAGCCAACTTTTAAGGCTGATTTTTTAAGGTTTTTTTGATGTGGCGGAAGTTTATAAAGCTTTTCTAAATATCGTCAGAATAGCAGCCAGCTTGTGGCAAGAGACCGAGAAGTTCATCAAAAGCAATGAGAGTAACGCTAATGAAAAGGCAGCCAACCAAAAACAGCCCATCAAATAGTAAGAGCCCCCAGATAGTAAGAGCCCCCAGATGATTTGAAGACATCTGAGGGCTCTTACTACTTGAGCTAGATTGTTTGAGCTAAGCGGGACCGACTAGATGATGCCACCCATGTCGCTTGTGTCCTTGAGGAAACCGCTGTACGCTTCCATGCCGTGCTCGCCGATATCCAAGCCTTTGAGCTCTTCCTCGGAAGACACGCGAATACCAACAATAGACTTCACGACAATCCAGATGATGGACGTGGCGACGACAGTAAAGAGGCCAATCGCAATGATGCCGATGATTTGAGCGATGAGCTGAGTCGCGCCGCCGCCAAAGAATAGGCCGCTAGTGCCATCGAACAGGCCGACTGCCAACGTACCCCAAATACCACATACGAGGTGAACAGAGGTTGCACCTACAGGGTCATCAATTTTGATGCTGTCGAAGAAGCCAACAGAGAACACGACAATTACGCCTGCAATGAGGCCGACGATGATTGCGCCCCAGTAGCCAATGCCACCACAGCCAGCTGTGATACCCACTAGGCCAGCCAAGATACCGTTGATCACCATGGAAAGATCAGGCTTGCCACTCAGTGCCCATGCAGTGAAGGTCGCTGCGATACCACCAGCAGCGGCTGCCAGGTTAGTAACCAGTGCAATCTGAGGGACATTGAGACTAGCCGCTAGCTCAGAACCAGGGTTAAAGCCAAACCAGCCAATCCAAAGGATGAGGCAACCAAGGGTTGCAATACTCATGTTGTGGCCAGGAATTGCGTTGACTGCACCGTTTTGGTACTTGCCAATGCGAGGGCCGAGGAAAATAGCGCCCATGAGAGCTGCCCAGCCACCGACGGAGTGAACCACAGTAGAGCCGGCGAAGTCACTGAAAGCAACGCCTTCACCCAGGAAGGACATATCGGAGAGCCAGCCGCCGCCCCAGACCCAGTGAGCTGTGATGGGGTAGCAAATGGCTGTGAGCAATACGCTGAAGATGATGAAGCTAGAGAACTTAACGCGCTCAGCGACCGCACCCGAGACGATAGTGGCCGCTGTTCCAGCAAACGCTGCTTGGAACAAGAAAAACACGGGTGTAGTAAGCGTGCCGTAGGTAGGCGCTACAGGGTCAGAACCAGCTAAGAAGAAGCCAGTCAGACCCAGAATGCCGTTACCCTCACCAAATGCAAGCGCAAAGCCCAGTGCCCAGAAGGAAACGGTTGCCAGTGCAAATACGATTAGGTTCTTGGTCAAGATGTTGACAGCATTCTTTTGACGGCAGAAGCCCGTCTCTAACATGCCAAAGCCGGCGTTCATGAAAATAACCAGAACAGCGGCGATGACTATCCAGATGTTGTCTAGGACAACTTGCACATCATCTGCGGTAGCTGCGTCTTGGGCATGAGCTGCAAAGCCCCAAGTAGCCACAATTACAAAGGCTAAGGGCACACAAGCTAACCAGCCCCAGGCGAAGCGTCGACCAAACGCACGGCTAAGTGCGCGGGTCGCCATCTCTGTAAATGGGGGTACATTTGCAGACCAAGGCGATGTTGTTCGCCTCGCCTGCTTTCTTTTTCTCATTGTAAAATTCGACATTTTTGTCTGGCGTTCCTAACGCAATTTCGACAGTAATCCATGGCTGTAGGGAGTTGCTTTATCCCTCGCTCGCACCTGTCAGACTGATGGCACCTATTCCACCAAGTCTGAGCAAGTCATTCTGTATCACCTGATACTTTTAATAGAAGACTGGGTACCCTCGCAATTCTTTTGTGCACTGGTTTTAGAGAAACTTTACAAAGCGTCTTATTACGGATCTCTCATTTAAGGGACTTGTATCATTTCTCAACATCAAAAAAAGTTGATTTCTAGGGCTGTTCAGCTATGTCTTGGTAGAACGCTGACGTTTTTATCCGGACGAGTGGCTTTGCAGTTGTCTGAGGCTATTTTAATGATTCGGTAATGAAACGTTGATGCTGATGTTGCGAAAACGACACCCTTGTTACGGGCATTGTCTGTTGACTTTTGAGACCACAAATTTAGGCGACAAAGTTTTAGGCGACATTTTAGGCGGCAAAGTGTCGGCCGCTTCGCTCAGCGTAATATTTCAGGTGTTGATCATGTGTTTGAGATATTGGCGAGCGCCGAGGGCTGAGAGCTGGTTTTGCTTGTCGCTCACCATGGTTTTGAGCTGTTGGCGATAGCTGAGGACTTTGTCTTGAAGGATGGGGTCGTGGGCCGCAAGCATTTGAATGGCGAGGAGGGCGGCGTTTTTGGCGTTGCCGATGGCGACGGTAGCAACGGGGATACCTCTGGGCATT
>JBHJIY010000051.1:0-8772 GCA_050042985.1 Phormidesmis sp. | reverse complement strand
TTTCCGCTTCGCTGATGTTAAATTTAGGCCCCTGCTTACTCAACGCTTGAATGCCTGGAGAATATATACTCGCAACACCTTATCGGCTATGCTTCTGGAGTGTTTAGAATCAACTTAAAGATTTAAGCCTGAGTAGTTACGAGACATCTTGAGAAAGGTCGACGCTTTCACTAGGTTGACTTAGCAACGACTGCACCAACCAAATAAATAGCCCTGTCTCTATCACCACACCACCAACACCAACAAGCAGCCAAGCACTTGCGTAGCTCTCCGGCGACACAGTGTATGCCAGCACTACTGGTAATAGCCCGTTCAGAATCAAAAAGACTAGATAGACCAGCGCAGCAGGCCTTTGAGTGCGAATAAAAGCCCAGATTAAGCACACTGCTTTGGCCGCAAGGCAGGTCAAAGAAGACACACCTACAGCAAAGGTTGTCACATCAAAAAAGTTCATAGACTCCAAAGCTGATAGGTCCACAGCTACGCGGCTGGATAATTCTTCAATAGATCTTCGTCATTCTCATCAGCAATAGACGCCACGATCGTCATCAGCCGAGAAATCTCGCTGGGGTTTATATCTTGCAGTGTGCGCGTGGCAAACACCACAATGCTTTGGTCTAGTAAGCCAAAGCAAGCCTCAAACGTATTGCCACAGTTCATCTCTAGCAGCTTACGCATGAGCTCGGCTTCGTTTTGCACGGGCAGCTTGTGCACAGGCGACCAAGTGGTAAACATGTCTTCTTCCGTTTCTCCCGAAAGCTGCACATATACGTCTACAGAGCCATACTGAAACTTCCACGTGTGTCCTTCTTCCGAATGATTCACCATGGCAGAGCCATCTTGCTCCAAACTAGAAATAACGGTTTCGATCACGTCAATGTAGCTGGTTGCCTCGTCGTCGGCATCATCTTGAAAATTTGGGAGCGCTTCAGCAGCGGGTGCAGTTGCCATAGTAAAAACTTCGTATATTAGTTAGCAGAGGTACCCCAACTCTATCGCTGGTGACACCAAAAGAAAAGCGCCATCGTTGGTAGAAGTTGAGTCTCAAAAGCGCTGATCTCAAAAGCGCTTAATTAGTAGTTGGCAAACCCCGGCTGATGACGAATCAAGCTCAAAAACTCTTCGCGGGTCTTGGCATCCTCTTGAAACACACCCACCATAGAACTAGTGACTGTCCAAGAGCCGGGCTTCTGCACACCGCGCATTGCCATGCACATGTGGCTCGCTTCCATCACTACTGCCACACCTAATGGGTCAAGTACTTCCTGCACCGCTTCAGCAATCTGACGATTCAAGCGTTCCTGTACTTGCAAGCGCCGAGCATACATTTCGACAATTCGCGCTAGCTTACTCAGGCCCACTACTTGCTGATTTGGGATGTATGCCACATGAGCGCGCCCCATAAATGGCAGCATGTGATGCTCGCACATGCTAAAAAAGTTGATGTCTCTTACCAGCACCATCTCGTTATGGCCTTCGTCAAAGATGGCGTCGTTAACGATTGTTTCTAGCGATTGAGAATAGCCCTTGGTCATAAAGCGCATGGCTTCGGCCACTCGGTGAGGTGTTTTGAGCAGGCCTTCGCGCTCAGGATCTTCCCCGATCGATAGCAGCATCGTCCGGACCGCATCCATCATGGGTCCGTTGTCTTCACTCGGGCTAATTTTGGAGGGCTGACGGGGAATGCCGTGTTTGGTTTGGCGGTCGGGGCGTACCTGACGATTCGATAGCTTGTCGCTGCTGCTCACGGAATCGTTGCCCAATACGCGCCCGGTTAGGTCGTTGCCGTTCACACCAGGAATACCGTCCGAAATAGTCATGAAAAAAGTCCTCTAAACCCAGTAAATAGACACAAAATAAATAGAAAGCAAAATTCACAGCGCGCTACTCATAAAGCGCCTCATAAAGCACCTTGGCTCGGCGTAATCGTGAGCTGTGAGATCACAGCGTTCGACGGTAGCAGAGCAGTGTGCAAGATGGTTTGCGCCACAGTGTCGGGGGTGAGCATCACCGAACGATCGAAGTCTGCCTGCACAGTAGCTGTATCCCAGATGGCAGTATTGACTGCGCCTGGTGACACGGTAACGACCCGAATGCCGTGGGCAGATTCTTCAGCTGAGATCGCACCCGAAAGCGCTACCAAAGCCGCCTTGCTCACCCCATAAGCACCCCAGTTTGGGAAGAACTGCTGCGCGGCAATCGACGCAATATTCACAATCAGTCCCCCCTCAGCTTGAGCCCGCATCCCAGGGAGCACTGCCTGCATTACCTGAAACACACTCGTTACATTGAGTGCCATCACCCGCTGCCAATCACCCAGTGGCATATCACCTAGCGAACCGGTGTAGCCCATACCAGCGCTGTTCACCAGTACATCGATAGCACCAAAATCAGCGATCGCAGCCTCAACTCGCACCTTCACCTGCTCCACCTCAGCCAAATCAATCACAAAAGCCTCAGCACGAACGCCAAGCGCTTCCAATTCATTGGCCAAAGCCTCCAACCGAGCTCGAGATCTCGCTACCAGTGCGACCTCAAACCCAGCCACTGCAAACGCCCGCGCTGTCGCCTCACCAATGCCAGAGCTAGCACCTGTAATCAACGCTCGCCCCACACCTACTCCGAAAACACTCCGATTTGGCGAAACTTGTCGTAGCGCTGATTGCGACGCTGCTCAGCGCTCATCTCTAGCAGCGCATTCAGGTTTTGAGCCAGGGCCTGTTGCAAGGTATCCGCTGCCTCAATTGGAGCCGCATGTGCACCGCCAATAGGTTCTGGCAACAGCTGGTCCAAAATGCCTAAGTTCTTCAAGTCCCACGCGGTAACCTTCAGTGCTTCTGCAGCCTGAGCCGAGCGAGAAGCATCCTTCCACAGAATCGACGCGCAGGCCTCCGGGCTCGCCACGTAGTACACCGAATGCTCAAACATCATTAAGCGATCGCCCACACCAATGCCCAGCGCACCACCAGAACCGCCCTCACCAATCACCGTGCAGATGATTGGCACGTTTAGGCGGAACATTTCGCGGAGGTTGTATGCGATCGCCTCTCCCTGCCCCATCTCCTCAGCCTCGAACCCCGGCCAGGCTCCCGGCGTATCAATAAAGCTAAAAATAGGCATTCCAAAGCGATCTGCATGTTCCATCAGCCGCATCGCCTTGCGATAGCCACCCGGCACCGGCATGCCAAAGTTACGAGCCACATTATCCTTAGTATCACGCCCTTTTTGGTGGCCCATCATCATCACCGGGCGGCCTTGGAACCGGGCAATGCCGCCGACGAGCGCTAAGTCATCTTTGCCCGATCTGCGATCGCCATGCAGCTCCACCCATTCATCGCTAATTGCCTGAATATAGTCGAGCGTGCTGGGCCGACGCGGATGGCGAGCCACCTGAATACGCTGAGACGGAGACAGACTCGTAAAAATTTCTTGACGAAGCTGCTGTGCCCGTGACTCCAGCTGATGAATCTGGGCAGAGACATCGACATCATTATCTTCAGCCAGCTCACGGATTTGAGTAATGCGAGACTCTAGCTCAGCCAGCGGCTTCTCAAAATCCAGCAAGATTGGCCTACGTTCAGTCGTTGCCATGGGGGGTTAAAAATTTCACGGGACAGTTTATCTAGCGTACCGCACTTAATGCGCCTAGAGCCGAACACGGGGATCGCTCTAAGCGCGTATAACAACGCTTTCTCGAGAGAAAAAATCTCTAAGTCAACAACGGTCTAAACCCATGACGTCTAGAAGCTTCACCAATCAAATCCATCTTCTCTAGCGTGATTTGATTGCGACCCCAAGAGAAATTCGTATGTATCTTTTCAAACTCCAGCAGCATCGATTCTGCAAAGCAGGCAAAGAGCTGACGGCCCGGCACATCCATATTGACGATGTCCATGATGCTCCAGTCAATATCCAGCGAATGCTCCACAATGCCGCCTTTCAGCACCGTGATGCCAGGATGAGCAAAGGTCACATCAATATTCTTAGGATAGCCACCGTCTACCATCAGGCACGGCTGCTTCAAAGACGCTAAGTCAACCTCAATCCCTTTAGGCAAGCTAGCCACCCACACGACGACATCCGCTTCAGGCAGCGCTTCTTCCATCGTCTTCACTTGGCCGAAATTCAAATCCGCTTTGAGATTATTCAAGCGCTCTTGATTGCGAGCTACAAGCAGTAGCTCCTTTACACCCGTGCGGTCTTTTAGCCAGCGGCACACCGCGCTGCCGATGTCGCCTGTTGCGCCACACACTGCCACAGTCGCCTCTGTCAAATCTATGCCCAGCGGCGGCGCGGCTTCTTCTACCTGCTTACAAATGATGTAGGCCGTATGCGTATTGCCCGTTGTGAACTTACTGAAGTCCAGCTCTAGGTTACGCACCCGCTTAATTTGATTGAGATTGAAATTCTCAAAAATAATCGATGAAAAGCCACCCAGCGCGGTGATGTCGACACCGTTCTTCTGAGCGTGAGCCATCGCGTTTAGTATTTTGCGAGTAGCTGCTTTAATCTTTCTCGCCGCCAGCATCTCGGGCAAAAAGAAAGACTCTACATATCTCCCCTCAATCACCTGACCGGTCGCACTGGTCACCTTAATTTCGTCGATAATGCGCGGCGGTGCGCTGCACCAAAAGTCTAGTCCCTGCCCCGAAAATTCTTCAAATCCCTGGTCTGCCACGGCCTTGCGAGCGTGCTCCAGACTTGTCAAATGACCAATTAAACCAAACATGCGGGGCAACTAACGCTTCAAGGCGCTGAAGGAAACTAAATAAAACCGGTACCAACTTCTTCGCAAAACAACAGCGACCTCTCCCACTGAGAAGGTCGCTGTTGCAGCTATTCAATGAACTATACGGCAGCCAAACCCTGAGCCGACAGCTTCATCACTTCACGGCCAGTAAAGCCAATGTTCGCGAGGGCTTCGCCGTAGGTAATCATGAAGTCTTCAACCAAGGCATCTTTTTCCATGCCAAGGACAGCAGCGTCATCCTCTACTTGATTCAGCATTTTCCAAATCAAAGGCAGGTTAGCGCGATTGGCCACTTCTAGCTCAGCCTTAGCGGTTTCAAAGTTGGCCTTGAGCCACTCTTCACCAAAGTTGAGGTGCATATACTCGTCTTTCACCACGCCTTCTGTAATCTTGCGGGCGAAGGCATCTGCGACTGGGATGTAGATGTTATAAGCAGAGATTGCAAACGTCTCAATAATCAGCGACTGAATCAGCAGGCAGGTCACAATTTTGCCTTCGGCGTATGCTACCTGAAAGTTCTCATGCAGCTGCGCAAAAAACTCTTTAGCAAACGGCATGTTGGGCGTTACGCTCAGATTTTTGCCACACGCTTGAAAGCCTTTCATATGACGATTTTCCATGCGAGCTAGCTTTACTAACTCGTCTTTTTGCCCACTAAGGCGCTCTGCTAACTGCTTGTAGTTGTCATGAGCTTCCATTTCACCTTCAATGACGATCGCATTGATGCGGCTGTAGGCGTCTTTGTAGGTTTCACTCTGGAAGTCCATTACCGGGCTGGCTTCAAGGGTTGGCATAGTTGTTTTGTCCTGAGTTAGGTTAAATTAGCGTCTCCAAGTAGAACTCTTACGACAATTACTCAAGAGTTCTTAATAGTTCTTACCAATTTATGTTTCTACTAGCCTATCAGAATCAACCTGAGAAAAGAGCAGCACAATGCGCAAATCAAACATGTTCCTATCAATTGACGTAGCTATTATCTGATTTCCATATCGTAAGCCTGCGAATCAATATCCTGAGGCTATCTAAGGCCGATATTTTCTCTGTAGGCAGGTTCTGAGCAATTTCGTGAGCGGGTTCTCTGTGGTCTTTAGATTCCTTCGCTAGCTGGCGTTTCTATGGCATCCATATCTTCTGAAAGCATTTTGAGACGAATTCGCCGAGAAGCCGCGCTATCGGCATCCCCCAGCTGGACTTCAATCAATTCGCTGCACAGCGGTGTAAGGGCACCTAGTAGCGATCGCAGGTGAGGCGTACTCTCGCCACTATCCACATACACCCGGTCAGAAAGCTTATTCATCCGCTTCCACGCTGTGTATAGCTTCACCGTAGCCTGCTCTAGCTGAGTCGCCTGATTCACCAAATCTGCCGTTGAGTTTAGGCAGCCTACCCGCAGGGCTTCGTCTAGCGCCAGCTCCAGGTCTACATTTTCGGTATCGAGCGTTTGTACTTGGCTTGCAGCCTCTATATATCGAGACAAATATTTCGCTTCGGCGGTGACCTGTTTTAGGGTATCTACGTCTGGGTTCTCGTCTACCTCATTTTTTAGCGTTTGCTGATGGCTGGGCGGCAGCTTTTCCATCTCGCGCACCATTGGGGTGAGGTAGCGAGTGGGAATGGTGTTATCAGACACTTTTTCTCGTACCGACTCTGGCACCAGCTCCGAAGTC
The DNA here is from genome assembly GCA_050042985.1 of Phormidesmis sp. GTDB lineage: Bacteria > Cyanobacteriota > Cyanobacteriia > Phormidesmidales > Phormidesmidaceae > Phormidesmis. The sequence goes on along the minus strand of JBHJIY010000051.1, from coordinate 2,355 downwards.
ATCGCGGTCCACTCGTCGGTTAGATTCTTTACTTCTTTGCGAGTGATTTGGTCGCCGCGCCTGGCAGCTTCGCTAACGATTTGCTGCACTTCGGGAGAGGCCTGAGCTGTCTCCATAAAAGCTCGCTTGCTGAATCGGTTTACATCTTGAGTTTCGATTAAGCCGTCTTCCAGCATTTGGTCTGCGCTGTTGGCTAAGTCAATTAGCACATAGGCTTGGCTTTTGCTCACGTCTCTGTCTTTGAGCCAGTTCAAAAAGCCTGCGCCGATTGCTTTATTACTGGTGCCGCCCTCAGAACCACCGGTGGGATTACTGCCGTTGGCTTCGTCATTTTTGGGTTTGCCACCGCCACGCTTTTCTCTATCGCGCACGGCTCTTAGGATTCTGCCGCGCCAAATGTCGGTTTGCAGGTCGAAGCGATCGCACACCTGCCAGGCCAACTCGACCCGCTGCTGAAAGTCATAGTCCGATAGATCGCTCTCTGCATCTGGCACCGCAATCCCGATATCTACCATCTGGTCTGAAGAGGAGATATCTACAGTAAACTGCTCAGCTGTCATGGATTACTCTAGCGGTAGCGCGCAGACGATAGGGCCGAATCATTATGACATAGCCACCACAGCCGAAACGGCCCACAGCTCAAAGCCGCTATCGAAAATTGCCAGCATCATACTGCACTCAGCAGCGACCAAATCTGAGACACCACCCACACAGACAGCGCCGCCACTCCTAACACCAAAGCAATCAACAGCACAATCACGACAATGGCAAACAGCCGATCTGCGGCTCTGCTTGGCGCTGGATCAGCAAGATGCTTCTCTAGCAGCTTCACATTTTGGCTATTTGCCTTCCAGGTCACATCAAACAAATCACCTAGTACAGGCACCGTTCCCGTCAGCACATCCAGCACAATATTGGTCCCCATCCGACCCAAAGTTGCCGCTGGCAGCCCCATGCGGGCCCCTTCAAACACGATATATACAGAGAGCAAGCCCGTCAGCACATCCCCACCGCCCGGCAACAATCCCAAAATCGGATCTAGGCCCACTCGTACCTTCGTACCCGGTACGGAAATTGCGTTATCTAGCACATGGCTGATCTGTCTGAGTCGCTTAAGCGCAGTAGGAGCCTTAGCCAGTGGAGTATTTGAGTTTGAACGAGGCATAGCAGGTAAAAATAGCAACCGGAAATCTGCTCTGGAATTCGAGATGAGATGGCTATAGCACTCTCTCAACAGCAACCATCTCAGCAACAGTGCCATAAGCAGTAACTGCACTAGGACAATAGCGTAGAGGTGCTGCCTAGGCGATCAGTCTAAAGGCAGGCCAGCGAGAGAACTCGTACCATGTACAAAGTTCTTAAATAACGCCTAGGCGCACTTTTGATACGCTATGTCTTGAACGTTCCAATTTTGATTGTTCTACTTCATCGCTAACCACCATGGCAGACCCTACCACTCAGACATGTCCCATTTGCAGTGTCCAAATCGTGCCCGGTGGCGCAGGAGGTGACCGCGTCATATTTTCTACCGGGCCTCAGGGCACCCGAGCGAAGCTATGGGCCCGCGTGTGCCAGTACACCAAACAATCCGGGTGCATCAACGAACAAGGGAAAAATGAAACCATCGGTGCGGATGACTACTATAAAGACGCACCTGCTACAGACACCTCCTCATAAAACAAGGCAAAAAGAAATCAGCTGAAAAAGGGCACCATAAACTATCTCTGCTCATACCCCGGCTCAGCCGATACGGTTTGATTCGCAGCGGTCCCTTATGCTCATAACTGCCTTATTACCGTCTTAATCCTTCTAAATTCTATGAAACCAACCAAATTCCTAGCACTGGCTATTCCTGCTGTTTTGCTGAGCACAGGCCTTAGCGCTGGTAAAGCATCAGCCCAGCTGTACAATCCATCTACGCTCGGCCGAGAAGAAGTTAGCGACACCCTCACCATCGCCGACATTCCCACCGGCTTTGGCGGCTTTGCCAAAGACTACGTCGTCAATCTCGAAGCTGGTGACCAAATCACCATCGACGCCATCTCCGCCGAGTTCGACACCCTCGTTACCCTCATGGACGAAAACGGCATCCCCGTCAGCGAAAACGCCGACGGCCCCGATGGCAGCACAAATTCCCTTCTCTTCGCCCGCATCAGCGAAGGCGGCAAATATACCATCCGCGTCCGCTCCTACGCAGGCGAAGGCTCTGGCCCCTTCACTATCAAGCTCGCTCGCTTACGCCCTATCTAGTTTGAGCGGGCTGCACAGCTGAATAGGATGTAGCTAAATTCTCTCAAAATAGGTTGACAATAAAGTCATTTCAAGGTGTGCCACCCAACACTCAAATTGTGTTGT
>JBHJIY010000050.1:0-29082 GCA_050042985.1 Phormidesmis sp. | reverse complement strand
AAACTAAACAACATGAATAAACTTCCTGTAACGGTTGTGACCGGCTTCTTAGGAGCCGGAAAAACAACGCTGGTACGACATCTTTTGCAAAACAATCAAGGCCGCCGAATCGCTGTTATTGTCAACGAATTTGGCGAAGTTGGTATCGATGGCGAGCTACTGCGCGATTGCCAAATCTGCGACGACGACAACACGGCAAACAGCCCAAGTAACAATTCCAATAGCAGTCAAAACAACAACATCCTAGAACTGGCTAACGGTTGCTTGTGCTGCACCGTACAAGAAGAGTTTTTGCCGACGATGCAAGCCCTAATCGAGCGACGAGACGAACTCGACTGTGTGGTTATCGAGACCTCAGGGCTCGCCTTGCCAAAGCCACTTGTCCAAGCCTTTCGCTGGCCGGAAATTCGGACCAGTGCGACCGTCGACGGTGTGGTTACCGTTGTCGATTGCGAGGCCCTAGCCAAAGGAGAACTCGTCGGTGATTTGGCCGCGTTAGAGGCTCAGCGGCAAGCCGATGAAGAGCTAGACCACGAGACACCCATTGAAGAGCTGTTTGAAGACCAGCTGGGTTGCGCAGATATGGTGCTGCTTACCAAGGTAGACCGTGTGAGCGATCGCGAGCTTACTCAGGTAAAAGACTGGCTGGGCCGTGAGCTGTCTGAAGGTGTGAAGGTGGTGCCTTGCCAAAGTGGCAATGTCAGCCCAGAGGTGTTGCTAGGCTTTAGTGCGGCAGTAGAAGACAACCTGGAGAGCCGACACAGCCATCACGATCACGAAGAAGAGCACGAGCACGATGATGATATTACTTCGATGCCTCTCATGTTGGCTCAAGAATTTGAGCCGAAGGCACTTGTGCAGCAGCTAATTAAGCTGGTAGGTGAGCAGGAAATCTATCGCATCAAAGGCTTCGTCGCTGTGCCAAACAAATCCATGCGACTGGTACTTAATGGTGTAGGTAACCGGTTTGACTATTTCTACGATCGCCCTTGGCGCTCAAACGAGGTCCGGAGGACTCAGCTAATTGTTATCGGCCATGAGCTAGATGAATCGGGGATCCAATCAGCGATCGCGCAGCCCTCCCAAAAGGAACTCGTAGCTTAGTTACCCAAGGTCCACGTTGGCCATCCTATCCCTAGCCTAACTTTCCACTTTTTCAATCTGACGGCGAATTTTGTTGAGGTCAATGTAGCGATCGGTCACATTCCTCAGCTCGCGAGCGATCATGCCTTCGGTCGATACCACCGTAATATGGGTGCTTTTCGAGCGCAGTAGCTCAATGGCTCTCTCAAAATCGCCGTCGCCACTGAGCAGCACCACACGGTCGTACTGATCGACCGTATTGAACATGTCGACAACAATTTCAATATCTAAATTTGCCTTTTGGGAATAGCGCCCGGACGTGTCGTCGTAATACTCTTTGAGGACTTTGGTGCGTACGGTATAGCCCAGGCTAATCAAAGCATCTCGGAAAGCTCTCTGGTCCTGGGGGTCTTTGAGTCCGGTATACCAAAAGGCGTTGACCAAAGAAATTCCTTCCATTTCGGTGACAAAGTATTCTAAAACCCGCTTAGGGTCGAAAAACCAGCCGTTTTTCTGCTGGGCATAGAACATATTGTTACCATCGACAAAAATAGACAGTCGATTGAGTGTCGGAGAAGCCATAAGAATTAAATAAGAGTAAGGTTATGTAGCCTAAAACCAATAGCCAAAGCCAACAGCCAAAGCCAACAGATAGAGCAGTCGTAAAAAGAAGGCTAGGAAACTTACCGGAATATGGACAGTTGCGCGGTAATAGTTAAAGTGGCCGTGTGCGCAATTATTCGTAGCAGTATTATCAGCAAGCGCGAAGCAAAGATTTAGGAAATAGGCGTTTAGAACTGTTTAGAAGCTATTGAGTAGAAAAACTGCCCTGTAGCAAAGCATTTGGTAGAAAATGACACGTTGGGCCGTACGTTGAACTAGCCACACGTTGAACCAAACAGTGTGATGAGTCTAAAAAATGCAGTCAGGGAATTAAAATAGGGATATTCCGTGTATAGAGAATGGCTAGTATAGTCCGTTTCTTATATTTCTGATCATTATAGTATCTTTCATCTCCTCTCGCGTTCGTTTTGATACAGCCTTTGTCTACGCATGTTCCTGCCTAAAATTCTGAACAGGAATCCTTACCATCAGAGTCTCTACTAATAGTGTTATGCCCAAATCAGTGAATGATAGCTCAAGAGCGGGGGCTGACACCGCTACGTTAACGCCAAAAGACAGGTTCGAGGCCTGGCAACAAAAAGCAGTCTCCAAGTACTGGCGGCTAGCGATTTCTGCGCTGTGCACCACCGTGGCAGCTACCGCAGTCGGGCTTGACTTGGGTCTTGTGAATCTGGGTGAAAGGCAGGTTCAGAGCCTGTTTTTTGAGCTGCGCGGGCCGGTCACCGCGCCGGATGAGGTGGTGATACTCGCGATCGATGCGGAGTCCCTTGGTCAAGGGAAACATTATTTGGCTGATCCTGAGCGCTATGAGGCGCTAGCGCCGCTGAAGTCTTGGCCGTGGAAGCGTCAGGCCTATGCCCAAGTCATTACCAGGCTGATGGATTCTGGTGCAAAAGCTGTCGCGCTAGACGTTTTATTCACCGCGCCGAGTACTTACGGTGAAGGCGACGATGATGCGTTTGCCGAAGTTCTCAGTCAGTATGGTGATCGCGTTGTTTTGGCCGCAAACTATAACAACCTTGAGTACAACCAGGGCATTTTATCTGAGCCCAGGCTGCCGATTGCTTTATTTAGAGACGCCGGGATCAGGATGGGCTCTATTAATTTTCGGATAGAACCCAATGGGCAAATTCATCGCTTAGGTCAGACGTTTTTGGCGGAGCTGGCTGCTGAAGAAGAATCGATTTTTGGTGCGTCAACGGCCATCGTAGATGAGCAGGCCCCTCTGAGCTTTGCCCAAGCAACCCTGAGCGCAGCTCAAGTGCCTTTTAACAAAGCTCCTCAGGAAAATATTTTTTTCCACGGTCCCAGCGGTACCTTTGAGCAAATTCCTTTTTGGTATGCCTTAGATGACGATCCCTGGCATAACAAACTCAATTCAGGCCGATTTTTTAAAGACAAAATCGTCATCATTGGTACCACTGCTGCTGAGAGTCAGGATTTTCACAAAGCGCCGTTTTCTCAAAGTCTGCTGTACCCAGAGCCGATGGCTGGCGTAGAGATATTAGCCAATACAGTCGCCACCCTAGAGCAAGACATTTCCCCTACCCAGCTGATTCGGCGGCCTTGGCTGAATGCGCTCGTTGTGATGGGGCTAGGTCTGTCGGTTGCGATACTCACTAACCGGCACAAGCGGCATTCGAAACGCGCGCTGATTGCGGTTGGTGGCATAGGGCTATGGGTGTCCGCCAGCTACATGGCTTTTGTTGTTGGCAATATTATTTTGATTACGGGGGTGCCAGTAGCTGCGATCGCAACCCTAGGCCTTTTGGACTTTGGCATTGGCTTTACGAGCGAAAGGTTCAAGCGTAAGCGGCTGCGGACGACCCTAGCGCGCTATGCTACTTCGCCCCTTGTGCAAGAAATTATTAGCCAGCAAGACGATTTTCAAGATCTGCTAGATGTCAATCGGACAGACATTATTGGCACGCTGCTGCGCGATCGCTACCGCATTATGGAAGTTATCGGTGCCGGGGGCTTTGGTGAAACCTACCGGGCACAAGATACCCTGCGTCCGGGCCATCCTGTCTGCGTCGTCAAGCAGCTCAAAATTGTGAGTGACAATCCCAAATCTCACCACCTTGCCAGACGCCTGTTTGAAGCGGAAGCGGTAGTCCTAGGCCAGCTGGGTGAGCATCCCCAAATTCCTAGACTGCTAGCTTACTTTGAAGTGCAGCAGACCTTTTATCTGGTGCAAGAGATGATCAAGGGTAAGCTGCTACGCAATATTTTGTCGCGTAGTCGGCCGCTCTCTCAGCGGGCGGTTGCTAAAATGCTGATCGATCTGTTACCAGTGGTTAGCTTTGTCCATTCCAAAAATGTCATTCACCGCGACATTAAGCCATCCAATATCATTCATCGTAGCAGCGACGATCGCTACGTCCTGATTGACTTTGGCGCAGTCAAAACCATTTCAAATCAGCTAGCTGATTCCAATACTCGCATCACCTCCACCGTGGGTATTGGTACCCAGGGGTATATGCCTAGCGAGCAGTCGGCAGGTATGCCCACCGTACGTAGCGATATCTACGCGCTGGGTATTACCGCCATCGAAGCGCTCACAGGTAGGCCGCCCCACGCCCTCAAACGAAGCGAAGACGGCGAGATTATTTGGTCACACACTATTGAAGACATTTCGCCTGATCTCTCTCGTATCATTAATAAAATGGTGCGCTACGACTTCAATAAGCGATATCACTCCAGCGACGAAGTACTCAATGAACTCCAGCGCATTGAGTCCGAACAGCTGCCAAACGATCCAGCAATCGCGGACAATACCTTTCAAATGATGCCAGGCACCACAGTCAACCAAGGTACTCGCCCTGGCGTCATTGACACCGACTCAGCGCTAGACAATACGCAAATTTTGCCAGAAGACTGGCTCAACGACATGCAGACTCGTGCTGAGAATGAAGCTGTTGAGGACCCATCGGTGGATCTAAGTGCTCCTGAGTCGAAAGAGCCCGAGCCGGATAGTCCTGGACAGAGTTCTTAGGCTTCTACGCCTGATGTTGAATAAGCAAAAAGGCCCACTGGTAACTTACCAGTGGGCCTTTTTGCTTAGCTTGTTTAGAGTAAGAGGCAACCGCTGACGATGGCGTTCCATTCACTATGGCGTTCCACCACCGGTTTCAGGACCGACTGCCCCAGCCCCGGCTGCTCCGTCTTCAGGGTCATGCATTTCCAAATCATGAACAGTCTGAACTTCGTTTAGCTTATCGACCTGATCGGGCACGGGATCCAAAATTAGAGCTTCCCCGTCTGAGGCAAGCTCAGTATCGATATCGGGCACTGTGACGTCGCTATTGTCTACCGTTTCTGTAAGCGCTGTGTCTGTTTCTGTGAAAGTGGCGTCTGTATCAGTAGCTGTGGGCACTGTGGAATCGACCGTTTGAGCATCGCCCGGTAGCTGGTCATCTCCTACATCTGGTCCAACATTCCCAATCCCGTCAGGACCAATCCCGCCAGACGTTGGGTTGGTGGTAACATCGCTGCCACTGTTTGTAGTGTCTTCTAAGCCACCAGTTTCAGGTGTGATAACACCGTCGTCAGGTGTTATGGAATTTCCCCCGCCTACGTCTGAAGCCCCAGCACCGTCTGCACGTCCGTCCGAAGCCCCAGCTCCAGCAGCCCCAGCTTCATCTTGAACTGCACCCGCACCCGCAGCTGATGCTGAGCCCTCGGCTCCTCCATTGCCAGTTGCATTATCCGACTGACTAACATCAGAGACATCTGCATCATTGTCCGATGCTTCCACCTCTGCGCTGATGGTGTCATTGCTATTGGTTGTATCAGGATCAGTGCTGGTAGTATCAGTCGCCTCTTCATCTGTGGTTGCTGCCGCACCGGCCGCCGCATCAGACTCATTGATAGCCACGTCTTCTTCTTCAGCGGCTTGTAGTGAGTTGTTTACACCAACTTCTATAGCCTGTTCATCCACAGGCTCGGCAGAGCTTTCGTACTCTTGGGCAGGTGAACCCTCGAACTCTATCTCGGTGTCTTCTACTTCTGCATCAATATCGCTTTCTACGCTATCGGTAGGCGATTTGAATGCTTCTGGATTGGTGATGATGCTTTCACCGTTGAGACGCCCTTGAGTAGAAATAGCTTCCCTAATCTCCTCACGGACCCCATCGAGTTCATCTGTGCTAGTCGACTCGGATAGATAATTGAAGCCTTCTGCTAGGCCGCTACTCTGCCAGAATAAAGTGCCATCAAACTGGTACAGCTCGGTGATTTGATCGCCTTCAACAACACCGATCTCGTTGGCTCTGAGCGCCTGCTGCTCGGTGCCGTCCCGATTGAAGAGAACCATGGGGCCGTCGGGATTGTCTGTGAGTGCGCCCACAATAGTTGTGTCGGTTTCGGGGATGTAGCGAACAAACAGAGCGGATCCCTGGATACCGGTCACGGCGTTTGGCGTTTGAATCGAACTACGCCCTCTGCCAGGGGGAATGAGCAGCAAGATAGTGCCGTTGTTGAGCTGAAAGTTTCGAGTATCGGGCGTAAATCGAAAAGTTGCCCGTTCACCAACACGAGCAAGAGAACCATCATTAAACCGTAGTTCAGCGCGGGAAGCTCTGGCCGTTCGCAGTGAATCACCTAGTCGCAAAATATCGGAGATGTTGGCTCGTCTACCGCTTTGGTTGCGAGGCACTAGCTGAACTCGATTGCGAATAAAATCTACCCGCGCCCAACTCAAAGCCTCTGGCTCTTCTCGTTCTTCTTTTTCTTTTTTTTCTTCGTCGTCTTCCTCTTCGTCTTCCTCTTCAGATGCTTGCTTTGGCGATGTTTCCTCAGCGGATTCTTCTTTTGCGAGCTGTTTGTAGAAAGGCTCTGCCATCGCTGCTTGAGATAGCAGTAGCGAGCCCGATAGCCCGAGCGCTAAAGTCAATACCCACGACAGCTTGCGCAGTGCATAACCTGGTTTTGAATAATGCCCATTCATAGTGTTTTGTACGTAAGAAAAGCTAGCCAGAGTGGTCTACTTATCAGTAGGATGACTGTGTGAAGATAAGTTTATGTAACATTTATCAGCTTTGGTTAGCACAGGCAGTGCGTTTTTAGTTTTTGTAGGCCTTTACCATGTCACTGATGCAATTGTCTGAGGTAGATGCAAGTGAAAATTGATGTGTTTCCAATCGAATTTATTCGAAGAAAAACTGTTGATTGCAACTGTTTTCGTCTCATATTCTATCGTTTCGAGATGCTAGTAAAACACTAAACTCGCAAATATTGCCAGAAAAACTATAGGCACATGCTAGTAAGCTATTCGGTGTTTATTAAAGTAAGCAGACAAATGATTATAAAGAGAGTATGAAGATGCGAGTATAGTTGAGAGCTAGTTTAAGTCGTCACTTTCGCATTTCATTTATTCGGGGAGGAATCAGAGAAAAACCAGCTTAATTTTCATGGTTTTGACCTGATGCCCCCTGTTATGACTTGCATATAGACAGCATGTGCCCATGCGATTTTTCATACTTTTGCTTGTTCATTGTGAAGCGAATTAGTCCGTGCCCCTGCCTGCCGAGGTAACTTTTTTTATGCAGAACCAGGATATCCCTACGTATCAGCACGTGCTTAAACTAAGCCTTGGTTTAGGTGGGATACTGAATATTCTCTGCTCGCCAGCAGTGGCAGAGCCTCTCCAGGAACAGGTTGCAGAGTCAACGTTAGAACCCAGTGAGCTGGGAATAAGTGAGCTAGGGGCGTCAGAAACCCGCTCCAGGAAAATTGGGACTGATTCTGGAGCGATCGCACCTCAGCCTCAGCCTGAAGCACTGCCCACGCAAATCGACGTAGCTGAGCGCAGACACCTGCTTTCAGGCAGTGCATTTATTCCTGACCCCAAACTTTCAAAGCCAGGCTCTAAAACTGTAGCTAATGATGTCGTAGCTGGTGAGCTGGGCAGCAGCACGCCTGATGTAGCCACAGCACCTGCGTTAGCAGCCGATAACCTGGCTAACGAACCTCTAGAGCAGTTAGGTAGCTCGGCCTCTCAGGTTTCACCTACTTGGGTGGATGAATCTGTGTCGTCAGCAGCTGGAATGACTAGTCGCGACCCTGTGGTGGCTCAGCTAAAACTCGACCTCAAACCTGAACCATGGAGTATCACCCGGCTAATGGCTAGTGATGTCAGTAGCTCTGTTCAGACGCTATCTGTGTCGGAAATTCAGCATGTAGCGCTGGCTTGGAATGATGCATCTGGTGATAGTGCTAATGACTGGATTAGTGACTTGGCATCAGCGGACAAAACAATAGCATCACACACGGCTAATTCTGGGACGGCAGACAGCGATAATTCAGCAGATTTTGAGATGGGAGCTGTCTCTGAATCTACTAAAACGGAGGCTATCTCCACGGCTGAGACTGCGTCTATAGCTACGGAGGGAAAGCAACTGCCCAGTCTCTCTGATGATGAGAGTATCGATGATGATAGTGAAAGTAACGATGACAACCTAGACGAGAGCGCAGATGAGAGCGCAGATGAGAGCGCAGAGAGTGGGTTGACAGTAGACATCAATTCGCCCGATCTCCTCTCAGAAATTCTAGAAGACGAAGGGGTTGTCACTCAGGTATATCCCGTACTAGACGAAGAGCTAGGAACCTTGCGGCTGTTGCAGCTGCGATCGCGGCAAAATGAAGAGCTGGGTATTCTACGAATTTTGCGGACTGCCCAAGCAGCCCCGCTAAAAGTGGCCCCTCCCATTGCCTTTCTGGGCGGGCGGTTAGGATTTGTCGATGTTGACAACGTTATTCGCAATAACGACCGTGTTGACGAGCAGATTTATCAGGCAGGTGCATCGTTTTACTTTGTGCCTAGGCTATCGGCGACGACGAGCGTGTATGCGATCGCAGAAACCAACATCGCCAGATACAACAACATCTCCGGCATTAACTACAACGAAGTTCAGCTTCAGGTCGGCCTGAGGCAAAGACTGCGTCCGCGCACCTTCGCTCAAATTGGCTTCCGAAATCAACGACTGTATTCTCCTGGCTATCGAGAAAAACTTTTCGGGGTCAACTACATTGACGCCCTGGTTAGCCATCGCAGCGTCTTAAATTCCAAAATGTGGCTGGATAGCTTTTACCAAATGCGCTTGGGATTTGCCGACCCGCAAAGGGCCAGTCGCTTCCGCCAAACGGTGACGCTGTCGCTCAACTACGGCGTGACCAGACAGCTCAGAACTAGCCTGCTCTATCAGCTAGACCTAGACGACTACACCCAAATCCCTCGCTACGACACCTACCAACAGGTGCTGGGCGTCGTTAGCTACAACCTCACGCCTGAAAGCCGGGTCAGCTTATTTGGCGGTACGCGCTTTGGTAACTCGTCCGAGGCCAGAATAAATCTGGACGATACGTTCTATGGTGCTGGGTTAAATGTTAATGTCCCGCTTTTTTAAGCGGTCATTTGTGCATATGAATTGAGAGGGCGTAGCAATGCTAGCGCCCCTACGATGACATGTGTGAAAACCTGAACGGCTAGGCTTGGCTTACCTTCGCTGTGCGATTTGCATGGCGTACTGCGCCAGCTAGCTGCTCTAGCATGATGGCAGTCGTTTCAATGTTCACACAGGCATCGGTGATACTTTGCCCGTAGGTCAGCTTATCTAGTCCTTTGGCAATGGGCTGGTTGCCAGCTACCAAATGGCTTTCAATCATCACTCCAATTAGGTGCTGTGAGCCAGAGCGAATCTGCTCTGCGACGCTGTCTAGCACAGTGACCTGGCGGTTGTGATCTTTGTTGGCATTGGCGTGGCTACAGTCCACCATCATTCGAGGATTGAGGTTTTGCTCGGTGAGTGCCTTGGCCGCGTCTTCTACAAAAGACCGCTCGTAGTTTGGTCCTTGCTTGCCCCCTCGCAATACCAGGTGCCCGTCTGCATTACCTGTTGTAGATACGATGCTGGCATGGCCGTCGTTATTAATGCCTAGAAAATGATGGGGCTGACTGGCCGCTAGCATGGCATTGGAAGCGGCTTGCAGACTACCGTTGGTGTTGTTTTTGAAGCCGATGGGCATAGATAGTCCAGATGCCATTTCACGGTGGGTTTGGCTTTCTGTAGTGCGCGCGCCAATTGCCGTCCACGAGATGACGTCGGCAATGTACTGCGGCGTAATCGGATCGAGGAGTTCGGTGGCAGCTGGCAAGCCTAGTTCGGCCAGATCAAGTAGGAGCTTGCGGGCTAAGCGTAGACCTTCATTGATGTCGTAGCTGCCGTCTAGGTGGGGGTCATTGATGAGTCCTTTCCAACCAATGCTTGTACGTGGCTTCTCGAAGTACACGCGCATCACCACTTCTAGCTCTTCGGAAAACTGCGATCGCAGCTTAACCAATTTTTGAGCGTAGTCGTAGGCAGCCTCCACATCGTGCACAGAGCACGGGCCGACGATCACCAGCAGGCGACGGTCTTCGTTATGCATGATGTTGCGAATGTGATCGCGAGTTTTGGCGACTAAGGCAGACGCCGTTTCGGTGAGCGGTAGCTGCTCAAGGAGCTGATTTGGGGCAAGCAAGGGGCGATTTTCGACCACGTGAAGGTCTTGAGTCTGGTACATAGGTTGGACGTCTACCAAATAAGGGGGCAGATAATAGGTGCTACCAATAGAAAAAAAGACCCTTACATTGTGACAGGTCACTGACGAAATGTGGGTCGATGAAATACGGGGCTTGATGACGAGTTTACGCGGAGGAAGATAGTCTAGCGAGAAAGTCATCTAGCGCAATATTACGCTCTAGATATTGAGGCGACTGTGGCTGGTAGGGCCCCTGCAAACGGTCGATGTATAAAACGGTTGCTGATCTAGATAGCACAGGCACTTCTGGGTCGAAAGCCGTAGGCTGCATTAAGGAGCTAGAGAACCCTTTGAAGATAATAATTTGATCGACGTCACCTTCAATTTCCACATGGACAATCAGCACTTCTTGTGGGTGCTTGAGCGTGTAATTTTCGAGCTGGGCCGCAAGGGTAAGCTCACTCATTGTGTATTTTTGAATTGCGTTATTGAATTGCGTTATTGATTCGAGGTTACTGATTCAGCGCAGAACGACCCTGACGGCCCAAGCGAACAAACAGAAAATAGCCTAGATAGAGGGCATAAAAGCCTAGTGCAACTGCTCCCATGACTCCCCAAAAAGTGAGGTTGTTGCTACCGGCATCGCCACTGTGAAAGATAGCTTTGTACGCGAGGGCAGGCTCTCTCCACACCTGGCAATCGTCTCCAGCTAGTGCCACCTGAGAAAACGCACAGCGAATAAATGTAAGCTGTAGCAACCCACTGATCAGGCAATAGGCTGACATTGCCCAGCGCCAAGCATTGAAGCCAAGGTTGAGCGATCGCTTAGGCTGCTCACGAATCTCTTCATTAAGATCTGCCCAGAACCAAAGACTCATCGGGATGAGAATCTTAGCGAGTAAGGTGGTGACAAAGCCCACAGACCAACCGGGGATCAGCAAATAAACCGTAATCGCTAGTAGACTTGCGACACGCCAGTAAATCTTTAGAAGTGCACTGATCGATTCAGCCTTTGTTACCCACGACCAAATCAGCAGTGTGAGTGGAACAAAGACAGCGACTAGAAGTGCTAGCCGATAATCCGTCCAGACCAAAGGACGTATCGAGTCAGGATTTGTTAGCACGTAGCGACAAGGGATAAATGAGCAATCATCAATGTAGCACCTGCTGTGCAATATCAAGCCATTTTGTCAAGTTGCTAAAGAATCCCTCCCGTTTGGGGCTAGTTTTTCCGCTATTTCACGCAAAAATAGCGCTGCTTGTAATACACCCTCCTATTAGGAGAATATTGCCTAACGCAGTGAGGGGAAGAAGCCCCTATAAAAAGTAACTTCTTCCCCTCATTGATATTCTGTCGTTTACATTTTGCTGTTTGTACTTTGCTTAAGCTACGCAGCCGTAGGCAAAGAGTAAACCTTAGCTGGACCTGAGGACCTTGGCTTGGGCGAAGATATAGCAGGCATCGGGCTTAGTTGTCGTAAACGCGGCACTCGTCGGCTTCGGGGTTGTCGTCACAGTACTTGTCGAAAGGCGTTTTTTCGGTATCCTTTTCGCGCTGGTGAGAAGCTTCAGCCTGAAGCTCTTCTACCGCGTCCCAAGCAGCAGCACAGCCTTCGGTATCTTCCGTGGAGCAAGCTTCACGAGCTGCTTCGATTTCAGTCTTAATTTTTTCTTGAATATCGCTCATGGCAAACCGTATTTAGTAGAGTTTTTACGACGTGTGGTTCCGAGGACTATCTTAGCTTTCGCATTTGCTAAACTGCCGTATCATTTATGGCAATTTAATATGACTGTTTAAATAAAGGATTTAAACAGGGCGCTTTAGCGATGACGACCTTGAAGAAGGCCAGATAGGCAACAGCCAAAACGACGTTGGTGAATGACTTGAGTGTGCTGTAAGGCAGGGACTTTAGCATTCGCTGGCAACAACAGTAGATAATAGAACTGTCGAGCAATCGAACGGTGCGGTCTGCACATGTACTTACAGAGGACCAAAATCACCTCATACCAGTATGTATCAGACTTCAATTTAAATGCTCTGCCCGTAGAATTATCTTAAGGAATCTCCAAATATGAAGTGGGTCAGTGCGATCTCAACCAGTGCCTCTTTGGAAACTGCGGTGAAAGAAGTGACACAGCAGGCAAAAGATCAGCTTGGCGCTCAACCAGACCTAGCGTTTGTATTTGTCTCGGTTGCATTTGCCAGCGAGTACGCTCGGCTAATGCCTCTCATTCAAGAGCTGCTGCCGGTTGCCCATATTGTGGGCTGTAGTGGTAGCGGTGTTATTGGTATGGATGATGAGTTTCCTTCTGAGATAGAGGAGGGCCCGGCGCTCAGCCTAACAGTGGCGCATTTGCCGAATGTCAACATTCAGAGTTTTCATCTCACCGCCGCTGACCTGCCAGACTTGGATAGTCCGCCACAGGCTTGGAGCGATTTGATTGGGGTGACGCCTGAAGCTCAGCCTAGCTTTGTGATGATGGCTGACCCGTTTTCGTCGGGCACAAGCGAGCTGCTACAAGGCATGGACTACGCCTATCCAGAAGCGACAAAAGTTGGCGGATTGGCTGGTATTGAGAGCTTTAGTCGCAATAGCGGTTTGTTTTGCGATGGGGAGCTGTATCGAGAAGGGATTGTGGGAGTAGCGCTTTCGGGCGAGATTGTGCTGGAGGCGATTGTGGCGCAGGGATGTCGGCCCATTGGTGAGTTGTATCGGGTGAGTGAGGGCGATCGCAATATTATGCTCAAGCTAGAGCCCGATGATTTGGAAGATGCTGACGCTGCGCAAACGCCGCTAGAAATTTTGCAAGATATTTTTCAGGGTATGGATGAGGAAGAGCGGGAGCTGGCTCAAAATGCGCTGTTTATCGGCGTGGCGCAGAGTGGCTTTAAGCCGAGCCTGACCCGGCGAGATTTTTTGATTCGGAATTTGGTAGGAGTAGATCCGAGGAATGGTGCGATCGCAGTTGCCGATAAAATCCGTCCTGGCATGCGCGTACAGTTCCATATGCGCGATGCTCAAACCTCTGAAGAAGACCTGGAAGGCATGCTGCGGCGCTATCGCATAGAGCGTTTAGAAAATAAATTAGAGAACGACGGAACGAACGCGTCCCCCGTCGGCGCTTTACTGTTCTCCTGCACTGGCAGAGGAGAAGGCCTCTACGACGAACCTAATTTTGACTCAGATCTATTTGAGGAATATCTGGGCCCAATACCCGTCGGCGGATTTTTCTGTAATGGAGAGATTGGGCCGGTGGGGTCAACGACATTTTTACACGGGTTTACTTCTGTGTTTGGCATCTGCTGCCAACCTAATCACTCCGACTAGCACGGTATCACTCCGACTAGCATGGTGCTATTGATTGCGACCGTGAGGTTCTTTTAGCCCGTCCCAGCCTGGTCCAATAGGTACAATTCCACCGGGATTGAGCGGAAACAGGTTGCCGAAGTAGTCACGTTTGACTGCCTCAATCTCGCAGGTGTCGGCGATTCCCGGCTTTTGATATATCTCAGCAAGATAGCCGCTCAAATTTTTGTAGTCGGCAATCCGGCGACGGTTGCACTTAAAGATGCCGTGGTAGGCCACATCGAAACGAATCAGTGTTGTGAACAGGCGAACGTCCGCCAAGGTTAGCGAGTCTCCACAGAGATAGCGATGGGTTTCGAGTCGTTGATCCATCTCGTCAAGCGTGGAAAATAATTCGCCGACTGCTTCGTCGTAGGCCGACTGCGTCTGGGCAAAGCCGCAACGATAGACCCCGTTATTGACTGTTGCGTAGATTTTGTCGTTGAGTTCGTCAATTTGCGATGGCGAAGCCCCTCCAAGGGAGGATGGCGAAGCCCCTCCAAGGGAGGATTGCGAGGCCCCTCCAAGGGAGGATTGCGAAGCCCCTCCAAGGGAGGATTGCAAATGCTCTGGATACAAATCTGGTCCAGTCGCCAAGTCACCAAACTCACTGTTAAGTAGTTCAATGATATCGGCGCTTTCGTTGTTGACGATGGTGTTTGTTTGGCTATCCCATAAGACTGGGACCGTAGAGCGGCCTGAATATCCTGGCTGACAGGCAGCATAAAAGTCAGGTAGGGTTCGGCAGTCTAGAAGTGATTGGTCTTGGTCGAAAAGCCATCGACCTTCATCAGTGGAAGGGTGGACTGTGGTGATTGCGATCGCATCTTCCAATCCTTTCAAAGCGCGCGTCACCAAAGTCCGATGCGCCCACGGACAGCTCATGCCCACAATCAATCGATAGCGCCCAGCCTCTGGGACAATTTCCCGTCCGCGAAACGCGCTCTCAGGACGCACATACTCGCCAGACTTATTGCGGGGAGCCATCTGCGACATCATCGTGCGCCACATCGTATTCCACACAAACTTACCTGTGCGAACGATTAAGCCAGGTGGCAGTGCAGCGCGTTTTGTTGGCATATGTGTTGGCCCAAAAAAGCATGAGAGTGATGGCGTCTTTCAGTATAGGCCAAGGAAAATAGGCAAAAAAAGCCCACAGCTTCAAATGAGTGAAGGTGTGGGCTTGTAGCTGTATGGCAAAAGGCCGCCGAAAAAATGCTAGGCAGCTTGGCCTGCTAGCAAGTTTTGTACTGTCCCGAGCAGTTCGCCGGGGCGAAAGGGTTTGATGACGTAAGCATCTGCGCCCTGCTTAATGCCCCAGTAGCGATCGAATTCTTCGCTTTTGGAGGAGCATAAAATTACGAGCACATTTTTAGTCGCTTCGTTGCTTTTTACCCAGCGGCACAGCTCATAGCCGTTCATGTTTGGCATCACCACATCTAGCACGACCAAATCTGGTGGATTAGCGGAAATTTTTTCTTTAGCTTCGTGACCATCTTTGGCCACCGAAATACTCAAGCCTGTTTTGTTTAAAAGGCCAGAGATCATCTCACGAAGCATAGGACTGTCATCTACGACCAGGATTGTGCTCATAGCTTTAGTAGATTCAACGGCTGCGATCATATTGAGTGCCTTTGTGTCCCGCCTCGGGAATCTGATTTGACAAAAAGAGGACCAGAAAGAAGCCCAAAGAGAAGCATTAAAAAGCGATTGCGCTAAGTATGCCCGGCTAGTCGGCTTCGAGCGCTTCAATTACCGCTTTGGGGAGTAATTTATCTTTGAACCAAACAATTTTGGTTGGTGTGGTGTTGATGTCAACACCTGCCTTCTCTAGGTTCAAACGCTGCGACACCGCCAAAATCAAGTTTTTGCACTCGGCCTGTCGAACCTGATAAAACTTTTTACGCAAATACTCAGGTCGCCAATAGCCCACGATTTCGAGCAGGTAAACACGTCCGTCAGGATGAACTAGACGAAAGTCTGGAATCATGACGCTGCCGGGAATGGGAATAAGATCAACTTCACGTTCTAGTTGCCAGGGTGTTTTTGCCTTGGCCCATTTTTCGGCAAACGCCTGCTCCAACATACTGTCGTAGGGTTTGCCGGGCGGATAGTGACTCACTAGTCCACAGTCAGCGTTAAGGCTGTAACTTTTGTCCTGCGCCACTTTGGTGTAAGGGGTTTTCCATTGGAGGGTGGCGGGCAGCTGCCAGCGGGTCACATGCAAAATCGCGGGAATGAGCTTGGCAATATCGACGCCATAGCGGGTGCTGGGCTTGAATAGGCTAGCCGGGCCGTCGATGGTGATGGTAAAGCCTTGGTCTGCTTCGCCTTCTACGTAGGTCATGAGGCGAAAGAGCTTGAGGTACTTAAACATCAGCTTGTATTCGCCTGGGTCGTTGCGATACAGGTTGATCACCATGTGGCTAGCTTTGTAAAAGATGCCCTGAACCTGAGAAAGGTTGTAGCGATGGATGAGCGCTTCGGGTGTAGGGGTATCAAACGTGGTGAGGATGCGGTTTTCTTTGAGGTCGGCGTAGAGGCCTTGGCGAATGTGAACCGGTTCGATGGGTTCGTCTAGCTCTTGGGTGAGCTGGGCCGCGAGAGCGGTGAGGTGCGCTTCGGCGTTGGTGGGGGTGGCGGCGCGAGTGGCGGCGAGGGTGAAGATGCGATCGCGTAGTTCAACCGGCTCTAGCGGGCTTACAATTTCAAAGGTGCTGAAGCTATTGCGCAAAATGTGAGCTAGACCACGCTTCACTCGGTAGTCTGTCCCTTCGCCTTCTTCGATATGTAGCTGCCGGTCCAGCTCGCCTTGCGTTTTACCGACAGCGGTTTGAAATAGATCGATTAGGGTTTGTGCTGTGGCTATATTTGCGGCCTTGAGTGCAAGGCGTTTGGGAATGAGAGAGTCGCCGCTGTATTTTTGGATGAGTAGGGGTGAGGGTAGCGTAGTGAAATCCTCCTAAATATTTTTGTTGCCTTTCTTGGGTTGGGCTTTTTACTGAGAGGTCTTCCTTATAATAAGGATGTAATGCTTTGAGTAATCCAAGCCTCAATTTTTTCTTCGCGAACCCTCTTTTGATTCAATCTGAAACGCTTAATCTGTTGGAATGGCCTCGGCTGTGTCGCCACTTGGCCACCTTTACCGCAACGAATATTGGCAATGTGGCAGCGCAAAGGCTGCCTATTCCCAAGAGCCAGGCAGACAGTGAAGCGCTGCTGGCTCAAACTGTAGAAACCACTCAGCTAGAATCGACCGTTGGCGGGCTTCAGTTTGGTGGCATTCGAGATATTGGAGATTCGCTGGAGCGGGCTGAGGTGCAAGGCATTCTCTCTGGTGATGAGCTGCTGGACATTGCCACTACGCTCTCTGGGGCAAGGCGACTGCGCAGGCAGATTGATGCGCAAGAAGAGTTGCCGGTATTGCAGGCGCTAGTTGAAGATTTGCGGACGTTTCCTGAGCTAGAGCAGGAGATTCATCGCTGTATTGACGATCGTGGGAATGTGGCTGATCGGGCCAGTGCCAAGCTAGGTGGGATAAGGCAGAATTTGAAAGTGGTGCGCGATCGCATCTATTCCAAGCTTCAACGAATCACTCAGCGCCAAGGCGGTGCCCTGCAAGAGACCCTGATTACCCAGCGTAACGACCGCTTTGTGCTGCCGGTAAAAGCGCCGCAAAAAGACGCGATTCCGGGAATTGTGCACGACGTTTCTACCAGTGGCGCAACGCTATATGTAGAGCCTCACAGCATTGTGGACAATGGCAACAAGCGCCGTGCCCTGCGCAAAGAAGAAGAAGTGGAGTCGGAAGCGATTCGTCAGATGCTGACCTATCAGGTGGCAGAAGTGCTGCCTGATTTGGAGCATTTGATTTTGGTGATGGTGAAGCTCGACCTAGCAACGGCCCGTGCCCGCTATGGGCTGTGGATGGAAGGCAATGCGCCTAGGTTTGTAGAAAGCGAGCAAATTACGCTGCGTCAGCTGAAGCATCCGCTGCTGCTGTGGCAACAGAAAAAAGAGCAGAGTACTAAAGTCGTGCCGACCGATTTGGTAATGCGACCAGATCTGCGAGTAATTGCGATTACAGGGCCAAATACAGGGGGTAAAACGGTCACGCTGAAGACGCTGGGCCTAACCGCGCTGATGGCAAAAGTGGGCATGTTCATTCCGGCGAAAGAGCCGGTAGAGCTGCCGTGGTTTGAGTCGGTGCTAGCGGATATTGGCGATGAGCAATCGATTGAACAGAGCCTTTCTACGTTCTCCGGTCACGTGAAACGGATTGGCCGAATTCTAGATGAGGTAGATGAGGCGGGTGGCGATGATGACTATGCGAATTCGCTGGTGTTGCTAGATGAGGTGGGAGCAGGGACCGATCCTTCTGAGGGGAGTGCATTAGCGATCGCGCTGCTAAAACATCTCGCCAATCACACTCGTCTCACCGTGGCCACCACCCACTATGGCGAACTCAAATCGCTCAAATACGAAGACGATCGCTTTGAGAACGCCTCAGTAGAATTTGACGATGTGAAGCTCGCACCAACTTATAAGCTGCTGTGGGGAATTCCTGGTAGATCAAACGCGCTATCGATTGCGAAGCGATTGGGGATGAAAGAGAGCGTGCTTGATAGCGCAAAGCAGCGGATGGGGGGTGCTACTGAAGATGTGAATCAGGTGATTGAAGGGTTAGAGGCGCAAAGGCAAAGGCAGGAGCGAAGGGCGGAAGAAGCCGAGAAGCTGGTGGCGAAGGCGGAGAAATTTTATAAGGAGGTGGAGGCGAGGGCTCAAAGTTTGCGCGATCGCGAACAAAAAATGAAGCGTCAGCAGGAAAAGGACGTTGAAACCGCGCTCCTTCATGCCCGAGCCGAAGTGGCCAAAGTCATTCGCGACCTGCAAAAGGGTGGCCTTACCGGGCAAGACGCTCAAAAAGCAACAGAAAAACTCAACCAAATAGAAGAGAAAAGACTGCCTACTGGTAATCATCCGGCTAAAGTGGTGTCGGCTGGCACAGGCTACCGGCCGAAAGAAGGCGAGCGTGTGAGATTAGCTTCTTTGGGTGGACAGGTGGCTGAAGTGGTAGAAAAAGCTGATGAAGACGGCAAGGTCGCTGTGCGCTTTGGCATTATGAAAATGATGGTGGATCTTTCGGACATTGAGTCGTTGAAAGGAGAGAAGGCTGAGCCGGTGGAAAAGAAACCTAAAGTGCAGGCGATCGCAAAGACACTACCCGAAGCGCCGATGGTAAAAACAGAAAGTAACACCGTGGACCTCAGAGGCATGCGAGTCAGTGAAGCAGAAAGCGTCATCGAAGAAGCCATTCAAAGTGCGAGAGGACCGCTGTGGCTAATTCATGGACATGGTACTGGGAAACTGCGACGCGGGGTGCAGGAGTATTTGAAAATGCATCCACAGGTGAAAAGCTTTGAAGTCGCCGAGCAAGTTGATGGGGGTAAGGGTGTGACTATCGCTAAGATTTGATAATGGTGACACAACAGATGCGAGGCATGTGGGATAGCATCCATGCATTCTGTTTCTTCAAGCTGTTTGGCTAGGCCTCTCATTGTTTCAACTTCGTATTGACCAAATGCCATTTCTTACTCACTTACTAGATGCTCGGCTGGCTAAAGACCAGTCGGAAAATGAGAGAATTCGCCAGCAGCTTTTGCAGCAGACGTTGAGCTGGCTGACGAATAATGCTCAGCGATATGGTGTGAAAAGCGGTTATATTTTTGGCTCAGTGACAGTTTTGCATCGTTTCACTCAATATTCAGATATCGATGTGGCTATTGAGACTCACAAATCTGGTGATATTTGTGGCCTGATGAGCGGACTTTCTATGCTTTTACTGCGAGATATTGATATGGTCCCCTTGGACCAGTGCCATTTTGCTGACAAAATTCGCCGCACGGGATTAGCATGGACCGCAATCGAATTGCCGCATTAACCGCTGAGATACGAGCACAGTTTAGGTTGATGGAGCGAGTAAATATTAAGCTGGGTGCCAGGGTAGAAGATGGTTTGGATACGCCTGCTCAGCTAGAGAGTGTTGCTTACCAGATTCATAACTTGTATTGTGCTGTAGAAGATTTGCTAAAGCTGGTTGCAAGCGCTTTTGAAAATAATATTGGTTCTAGTGGTGGCTGGCATCAAGTGCTACTGCTAAGGATGAGTCAGCCAGTTGAGGGCATTCGGCCCGCATTCTTATCGGAGCCCACGCTAGATGTGATGAATCGGCTGAGAAATTTTCGTCATATGTTTAGACACGCCTATGGCACTGACATTGAGCTTGATCAGTTACGATCCAATTTAGTCGCGGGGCAGAAGCTGTACGACTTGATTGCTCAGGATATAGACAACTTTTTATCACAGTTAACAAGTGCAGAGGATACAGATGAGTGACCAGCCTATTCATGTGATTGGTGGCGGCTTGGCCGGTACAGAAGCGGCCTGGCAAATTGCCCAGGCCGGGGTGCCCGTCGTTTTACATGAAATGCGACCGGTGAAGAAGAGTCCGGCGCATCACTCAGAGCATTTGGCGGAGCTGGTGTGCAGTAACTCGTTTGGGGCGATGGGGACGGACCGGGCCTCGGGGCTGCTGCATGAGGAGCTGCGGCGGTTGGGGTCGGTGGTGATTGGCAAGGCGGATGAGCATTCAGTGCCTGCGGGTGGGGCATTGGCTGTGGATCGTGGGGTGTTTGGGCAGGATTTGACTGAGGCACTGGAAGGGCATCCGTTAGTGGAATTGCGGCGAGATGAGGTGCTGAGGATTCCGGAAGATGGCATCACTGTTTTGACGACAGGGCCGTTGACAAGTGAATCGCTGAGTGAGGATTTGGAGCGGTTTGCGGGGCAGGCGTATATGAGCTTTTTTGATGCGGCGAGCCCGATTATTGTGGGTGAGTCGATTGATCAAGACATTGCTTTTATGGCGTCTCGGTATGACCGGGGTGAGGCGGCGTATCTGAACTGCCCGATGAATAAGGAACAGTATTTGGCGTTTTATGATGCGCTTTGTGCGGCGGAGCAGGCGGAGCTGATGGACTTTGAACGGGATACGGCGAAGTTTTTTGAGGCTTGTTTGCCGATTGAGGAGATGGCCAAACGGGGCATTGAGACGATGCGCTATGGGCCGCTGAAGCCGGTGGGTCTGTTTGACACAGAAAAATATGGGGCGTTTGATTTGCCGGAGAATAAGGTGAATAAGCCCTATGCGGTAGTGCAGCTGCGGCAGGAAGATAAGGCCGGACAGCTGTGGAATATGGTGGGTTTTCAGACGAATTTGCGCTGGGGTGAGCAGAAGCGCGTGTTCAAGATGATTCCGGGGTTGGAGAATGCGGAGTTTGTGCGGATGGGCGTGATGCACCGCAATACGTTTATTAATTCGCCGGAGCTATTGAATGCGTCAATGCAATTTAAGTCGCGGCCTACGCTGTTAGCAGCGGGTCAGCTGGTGGGAACAGAAGGCTATACAGCGGCGGTAGCTGGTGGCTGGCTGGCAGGGACGAATGCGGCGAGAGTGGCGCTTGGTAAGGAGCTGTTGGTGTTGCCGGAGACGACGATGATCGGAGCGCTGACGAATTTTATTAGTTCTGCGGAGCCGAAGCATTTTCAGCCGATGCCGCCAAATATGGGGATTATTCCACCTTTGGAGAAGCGGGAGCGGAAGAAACGGGAACGGTATGGAAAGTATCGCGATCGCGCCTTTGCCGATCTCCAAACCTGGGCAACACAGCACAGTATAAAACTGGTAACTTCGCACTCTCCTGAAGAAGTCGAAGACAAAGAACTGGCCCTAAGCGCCTCCTAGATAAACAAAAATACCTTTGGTGCTTCTGTGAGCAGGTTTTCAAAAAGAAGCCAGAGCGTATTTTGCTTTGAGGCGGAATCGCTACAGGATACTGCGGTTATCTGGAATGCAGCCTTGCTTGTGGGAATACAGTAGTAATAGGACATGCGTTTTCGACTCTTTTTTGGACGCATTATGTTTTGGTTGAGTATTTTTGCTCGCTTAAGTTTTTATTGAGCTACTGAGATGTCAGCAGTATCGAGCAATGGAATTCGGCGTCTGGTTGTGGGCGGTATATTAGCTGCGATTGGGCTACCTGTGGGTTTGTTCGGGTTTATGGTGTATGCCGCAAGTGACAGCCACAATGATTACGACCGGGTTGCGGCCTGCTTGCAGCAGCATAGCTTTGCGGTAACAGATGGATGGAAGCATACCGATGTCGTGTTAGAAGATTTTGGACTGATTTTTGAAGTGTCTGATGGGCAACCGTGGGAGGTGCAGATATTGGATGGGAGTTCGGTGAGGAACTGTCGCGATCGCATCTCCGGCCTTTTCCTTTCTAATAACGCTATTGGCTCATCAAACAAAAAGTATCTAGCGCTGGACCATCCGGTGCTAATTGAAGACCTGTATGGAGCAAAAATACACACTCTTGGCGATGCGATCGCTCAGTTAGAGTGGCTAATAGCCTGGGCCCAAGCACACCCCAATGCTCTACTGACTTACGATGAAGTTGATAGCTCAAAACGGTATGTGAGCCTGCTTTCCCCACCCCTTTAATCGCTAACAGATAGCTAGCAGCGCTTATTAGGCTACTGGTAAAATAGAACAGCTTTGAACAGATTTAATATGAGAATCGTCCTTTCTCTTTAACATTGCCATGCCATGATTGTAAAACGGTTGCTTCTGAGTGCTACTTTGCTGGGTATGGGGTTGTTCTTTCCCGCCATTTCACAGAGTGCTACGCCTGTAATGGAGAGTGAATCTGCGCCAGACACAGAGGATGGCCTTTCTCAGATTGCTTCTGAGCCTACGGTTGGTAATAGTGTAGATGTAGAACTACGGCTAGAGCCACAGGCAGACGGTGTCACAGGTGGTGAAATCACCTTTAACGGAAATACCAATGAAGTGATTGTGGTACTCATAGAGCAAGAGGGTCGCTCGCTTCCTTTTTCAAAGTTTATTGATCTTTATCAGCCAAGCGGAGAGAAAGTTATCGGACGGCAAAACTATCCAGACTTTATGACGTTCGACTCTGTGGGTGCATATGGGCGGACGTTTTTATTGCCAGAGACGGGAGATTATCGACTAGTTGTTTCCAGTGGCATTCCTGAATCTGACAGCAACAATTCTTCTATTCCCGATGTTGAATATGTAATGCAGGTAAGGAATGCCACCTATTACGAGCGGCTCCTAATGTCTGCTGAGACGCTTGCAAATGAAGATAACTACGAGGCCGCCCTTTCACGCTTGATGCTAGCTATTGAAGACTCGCCCGAAATTCCGGCGGCCTATATGTATAGGTTGGGTACTCACGCGGAGATACTGTATGAGTTACCAGGATTTGAATCGCGTCTGAACGGACTTGATTTTGAAGGCGATGACAATGTTGAACAATTCGAGCGCGATCTCTTTGCGCTGATTTATGAAACATTTCTGATGCTGCCAGCGGAAAATCAAGCTGTTATTGTTGGTGATCTTCGACAGTTGAACGGGCTCTATGAGGGTGCGATCGCTAGTGGTGAACTCGATCCTAGTGAAGATGAGTTTGATGGCGTGTCTTTTTCAGGCATAGCCGATTTCCTTGAGACAGGCGTCCCTACCGATACCCTCCGAACAATGTTCTTTGGCGTTAGTGTGCAGACCCAGGAAGAACTGTGAGACGGCGACTATATCAATGGCAAGGCGCTTTTAGTGTTTGGATAAGCGCAAACTTTCAGGAATAGGGCTTGCTGAGGTTGAACAAATATAAACACCCTATCTCTCAAATTCTTTATGAGCGCAGTGCGACGTTTTGGTTTTGGTCTGATGTTGATATGCATAGGCGCAACGTTTCCTATGGCTGCCTATGCCAATGAGGCGATCGATACGAATGAAGCGAGCCAGCTAGGTGAGGCTTCTACATCACGGGCTGCGCGGCTCGATATTGAAGTAACGCTCTCTCAAACAGAAGATGAGCCGTTGACCTACGAGCGCACCTTTAGTGGCAATGAGAATGAAGTAGTCGTGGCTTACTGGGAAAGCAACGATTTTCTCCACGGTTCGGATGTTGTGCTCTATGACGCGGTAGGGCAGCTGGTGCGCGAAGTGGACTATCCCAGGGATATTCTGATCAATGAGTTCGATGGAAGAAACAGGGCCTTTCTGCTGCCTGCCACAGGTGAGTATCGATTTGTTTTTACCTCTGCTTCGGCGCAATCACTGGGCGAAGTGAACGAAGGAGAATACTTGCTACGGTTGCGGGTGGCTTCGTTTTATGAGAGAGCGATGATGCTTGCTGTAGAACGGTTGGACAATGATGATTTTGACGGAGCACGTTCGGGTTTTGAGCTGGCGATTGAGCAGCGCCCTGAGTCGCCAATGCCCTATGTGGGTCGGTTGATTACAATGTGGCATGTGACTACTGCGGCTTTCAATGAAGTTGACCTACCAGAATCCCATACGCTAGATGGATTGTATCAACTGTATCAAAGCTTAGACGCTGCCGAGCAGGCTACAGTACTATCTGATTTACAGCAGATTTTTGTAAACTTTATGGCGGCTGTAGATGCTGGTGTTGTAGAGACAGACACGTTCGACTTAGATGTGTCTTTGATTAGTGACTTTTCTGACTATCTTAAGACAGGTGAAGCGTCTGAGGCGTTGCGAGAGTCGATGGAGTAATGTAACGAGAGTTCGCGATGGCGAAGTTCTGCTGTAGGAAGTTAGCCCTTAAAAGACCTGAGTATTTTTCGTCCAGGCTCTCAAGTTTACATTGCGAATCGGTCTGTTTAAGTAACCGCTTTATCTGTTTCTTTTTGGAAAAACGTTATGTTCCTGCAACGTCTATTTTTGAGCTGTACTTTGCTAAGTGTGGGATTAGCTTGGCCTACTGTTTCCCATTCTGAACTCCTGAGTCAGACACCTACTGAAGTCTTAGATGAAGCGCCTTCGACTCCTAACTCAATCTCAGAAGGAGAGGTTTCGGCGGCTCCATTTCGTTTGCAGATAGAAGACCGGTTTGAAGCTATTGAAGATGGAGCGCCGCTGAGCTATCGGTTCTCCGGTAGAGAGAATGAAATTGTTGTGGTGTATGCTCAAACAAATTCGGACTTTGGTTGGCCCGAAGTGCTACTGCGCCTAGATCGTAATGAGAGTATTCCAGTAGAAAGGATATATTATCCGTCTGATATCGATTTTGCTGAATATAGCGGACGTCATACTGCTTTTAATCTGCCTGAAACGGGTGTGTATTACTTGAGCGTTGAAAGTGAGTTGGCCGATGTTTCAGGTGCTTCGCTAAGCGTACGGTCGGCTTCTTATTATGAGCGCTTGATGATTGCTGTAGAAGAGAAGATGGACGCAGAGCAATACGACGACGCTGCGGTGTTGGCAGGATTGGCGATCGCACAAAGACCAGAGCTCCCCATGCCGCACGTCTCTCGCGTTTTTGCCTATGCAGCCAAGATATACGAAAGTCCTGCATTGTTAGAAGAACTAGAGAGCCTAGAAGCCCCGAACGATATTTTAGAAGCTATGCGCAACGCCTTTTCAAGGCTCGATGCTAGCGAGCAGGCCAACGCAATTAGTGACCTTCGGCAAGTGGTGTCCACGTATGAAAGTGCCGTCGAGAGTGGTGTGGCGGATGCCGATGTTGTTGATAGTGTTGACACTGACTTTTTGGCAGGATTTAGCCATGTAGCAGATTTTCTAGAGACAGGAGAAGTTACAGAGGCGATGATGATGATATTTTTTGGTGTGGATCGCTAGCTGTACTTGTTGCTCTTTCTGGCTATCTCTAACTTCAGATTGTGCGACGTCTGATTGATTGGACAGATGCTCCGGAGCAGCGACGGCAGTAGTATAGGTATTATCTACAGCTAAGGTAAAAGTGGTTCTCCTTGAGAGCAGTTGCGAGCAGTCAGCGGAATTGTCGTTTGGTCAGGCTAATTTCTTGCTGGTGTTTCTCGATGGTGTAGGGCTCGGTGATGCGGGATGCAACAATCCACTGTCTGTATCGGAAGCGATGCCATTTTTAACCAAATATTTGGGCCAGCGTCTGCTAACTGGAGCTTCATTACAGCGATCGGACGTGATGCTAAAGCCTGTAGATGCCACGCTAGGCGTGGAAGGGCTGCCACAGAGTGCGTCTGGGCAAACGACGATCTATACCGGGCAGAATGCGCCGCAGTTTTTAGGGCGGCATCAGTCAGGGTTTGCCAATGGATCTTTGCGGCAGTTGATTGATGAGTATGGGCTGTTTGCCCGAGCGTTGGCGTTGGGGCGGACGGCGACGCTGGCGAATGCGTATTCGCCGGAGCATTTTTATGCGATCGCAAACAGGAAACGCCGCTATTCCGTTTGCACGCTACTTAACCTATCAGCCGGTCTACCCTTCAGAATGCAGTACGAGTATGAGCAGGGCGAGGCGATCTTTTGGGATGTTGTGGGGGCCGTGCCGCCTGCGAGAAATCGGCGGTCTTTGAGCGATAAGGGGGCACGGTTGCCGATTTCGCCTGCGGTGGCCGGTGAACGATTGGCGCAGCTGAGCGGTCGCTATGGGGTGACGCTGTTTGAGTGCTATTTGACGGATTATGCGGGGCATCGACAGGATTGGGACCAGGCGATCGCATGTTTGCAGCGAGTGGATGCGTTTTTGGAGAGTGCGATCGCGCATTTGCCGCCGCAGGTCACACTGATTGTCATCAGCGACCACGGCAACATAGAAGACCTCTCCTCCAAGCGCCACACATTTAATCAGGTACCTTTGCTCACCGTTGGACCGCACGCGGCTGTGTTTGCTTCGGTACAAGATTTGACCGGTATAACGCCTAAAATCCTATCGACACTAGCGTGAACCTTAACTTTCTAAATTCTGACAGAGTTTCCATTCGCCGTTTTCCCTGATCAGTCTTAGCCAAGCTTTCCCGAGCGCACTAAAATTTCTGTACGGAATCAATATCCCCTGCCCATTGGCTGATTCCACGCCGACAGGGCCTGCAACGGTGACGACTGCGCGACCTTCTCCTTCATTATCTGTGTAAACGGTTTCGTATTGAAGCATAGACATATCTACGGTGTAGATAGTGTAGGCCACTTGTAGATAGGCATTTGCCAAGGCTCGACGCTGACCCTCCGGATCAGTACCCGCTTCCAATGCACGCGCAGCAACTCTTTCTGAAGCGCAATAATACGACTCGACCGCGTCGAAATTTCCATTTTGAATCGCCTGATGGAAGCTAGCCACAACGCTTTCAGGCCCATCTAGCTGTCCGTTCCCAACAGATGCGCTTCCACTCGATGCGCTTCCACTCGACGCGCTTCCACTGGGTGTCGGTTGACTTCCCTGTGCTACTGGTCTTGAGGCTGCTGTCGGCGGTATCGCATTTTGCGGGTTGAGTTCTGCCTGTTGATTGTCTAGCTTTGCGACTTCAAAGGTGGAGCAGCCCTCAAGGTCTACACTGCCTGTAATTCTGCGGCTAACACCAGAAACCGTGCCCAAAAGATCGACAGTTGCATAGCCAGATGGTCGATCAATCCAGGCTGTTGCGTCCAAATCTATCAGGCTAGGCACGTTGGCTGAATAAGCGGCCTCATACTCACCGCGCATTCTAAAACGCCCGGACGGACTTCCTGGGTTAGTTGGGTGCGCAGAGAAAGAGAACACAACGTCAATGTCTCTTGCACTATCTGCTTGAATATCTAATCTTAGCCTGGTGAGTCCTCGACTACAGGTGTAGCTCCCTTCCCAGACACCATTCAAAAAATCTACTGAAGGAGCCTCTGACTGTGCCAGAGCATCGCTACCAGTTGGCAGTATTAGCGCGGCTGCCAATGGTCCGGCCATGGTACAGCTGTATATCCAACTAAATGACCATTTACGCATGGGGTTTTTTAGGGTGAAAGGCAAAGATTTCAGTTACAACACCATAGCAGGACAATGAAATCAACAACTCACTAATTTTTGCGCAGATAGATAATAGCTACTAACTCTCTTTCCTATGGTTGTGTTTTAGTGTGGTTTCTCTGGGCAAACACGCCCAGCCCAAACAAAAGTGAATAACGCAAAACCGGAAGAGAAACTGTGTAAAAAATGCGTCTATGTAGCTGTAAACACTGAAATGACTACTTTCATTGACTCTAATGATAGGGGCGGTTAAATCGAAGTTCCATTGTCACGACTATCTATGTAATATAGGTTTGATTGTGGGCTTTGAGCCAAGAAAACAGAGGGCCAAGACGAAAAATCGTAACCCTTTGTTCCTGATACTGCATCTTTTCAAACACCTTTAGAGTTATGAGCTTAAATAGTATTGGCGTAGTTGCGATTGGCCGTAATGAAGGAGAGCGCTTAAAGGCCTGTTTTGATGCACTAAAGGCACAACTCTCTGAACGCTCACATATCGTCTATGTTGATTCTGGGTCTACCGACAATAGCATCGATCTTGTTCGTAAGATGGGGGGAATTGTTATTGAACTAGATGCAGCTAAGCCATTTACTGCAGCGCGTGCTCGCAACGCAGGATTAACTTACCTGACAAAACATTTTCCTACGCTTAAATATATTCAGTTCGTTGACGGTGACTGTGAGCTATCTCCGGGTTGGCTAGCCGAAGCTTACCAATGTTTAGAGAAAAATCCGCAGCTGGCTATTGTTTGCGGACAGCGCAAGGAGATATCTCCAGAGGCTTCTATTTATAACCAATATACTGACCTAGAGTGGTATAAGCCGCCCGGAGAAGAGGTCGATGCCTGTGGTGGAGATGCGCTCATTCGGGTAAAAGCCATTCAAGCTGTGGAAGGGTACAACAGTGCCTTAATCTGTGGCGAAGAGCCTGAAATGTGTATTCGTCTTCGTCGCCTCAATTGGAAGATTTGCCGGCTAGATCGCATTATGGTGTTTCACGATGCTGACATGCAGCGCTTTTCGGAATGGTGGAAGCGCGCTGTGAGAGGTGGCTGGGCAGTTTCTGAAGGGTTTGCTATGTATGGCCAAGCCCCCGAAAAATATATGGCTCACCGATATGTAAGTGGCTGGGTTTGGGGTGGTCTTCTGCCCGGATTAGCGCTTTTAGGCATCCTGTACACTCATGGCTGGAGCCTGTTGTTATTGCTGTTGTATCCAGTATTGGTACTGCGTATTTTTCGCTATTGTCGTCAAACCAACGGATATAAGTTAGCTGACTCAGCGGTTTACGCTGTCCTATGTACGCTTTCAAAGTTCGCCCAAGCAGCTGGGCAACTTCAATATTGGCTGACTCGCTGGCAGCGAAGAACGCCGCTCTTGATCGAGTACAAGCGGACTGCTGTGAAATAGGTTGTTCGTACAGCCAAGAGGTTCCGGCCTTATGTGCCCCAAGCCCTAGAAAGGTGGGCTTGTTGTTATTCATTAGACCTTATCGGAAATTAGAGCGCTAGAATCAAAAATGAGGTTATACAGCCAGGCAGCCATCAATGAAAATGCACTACGCGGAACTTCAGAATAGATCGCGGCTGCTCCAAAGCCTGACTGGGTTTAATACGACA
>JBHJIY010000049.1:0-37340 GCA_050042985.1 Phormidesmis sp. | reverse complement strand
TTGTCGAAGGCATTAACAACAAGCTGAAGCTGATTAAGCGCTCGGGCTATGGCTTCAGAAACTTCGAGCGCTTTCGACTCCGATGCCTCATCTGTTGGCATTTTCCTACAGCCACTGCATAGTCAATCCCGTAGAGCCATATGTCTACTTTCGAGGAATTAGTCAGAGAGTTGTTGCAGGCGACTAAGCGAGTGGATAAAAGCCTGCTAGGGCTGAAGAAAAACACCGCGCAGATACATGAAAAGTACGAGCCGCGAGCAGAATTTGACCGCTGGAAGCAAACGCTAGGCGGTAGAAAATGGAAGCGGCAGCAGTACAAACTGCAAGAGGGACGGTGCAGTGGTTGTCGGCAGTCGATATCGTTGAAAGGGTCGCATATCGATCATATTAAGCCGCTGAGTCGTTACCCTAGTTTGGCGATCGCACCTCACAACCTTCGCATACTCTGTGCAGACTGCAATCTCACTAAGGGAAACAAAGAGACTAAGGGCAACAAAGAGAGAGAAGATTTGTAGTGAGAATGACTGCCCCTGTCGCGATTTGAACTAATGCTGTTGATAAACTTTGGGCGTTGTTCCTGTGATTTGACGAAAGACTTTTGTTAAATGAGTTTGATTCGCAAAACCACAGTCTAGGGCAATGTCGCTAATTGACAGGATCTGTTGTTTCACGGCTTGCTGCTTGAGTAACTGCTTGGCTCGTTCCACCCGCTGCTGCATTAAATACCGATAGGGTGCAATCCCCACCGATTGCTTGAAGGCGCGGCTAAAGTGGGATTTGCTCATGCTATTCAAGGTTGCCAAATCCAAAATTGATACATCTTGTGCCAAGTTAGCCTGGATATAGTCAGTGACTCGCCTTAATTGCGATCGCGATAAGCCGTTAGCTTTGAATGCCTTTGAAGGTTTGCTGGCTGTGTAGTTCTGAACTAAACGAGCGGCAAGTGCTGTTCCTATTGCTTCGCCATACAGCTGACCAGACAGACAGCCCGTTTGGATTTCTGTTTTAAGTGCGATCGCTAATTGTTGAATTACTGGATCATCTATTGAAAACTGTGGAATTATTTCTACGTCCCGTCCCGTCAATTCCTGAGTAGTTTGATTCAACAATGTTGGACAAATTGCAATCACCGAAAACTCGATTTCTTTGTCCCAGTTTGTCCAATGAGCTAGAAAAGCTGGAATAATATCTACGCGACCGTTGCCGTGAGCATAGTGTTTCAGTTTTCCGTCTAGAGAACGCTCTGCTTTGAAGCAACTTTTTGGATGTGTGATCACCTGTGAATGTTGTAAAAGGCAATGCTCCACCGTTTTGTGGGGAGGATGGCAGTAGTGAGTGAAGGTTATTCCTTTCCATTCCGTATGATGGCTAGCGACTAGGGGTGAGTGTGGCAGCACTCGCACGGCTTCCTGTGGGTTTGTAAGATCAAATGTGGAGATTGCAAGGGTCATAGCGGGCTTTAACCCAGCCAAGGTCTCACATTCCAAGCAGGATTAGAATAATTTTAGCAGGATTGGATGAGACGACAGGTTGAGGCTGAACCTAGTGTAGAGGCACTCATAAGAGGCGATAGTCTATGTCAGAGCAACCTACACCAGAAATCGAACTGTTACGCGCAGCGTATACGGCCTTTAACGCGCGTGACCTTGATGCGGCTCTCTCGCTCATGACTTCCGATGTGCATTGGCCAAGAGCATTCAAAGGTGGCTTTGTTTGTGGGCCTGAAGAAGTGCGCGCTTACTGGATGGAGCAGGGGAGCGAAATTGATGCACATGTTGAACCAGTTTCCTTTTATCCAGAGGAGGGTGGACGGATTTTGGTCGATGTTCACCAGGTCGTTCGCGATATGGCCGGAGCCGTACTTGCTGATGAGCATGTTGGTCATCGCTACACCATTAAGAATGGCTTGATTCAAGGTATGGAGATTTGCTCACTTTCATAGTAGGTAACACGAGTCAATTCATAAAAAGGTTGGCCCTATTGATTCTTTTCTATCGTGCTCCTCCCTAAAACGCCTTATCAAGCCAGAAACAGCAAGCGGTACCGAGCGTGAGTATCGCTGCAAGGAAAGGAACCTTGTGTATGGCCGCATTACACATATGAAGGGTGCTTATTAAAGTCGCTGTTTAGTTAGCGGTAAAACTAGAAACCTGTTCTGGAACACGATTGACTGGCACATCTCACTGGCATATCTCACTGGCATATCTCACTGGCATATCTCAATAGTGCAGTGCTAAAAACGAATGTTTTGATACATCCAAATCAATCACATGACTAGAATGGTGAAACTAAGGGTAATAGCTCTTTTCATTGTATTGAGAGTGTCTCATAATAGACAGTAATATTGAGTTTTGAAACATAGAACTCACTCTATCCTTCGAGAACGCCGAAGGCGAACGAGAAGAGCAAACGCTATAGCCCTCTCCCATCCAAAAACTATCAAATGGGAGAAGGGAAACAAGCGTGAAGAGTCCCAAAAATGGGATGGGTATTTTAGGAATGATGATGCAGTTGGTGATAAATGGCAACGGTCAATACAGAAGGCTGGGATCAGCTATGGAGAGCCAGTAAGAAAAAGGGGATTGCCTGTATGGCGATCTCAGCGGCTGCTTTCGCAGCTTCGGTGTATGCCTGGCACAGCACACAGTCGTTTTTAGTAAATGCCATCCCCGCCGAAGGAACGGTGGTTGAGATTGACACCTTTACCCGCCCGAATCAACGCGATACGCAATATGAAGCCAGGATTCAGTTTTTCACAGAATCTGGTGATTCGATTGAAATTCAAGCCACTAATAACGTCCCAGGATATGCCGTAGGCGACAACGTCAAGATTCTCTACGAAATAGACAGACCTTACCTGGCAATTCCTGACGAGTATTTTGCCAAGTGGGGCAGTTCGCTGATTTCAGGTGCTTTAGGCGTACTTTTGTTGTTGGCAGGTGTGAGCTTTTACCGGCGGGCTTCATCTCGTACTGCCTCGCTTGCGTCCTTGCCGTGAACCAATTGGACCCTTGTCCGAGATACAACTAATTTCGCTCACATCGGCCTGTAACCCCTATTCTGTCCTATAGATTTTCCTCTTAATCGCCTGAAATTCGTAGCTAAATACAGCCTTATATCGTCCGCTGCGTGAAGGATGTGGCGAGATGTGAGCGTTCTATGCCAATACTCGTTTGATGGTGATGGCATAGCCCCTCCGACGGAGGATCGCACTCACTTCGGCTAGAATACCTTCCTCTTCTAGTAACTTATCTAGCGAAGAACCAATATGCGGATTAGCAGTCATTAGTGGGCTTCAACGGTGTTCTTTCTATCGAGATTTACTCGGTTACCATACACATCAATACCTTCACGGCCTAGAGCTAGTCTGGTGTTCCTCATAGATGACGTTGATTTTTGCTCGGCTGCAAGTATTTCATAGGCTTTAACATCGACTAGAATCCCAGCATAGACCCAGATCTTCTAGCTTTCTCCTTGTGTCACGCTTTTCATTTTTTCGTAAATAACTTAACTTGAGCAGTTACCTCGAGCTGATAGATTTTAGTCATAGTTAGTGCTCAGTCTCGTTGCGTTTAGAGGTCTTGAAACATGAAAGCAAGTTTGAAGTTTTTTGCCCTGAAACCCTCTGTACTCTTATCGGCTGTCTTATCTGCTTTGACCCTACCGCTACTGACACCAGACGTGCGGGCGCAGGACGAGCCATCACCAGAGCCTGTAGTGAGTTGTTTGTACGCTGCTGATATGGGCGAGATCGATCCACTGGCAAATCAAGGATTCATCACTGCGCGTGAAATTGAAGGCAACACCGAATTTTCTTTCGTTTCGGCGTTCCAAGCCCTCGATAGTGACAGTGTTGCTGAAAACCCTGAACAACAGGTACTTTTCAGATCGGCTAATACGATCGTCTTCTCGGGGATGTCGCTCGACGAGGCGCGATCGCAGCTTTTTACAGGAGACATCAGCTACTACAACAGGCTAGTGGGTAGATCAGCGGATACTGATGTAACCGACGAGAGGATGATCGTGAATGAGAATCTGGACTGCGGTGAATCAACAGTAGAAGACCCAGATACCCCTCCGGTGACAGATGGCCAAATGCCGAATCCTGACTTGGATCTAGCCAGTTTGCCAGATGGCAATTACCGAGTAGTTTCTGCAAACTTTCCTGTGCGAGTTGTAACCGATGATGAGCTGCTAGAGGCCGGTGGGGCACTGTTTTTATTTCGCAAGGATGGCGATCGCGTGACCGGAACCTTCGGCTACATCGATCACGAAGGCGGCTCTTGCATGTCCGGAACGCTATCGGACAATCGCGTAATGGGCGATGCTTATGGCTACAGTGACACGATTCGCTCTGGCGTGTTTTTAACGTTGGGCGATGAAGCTGGGGACAATCGCTATCCCAACTCAGTTTTAGATCTGTCCAGCTTTTCTCGGATTAATGCTGGCACGCGGCTACCGGCAACTAGCTGCCCATAGATAGCCTTTTACTGTGTTTCTTCTTTCAGATGACTATATCTATCGCAGAGCTAGAACGCGACATCGTCGTAAGCGTACAGAAGCTAAACATCTCTCCGATGAGGAAACGCTTACTAGGGGCAGTGCAGTTAGCTAGGCGAATCACCTCACGGCTTGGCTCGGGGGGCTTGTTGCGTTTCCAAAGGCAAGGGCATCAGCTAATCAATGGAGAGTGGTTTTACCTAATCTAAGGTAAGGCGCACTTACTGTTGCTCTGCCAGTTGCAGTGAGTCCAACAACATGCATGTTGTTCTAAATAAAGTGTGCTTTCTACTTCTGTTGAAAAAGATAAAACACGTTCGCTTCTTGACCCGTTAGTGAATCTTCGAGACCTTGGCAAGCGCCTTTCCGCAGTGAGCAAGAAACACAATCCAAAGCCAGATTATCAGCACTTGTTGTTCCTCTCGCTGCCGAAGGAACAATATGATTGATGTGAAAGGTAGCCACTTAGCCTTTGCATAAATCCCTGTTGATGTTTCTGCATATTCCTCATCTCTTGAGTGTAGAAAACATAACTATCCATGACGGGGAAATCATGTTTGCCGAGCTGGCTGCCAGACTGAACCCATTCGCGGCTCCCTTGAGCTATCA
Source organism: Phormidesmis sp. (assembly GCA_050042985.1). Lineage (GTDB taxonomy): Bacteria > Cyanobacteriota > Cyanobacteriia > Phormidesmidales > Phormidesmidaceae > Phormidesmis. Next base: position 32,231 of record JBHJIY010000049.1, on the reverse strand, counting down.
GCTGCTTCACTCATTCGATTTGTTTGGCACCATTGTGTTTGCTAGCATCGGTGCCTTGGTCGCTTATGAGCAGCAGCGCAATAGCCTGAGTGCACTGCTATATGCGTCGCTCACAGCGCTGGGTGGCGGTACCATTCGTGACGTTTTGCTGGGCCAGCAGCCTGTGTTTTGGATGCGATCGCCCCTCTACCTACACCTCGCACTCACCTCAGGGCTCCTCACATTTGTACTTGCTCACCACACCACCCTCAAAAAAGAACACTTCTGGCTAGCAGATGGCATCAGCCTAGCGATCTTCACTGTCGTCGGTATCCAATCCACGCCAGTCGCTCTCTCTACAGCTCTATTTTTGAAGCCACTAAGCTGCGTGTTACCGCTATTGCTGGGCTTAATAACAGGCGTTGCTGGAGGACTCATGCGAGACGTGATTGCTCACAAAACGCCCTGTGTGTTGCAGACTCCATCTTTTGCGATCGCATCGCTAACTGGTGGCAGTCTCTATCTTTTTCTCATAGGCTTACAGCTACCGGAAATCCTTGCTGTTTTAGGTGCGATCGCAGCTGTACTTCTCGTTCTGACACTTTCCAATCGTTCTTTCTTCAGTTTAAATCTCTGTAAACATCACGCTATCGGCAACATCCTCCAACAGCGATAGGTCGATTCCCCAGTGTAGATCTCTCTTTCTTTTCTATTCTGTTACCGAATCCGACAACAGAATGTACGTTTTTCTGTTTTAATCCGTCTTGAGCTAGACAAAAACTTGCGACAGTGGACAAGCAAAATCGGGCAATAGAGGAGACGTTAGCGTGTCTTCACTAGTTAGTGTCATCACAAGTGAGAGTTTTCCCTCTTCACGTCTGTACACTTCTATCTGCTTTGTAAACCGGTCAGCAATCCAGTATTCTCGTACGCCCTGCACAGAATAAAACTTGAGTTTAGCTTCTCTATCACGACGAATATTATCTGCGCCAGAAGAAAGTACCTCAATCACCAACTCAGGCATCTTCGTCAAATGACCCGATTCATCTTCAATCAATGCCAATCTTTCTTTCGAGACCCAAACCAAATCTGGAATTACATTATCCGCATCAGATAGCACAACACCAGGTGCCGTGATGACTTCACCCAGTCCAGTTTGCACTGACCACAGGTCCAAAGCTGTATTGAGTTTCCCGCCTACCTGCTGGTGCCTACGATGAGGGGATCTAGTCACAAACAGCTCTCCGTCCATGATTTCGTAAGTTGTCCATTCATTTTGCGGCAGTACTTCTAGATCACGAACTGTCCACCGAATGCTTGATTTAGGTTGAGCGATCATCACGTCGTCCGCTTACTTGCTGCCTATTATAAAAGCCCTACGTCTTTATCTAGTAAAACGCAGGGCTTTCATCTACCTATCTACTGTTAGTCGAGCCTGTTACCCTACCGACCAACGCCGATATATTGGAACCCTGCCGACTCAAGTCCCTTTTGATCCAAGAAGTTGCGACCGTCAATCATCACAGGCGCATTCATTAATCCAGCCATCTTGGCGTAGTCCAAATTCTTGAACTGTGCCCAATCTGTGACCAGTACCAGTGCGTCACAGCTATCTGCCAAGCGCTCTGGGTCTGTTTCTACAATCACACCAGAAAGACCTTGGCTCACGCCACTCTGTGAAACGATTGGGTCATAGGCTTTCACCTTCGCGCCCAGTCTGTTCAAGCTCTCAATCATAATCAACGAAGGCGCGTCGCGCATGTCGTCTGTATCAGGTTTAAAGGTGAGACCCAGCAATCCAACTGTCTTACCCTTCAAAATCTTCAACACTTGCTGAAGCTTCTCTACGGTGAGCAAGCGCTGGCGAGTATTGACATTGATCGTCGCTTTTAGCAGCTCCGCGTCGTAGCCGTAGTCATCACCGGTATGCACCAGTGCCGATACATCCTTAGGAAAGCAGGAGCCGCCCCAGCCGATGCCCGCCTGCAAGAATTTGCTGCCGATGCGAGAGTCTAGGCCGATGCCGGATGCTACTTGGGTGACGTCTGCTCCAACGCGATCGCAAATATTCGCCACTTCATTAATAAAGCTAATCTTCGTCGCCAAAAACGCATTTGACGCATACTTCACCATCTCCGCCGAACTCAGGTCCGTCGTCACCACAGGCACAAACTCCGCACTAGCGTCTTCCGCAAACTTACGCTCCACAATTGGTGTGTACAAATCTTTCATCATGCCAAGCGCCTTTTCGCTGTCGCTACCCAGCACAATCCGGTCAGGATTAAACGTATCAAATACCGCCGAACCCTCACGCAAGAACTCAGGATTACTCACTACGTCAAAGGAAGCATCACCTTTACGCTCAGCCAATCCGTCGAGCACAATCATCCGCACCCAGTCACCAGAACCAATAGGCACTGTCGACTTATTTACAATCACCTTGTAGCCACCGTTCAGGTTTTCACCAATGCCACGAGCCACCGCTTCTACATAGCGCGTATCGCTCTCACCAGTCGGCAGCGCTGGGGTACCCACAGCAATAAACAAAATGTCGCCATGGCTGACGCCTGCGCCCAAGTCGGACGTAAACTCCAAATTGCCCGACTCCATCGAAGACTTCATCAGGTCAGAGAGGCCTGGCTCATAGATCGGTGACTGGCCCGATTTCATCAGCTGCACTTTCTCTTCGTTGTTATCTACACAAATCACATGGTGGCCAATGTGAGATAGGCAAACGCCCGTCACAAGACCAACATAGCCAGTTCCAATGACACATACACGCATGATAGTTACTTCTCTAATAAATAGTGATTGAAAAGATGATGGATGAACGGCCGCTTCTAAGAAGCCGCAGTGACGGTATCTGGCAGGTTTTCGCTCAAGGTGCCGTTGGCTTCCATGCGCGCTTTAAAGTCGGCAATGGTTTTTTCTAGCCCGGCTTCCAAGCCCACATTTGGCTCCCAGCCCAAAAGCTGCTTCGCCTTAGTAATATCCGGCTTACGGCGCTTCGGATCGTCTAGGGGCAAAGGCTTGTACTGCACACTCACGTTGGGATTCACCATGCGCTGAATCGTTTCAGCCAGCTCCAAAATGGTGTATTCACCAGGGTTGCCGATGTTAATTGGACCCGTTTGGTCACTGTTCATTAGCCGAATGAAGCCTTCTACCAGGTCAGAGACATAGCAGAAGCTGCGCGTTTGCTGACCGTCGCCATACACGGTTAAAGGCTGACCACTCAGTGCCTGCACAATAAAGTTACTCACCACCCGGCCATCGTTTTCCAACATGCGAGGGCCGTATGTGTTGAAGATACGCACCACCCGAATATCTACATCATTCTGACGGTGATAGTCGAAAGAAAGTGTCTCGGCCATGCGCTTGCCTTCGTCGTAGCAGCTACGAATGCCGATGGGGTTTACGCTGCCCCGATATTCCTCGGGCTGAGGATGTACTTCTGGGTCGCCGTAGACTTCTGATGTTGATGCTAGGAAAAACCGAGCCTTTACTCGCTTGGCTAGGCCCAGCATGTTGAGCGTGCCCAGCACATTGGTTTTCACCGTTTTCACTGGGTTGTACTGGTAGTGAACCGGTGAGGCCGGACAGGCCAAATGATAAATCTGGTCAACTTCCAAGCGAATCGGTTCGGTAATATCATGCCGAATCATTTCAAAGTAGGGGTTGTCCATCCAGTGGACAATATTGCGCTTGTGACCGGTGTAAAAGTTGTCGAGGCAGATGACATCGTGCTGCGCTGCCATCAGCCGATCGATGAGATGAGAGCCGATGAAGCCAGCACCTCCAGTGACCAAAATTCTCATAGAGTTAATGCCCGAAAAGACCTAAGCGGTAAATACCAACGAGTAGTTGTTAAAGCTACTTTGTTAAAAACTAACAAAGATTTCTTGATACATTTAACAAAAAATTTGGCATTCACCAAAACTTCAACCGTTTCTATGAATGCCCAAAATTTGGATGGTCTTATCAAAAATTGTGGTTATTACGTCAGCTTTAGCGCTGCCAACTAGCTGTTGTTATGTCAGCTTTAAGACTGCCATGAATGCTTCTTGCGGTACGTCTACCGTTCCTAATGACTTCAGTCTTTTCTTTCCTTTTGCCTGCTTTTTCAGTAGTTTTTTCTTTCTCGAAATATCACCGCCGTAGCATTTCGCTAGTACATCCTTGCGCAGTGCGGGAATGCTCTCGCTGGCGATAATTCGGCTGCCAATCGAAGCCTGAATTGGAATCTTAAACTGGTGGCGAGGGATAAGTTCTTTTAGTTTCTCTGTGAGTGCTCGGCCTACGTTGTAGGCCTTGTCTCTATGCACAATCGCTGCTAGCGGATCTACGGTGTCACCGTTGATTTTTACATCTAGCTTCACTAAGTTATTCACTCGATACTCAATGAGGTGGTACTCCATGCTGGCGTAGCCGCGCGATCGCGACTTCATCTGATCAAAAAAGTCAGTCACCACCTCTGCCAGCGGAATTTCATAAATCAGCGTCGTGCGCCCCGGCGTCAGGTACTTCATATCTTGAAACTCACCGCGCCGAGTTTGGCACAGCTCCATCAGCGTGCCGACAAATTCCTCTGGTGTGATGATGTCTACCCGCACGTAGGGCTCTTCGATTTTTTCACGGTACTGCGGGTCGGGCAGGAGGCTAGGATTGTCAATCTCTATCATCTCTCCCTGCACCGTATACACCTTATAGATCACAGAAGGCGCGGTCGTAATCAGGTCAAGGTTGTACTCACGCTCTAGTCGCTCCTGCACAATTTCCATATGCAGCAGGCCCAAAAAGCCGCAGCGGAAGCCAAAGCCCATAGCGCTAGAGGTTTCTGGTTCGTATTGTAGGGCCGCGTCGTTTAGCCGAAGCTTGTCGAGGGCTTCACGCAAGTCTTCGTACTGATCCGAGTCGGTGGGGAAAAGCCCGCAGAACACCATCGGCTTCGCTTCGATATAGCCTGCCAGCGGTTCTGGTGCAGGTGATTTCACTAGCGTGATGGTATCGCCGACCCTGGCGTCTTCTACCGACTTAATCGAGGCGGCAATGTAGCCTACTTCACCTGCATGCAGTTCATCGACTTTTACTTGGCCAGGAGAGAGTACGCCGAGTTCGTCGATTTCGTATTCTTTGCCAGAGATCATTAGGCGGATGCGATCGCGCTTTCTCACCACCCCATCCATCACCCGAAAATACACAATCACCCCGCGATAGCTGTCGTAATAGCTATCAAAAATCAGCGCCCGCAGCGGTTCCTCCGTCTTATCTTCTGGGGGCGGTACTAAATAGGTAATCGATTCCAAAATCTCATCAATGCCAATCCCTTCCTTCGCCGATGCCATCACCGCATTGCTGCAATCGAGGCCCACCACTTCTTCTATTTCCTGCTTCACCCGCTCCGGGTCTGCCCCTGGCAAATCCACCTTATTCAGCACTGGAATGATCTCTAGATCGTTTTCCATCGCCAAATACACATTCGCCAGCGTTTGCGCTTCTACCCCTTGCGATGCGTCTACGACTAGAAGGGCACCTTCGCACGCAGCCAGCGAGCGAGACACCTCGTAAGTGAAGTCCACGTGCCCCGGCGTATCGATCAAATTCAGCACGTACTGCTCACCGTCTTTGGCGGTGTAGTCCATACGGGCGGCTTGCAGCTTAATCGTGATGCCCCGCTCACGCTCAATATCCATCGAGTCGAGGAACTGTGCCTTCATATCTCTGTCGCTGACCGTCCCTGTTTTCTGCAGCAGCCGATCGGCTAGAGTCGACTTGCCATGGTCAATGTGGGCAATGATAGAAAAATTGCGCAGCCGTGAAACAGGTACATCGGTCATGGAGGGGCCAGGAAAATCTAAACTTATCTTAAATCCTACCGTCCGTGTCTGGGAATGAACCGTGTGTTGGAAATAGGCCGTGCTTTGGAAAATCACGATGCCGGTACTGTACCGATAAAAATAACTAGAGATTCTCTGATAGAAATGGGATTGCTAGTAGAAGTTATCAAGTATTTTCAGTGTTTTGTAGCTGGCCTGTGGTCAGATTAACGATTAATGCCGACCGAGTGATCAATAATGAATAAGCGATAACCTTGACTCATGTTGGGTTCATCAGCTATCAGTGCTTTCCATCTACCGTTCCGCATCCATCGTAGTTACTGCTATCGCAGTGACTGTGCTCTTCTGCTAAGCCTTTGCGTTTATGGGTTTGTTCCTGTGCCTGCATGGGTCTGTCTAAGTCTCTTAGCTTAATGCAATGCCTCGGTCTGCTCACCCTGCTTCATCCCTACAGTCTCCCGAATTAATTGCGCTGCCAGATAGCGATCCGGTGGCACTGTTTGGTGAGTCGACAGACGCGAGCGATGTCCTGGTCGTCACCCATACCGAGCAGGGCGAAATTTTGTCGCTGCACTGGCCCGAAGCCAGAGAGTGCAACGTTTGTAACGACTTAACAGGGCAGTCGGTAGAAGCCTTGTTTGGTCCGGTAGCGGTCGAACCCTACTTGGTGCAGGTCTCCGAAGTGCTCGCCCAAGGTTCTCCGGTCTCGTTCCAGTGTGTTGTGCGCTGCGGTCAGCAGCCTATCAGCTTTGAGATGGTGCTAAGCCCGCTGCCACTGAGTTCTGCTCTACCGTCGCCGGACACTGCTAAATCAGACGTCATTAAATCGGATGTCATTAAATCGGACGTCATTAAATCAGATCTCCCCAAATCAGACGTTTCCAAATCAGATACCAAAGGCCAAAACTCAGATAACGCTGTAGCCGCTCACTTTGGCGAGAGTGCCACTGATCGTGGTAATGCAGCCACCGCAACGGGCTCAGCTATTGGCATTGTGGGTGTGGGTCGCCGCATTGTGCCCAAGGTCGCTCAGCTTTCCGAAGTCCGGTTGGCCAATAGCAGCGGTGTCGGTGGTGGTAGCAGCAGCTATTACGGTCTGCTCTCCCAAGTCGCCGCCAAAATTCGTAAAACGCTCGATTTAAAAACAATATGGCAGCAGACGGTGGACGGCCTAGGCGAGATGCTGGCTCTCGACCGCTGCCTGGTATGCAACTACTCTCAGGCGATGCAAACGGTCACCGTTGTCGCCGAATACTATCAGCCAAATTTGTACTCTTGCCTGGGTAAAACGTTCGACTTAGCACTAAAAACCGACTTTTTAGATACTTTGCAGAGTTTAGAACCCGTCATCTCCGACTTTGACCAGTCTGATTTCGATCACAGTGTTGGCGATGCACCCTATACCGTGCTGACGGTTGCTACCTGCTACCAGAACGAGCCCAATAGCATTTTGGTGTTGCAGCAGCCGCCCATGCGTCCCTGGCAGCCTTTTGAAATTGAGCTGATTCAAGATTTGACGGATCAGGTGGGGACTGCGATCGCCCACGCCAAACTCTTCAGCGACAGCAAAAACATCACCCAAGAGCTACGGACCAAATCCAAAGCCCTCAGGCAAACCAACGATCAGCTCCTGCGCAAGCAGGTAGAGCTAGAAGACGCCACACGCCAGGCCGAAGAAGCCTCCCGTCTCAAGAGTGACTTCTTGGCCAATACCTCCCACGAGCTGCGCACCCCGCTCAACGGCATGATCGGCTTCTTGCGCCTCGTGCTAGACGACATGGCCGATGATGACGCCGAGAAAACCGAATTCATTCAGGAATCGCACAACTCCGCCATTCACCTGCTGAACCTGATCAACGATGTGCTCGACATCGCCAAAATTGAAGCGGGCAAAATGGACATAGAAATGAGCGCCCTGAGCCTCAAAGAGCTGCTGAGCGAGCTGGAAAAATCTCAGCGGCTGCATATCGAGCGAAGCGGCCTCGAATTCCACATTCAGCTGCCTGCCACCCTGGACGAAATCAAGCTGTACAGCAACTATCGGTGGCTCAAGCAGGTATTGCTCAATCTCGTTAACAACGCCAATAAGTTCACGCACGAAGGCAGTATCACTATCGACGTGGAAATTAAGCCCGTACCCTTTGATTTTGATGAGCAAACTTGGCCAGGCCTAGTGAAAATCAGCGTCGCCGATACTGGCATTGGCGTCTCCCTCGAAAAGCAAGATCGCCTCTTTCAAACCTTTAGCCAGGTTGACAGTGCCCGCACTCGCCAGTACGAAGGCACCGGACTGGGCCTAGCTATTTCTCAGCGCCTGATCGAAGCGATGGGTGGCAAAGTGCAGTTCATTAGTATGGGCGAAGGTCTGGGCTCTACCGTTACTTTCACCACCATTTTGTACCAGGAGCCTGTGATGGAATTAAGTAGTCCTGCACCTACGGCTTAGTCGACTATCGCTATTACAAGTTGGCGCTATTACAAGTTGGCGCTATACAAATCGGCGCTATACAAATCGGGTTCTTGCCGCTTTGGTTGCCTCTAAGGTACTTTCTATCCCAGCCCAATCTTTTGCTTCTAGCTGTTCAATAGTGGTAGCAATGCTCTGCTGGTAGCGCTTGAGCGATCGCAGCACTTCCGCCCGGTTGTACTGCGCCATCATTAGTCCTAGCTCTGGGGTGCCCCCGCCTACCCGGCTCGTATCTCGAAAGCCAGAACTCGCTAAGTTTTCTGCCAGCTGACGCACCGTATCATCTGGCTCACTGACTGCTGAGCGTATTAAGTTAGCGCTTACCATCACAGGCAAGTGTGAAATCCACGCAACCGCTCTATCGTGCTCGGCGGGCGTACAGCGATATAGCACCGAGCCCAGTTCTTTTGCCAGCTGTTCAACGAGTGCGATCGCCGATTCATCTGTCTTCAGCTCAGCGCCGTCTCGTTCACCATCCTCTGACTCAGCACCGTCAACAGGCGTAATCACATACGAATTTCCTAAAAATAATCCGCGCTCAGCCGCTTCGATCCCCGCCACACTTTTTCCACTCATAGGATGACCGCCTACAAAATTTGGCCACTGCTGAGTTGCTGCTCTCACAAGCGCTCCCTTCACCGAGGCTACATCTGTAATCACTGTGGTAGGGGAAAGCACCTGCGCCAGCTGCGACACCATCGACACAATGGTGGCAATGGGCGTACAGACAAACACCACCTCGCAGGGAGCCAAACTAGCCAACTCGGTGTTGGCCTTGTCTACAGCCTGCACTGCCAGTGCTTGGTCACACGTTTGCTGCCTTCGCGCCACACCATATACCTCATGTCCATTGGCCTTAAGCTCCAACCCTATACAGCCACCAATGAGTCCTAGCCCGACAATTCCAACGTTCATTTAGCGTTCGTTTTCCTTTTTGATTGATAGCTCCCTATCGCGACGCCCTATCGAAACGATAGTTCGGTCGGTAGGGATAGGGTGGATATGGCACAATAAAGTCCATCCTAGAAGTGTTCTTCTTCTGTCACTTTGCGCCGCGCCGTTACCTTGATAAGACTTACTCACCTTTTACGCCTGTGATCGAAACAGAAGTTCACCAGCGCCTGCGGGCGTACCTTAGGGAACAAGGGCATACCCAGTGGCCGCACCATCTCACAATGGCCAGGCTGGTAGCAAGGGCTTTGCGAGTAGGCCGGAGTGCCCTCATCCAGACTGATAGCTTGGCCGCCTATCAGGGAACCTATCAGCTCAGCTACTTAATTCCCGCTTTGCTGTGGCCATCGCCTGCGGTGCTTGCCCTGCCAAAAGCCTTGCTAGACCCTATCCTGCAGCAGGCCATTCCAAACCTACAGCAGAATTTGCCTGTCATTAAGCCCGTGCAGCGAGGTGATCGCTGGCCCAGTGAAGATTTTCGGGGCCTGCTGGTAACCTCTGCTGAAGGGTGGCTCCGCGATCGCCTCAGCGCTGAACTCAATCCAGTAGAAAATCCAGGGAGTGATCGCTTGCTGAGCCGTTTCCCTGACAATATTCCGACCCTGATCGATGGCGTGGGTGAGCTAGAGCAGTGGGTGCGATCGCAGCTCAGCGTCTCTCTTTCTACCGCCGACTGGGACTCGCTCATGCTGGCCTTCCCTTCCCAGCGGTCCTTCATTCGCGATATGCGAGTGCGCATTACCCATGCCATTTTCCAGCATCCGGCAAATCCCTATAGCTGTCACCTCATCGATCAGCCAGAGACCACCCTGCTAGTCGACCTACACGAGGCTCTGCAAAATCACAGCATCGCCGGTCAAATGCCCCCCGTTTGGCAGATTTTCTGGCAGCGTTTCTTCCAGGCGGAGCGGCTAGCCTGGAGCCAGCTAAATCGCGAACTGGGCAGCGTGGTGCTGTGCTGCGGCCCAACCGATATTCACCAGGTGCTTGCGCCGGTGTGGCAGCGGCAGCCTGTGGTGCTAATAGGCTCCGCCCTAGATGCGGACAAAAAAGCAGTACGCTACCGCGATCGCCTCGGCCTCGGTGACATGACCTGCCTCGCCTTCGGGCCCGACCGCCACCACGATTTGGTCCAGCTCTACCTGCCCGACCGGCTGCCTATGCCCAACACCAGCCACTTCAAGTCGGCAGTCCTCCAAGAAATTCGCAGGCTATTGAGTGCCAGAATTGGCACCAGCGTAGGTACAGATATCGCCATGCCCGACCAGTCCTATTCAGAGCCGCTCAGCGGACCAACGGTAATTGTTGTGGGTGATATGCCGCTGAGGGCTCAGTTTGCCTCTGTGCTGGCAGCTGAATTTGGCTCACGCGTACAGCTAGAATCTCCCATAGAAGACAATGGCGTGCTGATTACCGGTTGGGACTATTGGCGCACCCATCAGAGCGAGTTTGAACCGCCAGCTTTGCTAATTATCACCACACTACCCATTCCCTCCCTCGAAAACCCGTTGGTCGCTGGTCGGGTTGCTACCTACAAGCGCCGCAGACAAGACTGGTTCAAGGCATACCTATTGCCAGAGGCGCTCAGTACGTTGCAGCAGGCGGTGGCTCCAGTGCGGTCACACCGCAGTGCCAACGGTGAAGCGGGTAGTGGCGTCGTTGCCCTGCTAGACAACCGCACCAACTATCGCAGCTATGGTCGTCAGGTACTGGCCGCGCTTAGCCCAGCCGCTCGCAGCAGCTACCTCGACCCCACTTGGTTCTCATCTCCAGAGTCTTCCTCTCGGGAGTAGCCCTGAATAAAAATTAACTAAAGCAAATTCAGCGCTGCTAGGTTCGCCCGCTATGATGTATTGCATACCCTTCATGTAAGTGTGCTGCCATGGGAGAATCTAGACGCCGTAAAGAAGAGCTAGGCGATAGCTATGGTAAGCCAGAGCCTTTCATCCGTGGCCTTCCTATCAGCAAAGAGGCTGCCGCAAAATTTGTTGACTGGACTACCAAAGGCGCTTGGGCTGGCATCATTCTAATGATTGTCGCTTGGCTAACCATTCGTTTTATCGGCCCTGGGTTTGGCTGGTGGACCTTAGTCAATTAGGGACGCGGTGAATTCGCTGAGTGAGCTGACTCGGTAGACTCGCTTAGGGCTTAGTTCCGTTCGATTCTTAAATGATTTCGTTACAAAAGTCCCCGCTAACCTAAAACCTAATAGCAGCTTTAGAAAGCTGCGCTTTCCCAGTGTTGACAGGTGTTTGATGCCCGTTCGCTGACTGCTGATTTTGCTAGCGTGTCAGCTTTTGCTCTGATTTCCGTAACAAAAAGGGGTGACTCCCCTCAACTTGACACTTGTTGCGTTAGAACGGAGTGGCAATCAATACACGGGGTACCTACTCGAAAAGCCGACGGGCTCAAGATGCAGCTTCTTCAAAACAAGTATCTTCAAAATATTTCCTGTGAACCTGCTCAGCTAAGGAAATATGTGACAGCTGAAAGCCTGCATCTGCTATGTCCGCATCATGGTCAACTCGCAGTATTGTCAACTAAACTGTGCACTTGGCTAAATTAGGCTACAATCGCTACAACTTAACAATTCTTAAGCTGCTACGCTCGATAGCTGATAGATGACTACTCACTGCTGGGTACATTGCGGTAGCCACAGATTAAAATTGTTACAAAAGTTTTTGTTCCGACGGGCGCAGCGTTGGTAACGCTCTCAGGGAAGTTCTGCTTCGCCAAATCGGGAACAAGCTACTTTATGGATAGCTTGTTAAAAGAATATTAAGCAAATTGTGTAAACTTATTAGATGGTGTAGAGGAAAGACAATGTTTGTCAGACTTGCAGATCAACACCGGCAGTTCGTTCAAGATCTTGTTTTGAACCTAAAAGCGCTGGCGGTAGTGCTAGAGAAAAGAGGATACCTAGCCTCTTGTTATACCTGTGGAGACGAATTAAACAGCGCCTCCTTTATGGTGAGCCTAGGTGGCGACCACCTGATTCGCTTCCTGGTTTCGGACTACGGGATCACTTGGACCGAAATGCGCGACGACCGCGAACTCATGAAGCTAGAAGGTGCTGAAGCAATTAGTCAGCTTCAGGAACTCGCTAACTTGATCAAGTATCAGGTGAGTCCTGCTGAATGTGAAGTTGTGGCCTAGTCGTCATACTTCGCAGGTGCGGCTTTAGTCGCCAGTGGGCTTGCTGTGGGCATCGTTGCTCTGTAGCTCCTAGCAGGATAGAACCCGATAGTATAAAGACCGCAATCGTAACGTGTGAAAGCATTGAAGCTGCGCGCTAATGATGAATTCATTACGCTGGCAATACTTTCAGTGGCAAAAACGTCCTTCCAAACATTATTTGGGAGGACGTTTTTGATAGAGAGGCGCATTGATTGATAAAGAGACGCATTATTGGTTAATGGCCAATGATGTTCGTAGGGAATGCTCTACTTCCTGCACGAGCGCAGGGCGATCGCTCAAGTAGCGCACTGCATTATCCCTACCCTGGGCAAAGTTCTCGCCCAGGTAGCTATACCAAGATCCGCGACGATCGATGATCCCGGCTGTTTCTGCTAGGTCAACAATGCAGCCTACTGCGGAGATCCCTTGGCCAAATAGGATGTCGAATTCCGCAATGCGAAAGGGAGGCGCTACTTTATTTTTCACAGTTTTGACTTTTACGCGAATACCAAAGTTTTCATTGCCCTGCTTTAGCGTTTGTAGTCGCCGAATGTCGAGCCGTACTGAGGCATAAAACTTGAGCGCGTTGCCGCCTGTAGTCGTTTCAGGGTTGCCGTATACCACGCCGATTTTTTGCCTTAGCTGGTTGAGAAATATCACCGTACAGCCAGATTTGCCAATGTTTCCCGTGATTTTTCGCAGGGCCTGACTCATCAGCCTGGCTTGCAGGCCCATGTGTGAGTCCCCCATCTCTCCCTCAATTTCGGCTCTAGGGACCAGCGCGGCGACTGAATCGATCACAACAATATCTACTGCTGACGAGCGCACAAGCTGGTCGGTGATTTCGAGTGCTGTTTCGCCGCAGTCGGGCTGTGAAATCAGCAAATTGTGAGTGTCGACGCCAATAGCTGCTGCGTAAATTGGGTCTAGGGCATGTTCTGCGTCGATAAAAGCAGCTGTGCCGCCTTCTGCTTGGACAGCTGCGATCGCATGCAGAGCCAGTGTCGTTTTCCCCGCACTTTCTGGCCCATATATTTCAATCACTCGTCCTTTTGGCAAGCCCCCACCTAGTGCAATATCGAGCGGCAGTGCCCCGCTAGGGATCGTCTCTACTTTTAGCTTATCCGTCTCTCCCAGTCTCATGATTGAGCCCTGGCCAAAGTGCCGCTCAATATTATTCAGCACGCGGCCCAACGCCTGCTGTTTTTCGCCTAGCTTTTCTTCTCTTGTTTTTTCTTTGGGCTGAACGGATGACTGAGCTTGTAGGGTACGGACCATGATTGCTCCAATCTGCTTGAAACGTATGTACTAATGTTTATCCGATTTTACCTAAGCTGTCTAGTAGGTAATAGGATATTTATTAACGACTGTTGACAGACCCAGAATTTCCGCAATGGCTGACATTCGCTCCGAATCAGTAACCGATATGGCTATCGGTGTCGCTGGCCTTACCGACTATCTCAAGCTATTGCTAGAGGAAGACGAGCAGCTGCGCAAAATTTGGGTGGTGGGCGAAGTTTCTAGTGCGAATAATCATCGCCAGGGCTGCTTCTTTACCCTGCAAGAGCCGGATGGGTCTGCTGCGGTGAACTGTGTGGTGTGGCGATCGCAGCTGCCCAGACTCTCCACCTCGCCAAAAGTCGGCGAACAGGTCACTGTCCTTGGCCAAATTCGGCTGTATCCCAAGCGCGGCTCCTATCAGCTCACGGTGTGGCAGGTACTTCCTGCGGGCGAAGGTCTGCAAGCATTGCTCTACCGTCAGCTGCGATCTCGCCTAGCCGCCGAAGGCCTTTTCGATGCCGCCCGCAAACGCCCCCTTCCCGCTTATCCTCAGACGCTAGCTGTTGTCACTTCGCCCCAAGCCGCTGCCTGGGGCGACATTCAGCGCACCCTGCTCCAGCGAAATCCCAGCGTCAAAATATTGCTTTCGCCTGCCACAGTTCAGGGCGCACAAGCCCCTGCCTCTATTGCCAAAGCGATCGCGCGCGTTGCCACAGACGGTAGGGCCGATGTCCTGGTACTCGCCCGAGGCGGTGGCGCAGCCGAAGATCTCGCCTGTTTTGACGATGAGCGTGTTGTCATGGCCATCGCTACCTCTGCAATCCCTGTGCTCACCGGCATTGGCCACGAACGTGATGAATCCCTCGCGGATCTTGTCGCCGATGTAAGTGCACATACCCCCACCGCTGCTGCGGAGCAGGTAGTCCCTAGTCTCGATGATTTGTATGGTGAGCAGATCCAATACTTGCAGCGTGTTGGTCAAGTTTTTGCCCGTAAGCTGCAAATCGCCCAGCAGCAGGTGCAATCGCTCGAAACCCGCCTTCAGCGCCTTCGCCTCGATCGCCACCTCGCCCAGCACCAAAAAGATATTCGCTGGCAGCGGCAGCAGCTCATTGCCAGTCTTACGCAGCGTCTGCAGCTTGCTACCCATCAGCACCAGCTCCTGAAGGAAAAGTTAACCACCCTGGATCCTGAAGCTGTTCTCAAACGTGGCTACGCAGTCGTCAAAGCCAGCGGTAAAATTGCAACAGCCGCTAAACAGCTCTCTCCTGGCACCGAACTCGATATTCAACTTGGTAAGGGAAATGTCAAAGCTGTCGTCATAGAACACAAAAAAGATGCCTAAAAAAACGACTCCTCTGCCGGAAAACTGGAGCTACGAACAAGCCCTCAGCCAAATAGAAACCATTACCCACCAGCTAGAAACGGGTGAGCTGCCCTTAGCCGACGTTTTTGAGCAATTTTCTGAAGCGGTCACCGCGCTACAGCAGTGCGATCGCTTCCTTCAAGAAAAGCAAAAGCAGGCGTCACTTTTGATAGAAACCTTAGTCGGTGACGAAGCCGACGACTGACCCTACTCGACCGCGCTTACTGTGGGGCGCTGTGATTTGAAGACAGCAGAACTCGAAGCGGCAGAGGGCGTATTTGTTGGGCTCCACCCTGTCTGTGCTTCTGCGCTTACTGCACTGGCCTCGGCAGGCTGTGTCTGGGCCTTTGCGGGAACGTTTTGAGCCACGGGTAAAAGTAGCTTGAAGTTGGTGCCGTGGTTAGGCGTACTGTCGACCGAAATGCTGCCGCCCATGCGCTGTACTAGTTTGTGCACAAGGGTAAGTCCCAGCCCAGTGCCACCGCTGCCAGACGTATTACTGCCAGGTATCTGATAAAACGGTTCAAATAGATTCTTGATGTCGGTTTTGGCAATACCACTGCCTGAATCTTGAATCGTTAGGGCGATAAATCGGTTGCCTTGAGGTACCGCCGATACCCAAACACGGCCGCCTTTGGGCGTGATTTGAATGCCGTTATTAATCAGGTGAATAACGACCTGCTTGAGTTCGTTTTCGATGCCCGATATGGCGGCCAGGGTAGAAGGTACCGTGTACGCCAGCATAATGCCGTGTTCTTCGGCAATGGGCTGGTAGGTGCTAACGATGCCTGGAATCAAGTCAGACAGCTGAATGGGTTGATTTTCTGTGGCGTCAGCAGTTTGCAGCTGAAGTAACTCAATGATGCTGTCAATGAGTTCTTTTTGATGATCGCACTGAGTAGAGATCATTTTTAGATATCGCTGCCGTTGAGCCAGCTTGAGGGTGGGCGAGCCTAAAAGGGTCAGTGCTGTTTTGATAGTGGTGAGAGGCGCTTGTAGCTTTTGGCCTGCTTCACTCAAGAAGTCGGGCGATACCAGCGCTGCATTGTGGTCTGACTTCTCTTCGTTTTGAGCGATGTTGCGGTGCTCGTTGAGCTGCGATCGCAAATTTTCTTGGAACTGAAACTGCCAGGTTAAAAAGGCTTCGGACAGCGGAAAAACGGTTTGATTGATGAGGCTAGCCGGGAAAATACGTTCCCATTGGCTCAATGCTGCGGCCCCAGCAATTTCCCGTTCATCATATGCGCCATGATCAAGTAAAGCGCCTAATGTCAGGCTAGAGGAACCCGTTCCAGAAGCGCTAGCTGCAGTGCTGCTCGTTACCGTCGCCATCTCTTGCTCAGGTAAGCTCTGTTCGATTATGTGCTTGATTCCGGTAGATAGAGCGACTAGCGTACGAGGTGACGTAGAGGTGTAGAGCTGAAGCGTTCGCTTGTCGGGGGTAGGAATACCAGGGGCAATGCGGGCAGCGAGCAAAGCGCCCATAAAGTCTTCGGCAACTGCCAGGCAGAGATATTCCCGCTTGAGTTCGGGAGTTTGCTCAATGGGGATAGGACGTAAGCTTGCGGCCAGCGTACTAGGCGGTGTGCCGCTTTGCTCGCCAAGGGTGTAAATGGTGCAGCCCGCAGCCTGCTGACCATACTGCCAAATGTCTTCCCACCAGGCGTCGCCTTTGGGCAGTTTTAGCCACAATGTTGCAGACACATTGTGCGAAATCAAAAACTGAATAAATGACTGGAGCGAGAACTTAAAGCCGCGAGGATCGACTGCTACTGTCGCCGGAGCAGGATGCAAACTAGCTAGCTGAGTCTGTAGCGAGAGGGACGACATAGCAGAATAGTCCATGAAATAACAGTCAAATGAGTCCGAAGCACTCGTTTTTATTGACTTCGTAAGGATCGACGTTTGAGTAATTGCCTAAAGCGAGAGCTCTAGCGTACGCGGTGATCCTTTAGCAGAGTATGCTTTTGTTTCTTTTACAAAAGGGGGCAAAGTCAATAAACAAGTAGGCACCGGGGCAAGTGACCTTATTTCTCACTGGATTAATTTACGAGCTGATTAACTTTTGCCAGACTATAGTCACCAGATATGGTCTTTAGGTGCGAGCCGACAGAGTGTCGACAACACGCTAAGACCCAACACATCGTGTGTGGCTAGTCTAGAAGGCTAACCGCTCAGCAGAGGCTAATCTAGCTAAATATGCCCGAATGGTAGATAAAATATGTCATTAACTCGGCAATTTCCCGCTTAGACAGTTTTTAATCGCTCGTTAAGGGCTTTGCGAGATTGCTCTCTGTCGTCGAAATGAATTTTTTCGGTTCCCAAAATCTGGTAGTCTTCGTGGCCTTTGCCGGCGATGACAATGCCATCTCCTGGTTCAGCAAGCAAAATTGCGCTGCGAATGGCCTCGCTGCGATCACAAATCACCTGCCCTGCTTCCAGCGTTCCCTCAATCCCAGCGACAACATCTTGCAAAATTTGCTCGGGCTCCTCGGTTCGCGGGTTGTCTGAAGTGACGATTGCGCGGTCGGCCTGCTCGTAGGCAATGCGACCCATCTGCGGGCGCTTGGTGCGATCACGATCGCCCCCACAGCCAAACACACAGATCAGCTTGCCACCAATGAAAGGCCGCGCTGCCTTTAGCGCATTCTCTAGGCTGTCAGGCGTGTGCGCATAGTCCACAATCACACTGATATCTTGCACTCTATCTGACGTCACCTGTACTCTTTCCATCCGCCCAGGAACGCCTGCAAACTGAGGCAGTGCTTCAACAATATCGGTCAGGGAAACGTCTAGATGCAACGCTGACCCAACGGCTGCTAGTAAATTCTCCAAATTAAATTGCCCGACTAGGGGTGATTCAAATTCTGCACTGCCTTTAGGGGTGCAGAGCGTTCCCTTTACGCCAGTGGGGCCATAGCTGAGGTCTTGGGTATGTAGGTCAGTGCTGGAATCGCTGATGCTGTAAGTCCAAGTGCGCTCTCGGCCAACGCGTTCTATCAGTTTTTGGCCGTAGAGATCTTTTTGGTTGATGATGGCTTTGCCCTTGAGGTAGTCGGGGCTAAATAGGAGGGCTTTGGCTTCAAAGTAGTCGTTTAGATCTTTGTGGTAGTCGAGGTGGTCCTGGGTGAGATTGGTGAAAACGGCCACTTCAAACGGAATACTCCATGCACGGTACTGAGCCAAGGCGTGGGAGCTAATTTCCATGACGGCGTTTTGACAGTTGGCGGCCTCGGCACTGGCGAGTTCGTTCTGTAGGTCTATCGGAAAAGGCGTCGTGTGTACGGCGACCTTTTCATGGCCGGGCCAGCGGGTGTAAAGGGTGCCGAGGATGGCGGTCTTTTGCTGGGCCTGGGTGAGGAAGTATTCAATCTGGTGAGTCGTAGTGGTTTTTCCATTGGTGCCAGTGACACCCACCATATTCATCTGCTGGGCAGGCTGGCCATAGAAGGCGACAGCGACTTCAGCGCAGGTTTTGGGGATGTTGTTGTCAGTGAGGACGAGTGCGGCCGTGGTGTTGGGTTTGCTGGCTAGGGCTTCAGGGGTGATGAGGACTGCGATCGCGCCTTTTTCAATAGCACTTTGCCAAAAGTCGCCGCCATCTACGCGGGTGCCAGGCATTCCAATGAATAGGACACCAGGGGTGATGGTTTGCGAATTTGTCGATAGGCCTGTGACTTCTACGGTCCAGTTTGGATGCTGTGCGGCGGTTTCCGGTACGGCGAATTCCTGCGACTTCAACCCAGCAAACAATTCTTTTAGCAGCATATTCAACTCTTAGTTTCTATATCTTCCCGACGATGCTGAGATTATGCCTCAAATGGGCCGATGTGTGTCTGTATCATTTTTGCCACCTGAGCGACAGAAGCTCGGGGGGAAAGGCGAGGTAAGGGTTGTTCGATCGGTGCGTCGGCAGATGACTCAGGACTGTGGGATAGACGACATAGCACGGGGACTTCATATTGATACTTTTGAAACCAAGTGTCGTTTTGAGTGATGTCTCGAATCTCTACCTGAAGGGGTAGCGCTTCGAGCTTTTCCTGTAGTCCTTCGCACAAATGGCAGCCTGGTTTGCTGTACATAATGAGTGTCTTCATAGGGGTAAACGCCTGCTTTAGCGACGCTGATGTGTGGAGTGCCGGTATGGAAAGGGGACGCGATGTGATGAGGTTTGAACTGAAGGTTTGAACTATTGTCCTACTTTTATGCCTTTGTTCTTAGGTAGATCGGTTAATGACCGGTATCCCGATCGGAATAGTGGTGATTAATGAAGTAGGATTGGGGAGAATACGCTATATTCATCTGGTACAAGCGTGCCAAAACATTATGGTTAAGTGCATAGAAGCGCCTGATACTTTTGTCGGATCTTTCGATTCGGCCAGTGCTTCAACTCATGCTTCGACGAGTTCTCTGGCATTACTACGCCAGTTCCTTGCACAGCTCGATTTAGATCAGCTCAATCAGCAGTTTGCTGAGGCCACGCCTCAAGAAATTTTGGCTTGGTGCGTTCGTTATATTCCGCAGGGGCTGGTTCAAACGACGTCTTTTAGCCTGCTTACGCTCACTCACATGCTCTACAGTGAGCTGGCTCATCCGGTTCCTGTTATCTTCTTAGATACATTGCATCTGTTTCCAGAAACGCTAGAAACAGCGCAAAAGGCCAAAGCGGCCTACGATTTGGACCTGCACACTTACCGAGTCTTGGGGGCCGACAGCCCAGAGGCTTTTGCCAGTCGTTACGGCGAGCGGCTGTGGGCTGAAGATGTCGAGCGCTTTTATGCCCTGACAAAAATAGAGCCACTGCAACGGGGCCTGGAGGAACTAGGCGCGGTTGCTTGGATTACCGGTCGACGCCGAGATCAGTCTGACGTTCGTAAAAATCTACCGATTTTTGAGCGAGACGACCAAGGCCGCCTAAAGATAAATCCACTGGCCACCTGGACGAACAAAGATATTTGGAGCTATGTCTTTGCTCAAGGTGTCCTCTACAACCCGCTGCACGATCAGGGCTATACCAGCATTGGTGATCAGCCGCTGACAACCCCGACCGCCGCTGGAGAAGACGAGCGGGCCGGACGCTGGCGTGGCAGCGAAAAAACAGAATGTGGGATTCATTGGTAGATGCTTGAGCGGGCTACCATAGCGGGCTGTTGTAAATAGCTGATATACAATTGGCGAGCCCCTCGTTGAGTTGCCCTATTGTGAGTGTTTTCCCAGGCAATGCTTTTATTGACCCGGCGGGCAATAACCGTGCTGAGGTTGAGCATGTGTTGCATCAGGCTGTAACGCTACTGCTCGAAGAGATGACGCAGGCAGATCAGCGATCGCCTCTCCCAGACTCAATCTCTATTGAGCAATTGATGCAGCGGACCGGTATTCCCGAACAGTCAGTGAATGTGAATGTGCTGATGGATGAGGTGCGATCGCATCTTCAGCATGCTATGAACGCCGCCCATCCTGGCTACATCGGCCATATGGACTCTATCCCCACTACCCTCTCTATTGTGGGAGATTTGCTAGTCGCTGCCCTCAATAACAATATGCTCAGCGTAGAGATGTCTCCTGTCTTCTCGCGACTAGAAACGCTTGTGCTTAGGCAAATCGCCGCCCGCTTTGGGCTGGGTTCGGCGTCTGGCGGTGTTTTGGTCAGTGGCGGTAGTCTAGCAAACTTGCAGGCCCTAACCGTGGCACGAAATCTGGCTTTTGATGCCTTAGCAAAAGGTGTAGTTGGGCTTGCTCTGAGGCCTGTCTTCTTTGTTTCCGAGATTGCGCATACCTCCATGCAAAAGGCGGCGATGATGATGGGCCTGGGTGCTGATGCTGCTATTCCGCTGAGTACAAACGCTAATTCTCAGGTAGATATTGCTGATCTTGAAGCCAAGCTTGCGCAGGCTAAGGAGAAAGGGCAGCAGCCGTTTGCGATTGTGGCGACGGCAGGGACGACGGTGACAGGAAATGTGGATCCGATTGAAGAGATGGGTGCGATCGCTCGCGCTCAAAACCTCTGGTTCCACGTGGACGCAGCCTACGGCGGAGCCGTCATTTTCTCAGATGCGCACCGTCATCTCCTTGCCGGTATCGACCAAGCCGACTCTATTACCTTCAATCCGCAAAAGTGGCTGTACGTTGCCAAAACCTGCGCCACTGTCCTATTCAAGCGCTTCGATATCCTTAAAACGCACTTCCGCATCCGAGCCCCCTACATGGGCGACGATGCCGACTGGCCAAACCTAGGCGAACTGACTGTTCAGGGCACCCGCCACCCCGATATCCTCAAGCTTTGGCTATCGTTGCAGCACATTGGCCTCGCTGGTTATCGAGATATCATTCGCCACAACTACAGCCTTACGGCACAGTTCGTTCAGCAGATAACGGCTCGGCCTTACCTACAGCTCGCCAGTCAGCCCCAGATGAATCTTGTCTGCTTTCGGTTAGTCTTAACGGACGCCAATGCCTTACAGCAGGATGACTTAAATGCAAAATTGCAGCGTCATTTGCTTTCATCTGGTGAACCCAAAACCGCCGTATTTCTATCTTTGCCTGTCTACCGTGGACAGCGCTGGCTCAAGGCCGTCTTGCTAAATCCTTACACCACCTCTGGTACGCTCGACACTCTATTTGAATCTATAGATTATTTCGTAAGAGCGTACGCTACGTCTGCTCAGTAGCTGTCTTTTGCTGTAGCTGTCTTTTGCTGTAGCTGCCTTTTACTGTTCATTCTCTGAGGCTATAGCCTGCTGACTCGCTAGCATTAATGCCTGCTTTTGCATCATTTTGAAAATGTTGTAGAACCCGTTAGCACGTGAGGGTGTCAGGCTAACATCTAGCTGAGTTTCTTTGATGAAGTCGGGTGAGAGCTGCACAATCTCCGTTGGCGGTAGGCCATTGAGGCCGTTGATTAAAAAAGCCAATAATCCCTTTGTGAGCTGAGCGTCTGAGTCACCCTGAAAGCTCACCTGGTCATCTTGCAGCTGGGCGGTGATGTATACCTGTGACACGCACCCCTTCACTTTGTTTTTGGGGAGTTTGTTTTCTGGTGGAAAATCTTCTAGCTTTTTGGCATACCAAAGCAGCTGTTCGTAGCGCCGCTTGGGGTCGCTGATTTTGGCAAATCGCTGGACAAGTTTGTCGAGCTGAGCGGGACGGGAATCAGCAGCCATTCTAAAAATAGGGATGGTTAGGGTGAGCTATCTTACCCCTTAACCATAGCGTTTATAGCGCTTCTCGGGCGCGGCGGTTTACGCTTTCTCCAGCGAACTTTTTGTAGATGCGTTTTTCGAGGTATCGTCTTTTGCGGTGTCGTCTTTTTGGCTGACGAAGCGTTGGGCAACGGTTTCTGGCTGAATGGCAGAGAGCACAACATGGCCTGAGTCGGTGACTATCACCGCGCGGGTACGGCGACCATAGGTGGCGTCTACGAGTTGCGCGCGATCGCGCGCATCCGAGATAATCCGCTTAATCGGTGCAGATTCTGGGCTTACGATAGCGACAACGCGACTGGCAGAAACGATATTGCCAAATCCGATGTTAATAAGTTGCATGGCTCGATAAAATAAAGGATAAATCGAAGCGCACAGCATTTACATCGTCTGGCCGTAAGGCAAAACGGTATAGGAGAAAAACGCTGTGCAGATAGCTGGCTGAGCACAATTCATGGGGACTAAATCCTTTGAAGATGTTTGCCTTTGAAGATGTTTGAAAAAACGGGTCGTTTGCGAGCAGATAATGAGTCGTTATAAAGGCTAATATTAGGGTTCTCTTTAGGGGCTAATGAAAGGCGATCATATAGAAAACTCAATGATGCAGACATTGAAATAACTACGCGAGCTCACCATCGAGCTGATCCTTGAAAAGCGACTGAAAATGAGGCAAAAAGCGATCTTTCTATGCCTTGCCGGCTGCCTTAATCCTAGCGAAAAAAGATTAGTATGAGTCCCTGCTATCGTCATCCGTTAACAACTCGAAATCATCTCTAATTTACCGTTCTCGAAAGAGACTTGTTATGACGAAAAGCATTCTGAAAAAACACGCTTCATGCGTTCAATGTGTCTATCTTATTCATTTGTCTTCTTGGCGTATCTTTTGAGTTGCTTTGAATTATTTTGTCAGTTTGTCTCTAGGGGTTATTTGTGCAGCCAGTTGATTTCACCACTTTGGCCGCCATTGGTGTGGATTTGCGTGCTACCTGGCTACCGGCCCGCTGCGAGCAGTTTTACCAGCGCGATCGCTACACCCTTTTCATCGCCTTGCGCACGCTAGACCAACGCGGCTGGCTCTCCGTTTCCTGGCATCCGCAGGCCGCGCGCATTCATATGGCCACGCCACCGCCGAAAGCACCTGATACCTTCACCTTCTCGCAGCAGCTAAAGCACCAGCTCGGTGGCCTCGCGCTCACAAATATCAATATGCTCTCACCCTGGGAGAGAGTGTTGGACTTGCAGTTTGCCCGCCGCCCGGATGAGCCGGCCCTATGGCATCTCTATATCGAAATCATGGGCAAATATAGCAACGTAATTCTCACGGCTGCCGACCAGCAAATTGTGACCGCCGCGCATCAGGTGAGCGAGCAACAGTCTAGCGTGCGCCCTATTCAGACTGGTCGCCCTTATGTTCATCCGCCGGCTATTCGCGGTAAGCTCCCTACCCTCAATGAGTCGTTTGACGATTGGCAGAGCCGCATTGCTCTTATCCCAGGCCCGCTCAAAAAAATGATGGTTAAGGCCTATAGCGGCGTGAGTTCTTCAGTCGCACGCCAGTTGATTTGGGCATCAGGACTGAGTGTTGAAGGCACAGCTACCGAAGATTTGGACTGTGGTGATTGGGAGAAACTGTTCCACGCCTGGCGAGGCTGGCTCACGAGTTTGGAGTGCGATCGCTTTTCACCAGGGTTAATTCACAAAGGCGGCTACACCGTCTTAAACGACCTTTTGGTCGATGCTGCCATCACCACTAAGCCCGTCAGCGATCTGCAATCCCTTATAGATAGCTACTACCGCCACCAGTTCAATCAAGAAGAGTTCCGCCGACTGCATCATCAACTCAGTCAAACCCTAAAGAATCGCCTCGCTAAGCTGCGCCAAAAAGCCGTCACCTTCACTCAGCGCCTCACCCAGTCCGACCAGGCAGAAGCCTATCGCCAAAAGGCCGATCTACTCATGGCAAACTTACACCAGTGGCAGATAGGCATGAGCGAAATTGAGCTAGCTGACTTTGAAACGGGCGCACCTGTCAAGCTACCGCTCAACCCTGAGAAAAACGCAGTTCAAAATGCCCAGGCTTTCTACAAACAGCATCAAAAGCTGAAGCGGGCCAGGTTAGCGGTGATGCCTTTGCTGGCCGATGTTGATGCCGAAATTCACTACCTAGAACAAGTGGAAGATAGCTTGTTGCAAGTGACAGCCTATGAGGCGGAGGCAGACTTACGATCGCTCGAAGAAACGCGCACCGAGCTTATCCGCGAAGGCTACCTTCGCGATACCAGTGGCAAACTCGCCGCTCAACTCGGCAAACAGGCCCTTGGTAAATACCTCTTAGGCAAAGCTTCTGGCAAATCAACTTCCAGTAAGGCTTCCAAACGCTCAAACCGCGACCAAGCGGATTCACAAACGGGCTTTCGGCGATATATCCTGCCGCAGGGCTTATCGCTACTCATTGGCCGTAACAATAACCAAAACGAACAGCTGACCTTCAAACAAGCCAGTGACTATGACCTTTGGCTGCATGCCCAAGAAATTCCGGGTAGCCACGTCCTGTTGCGATTGGATGCAGGCGAAGTTCCTACCGATGAAACTCTAGAACTCGCTGCTAGCTTTGCCGCGTTCTACAGCCGCGCTCGTCAGTCGGAGCAGGTACCTGTGGTGATGACCGAGCCCAAAAATGTCTATAAGCCAAAAGGCGCTTTGCCTGGCATGGTGATTTACAAGCGTGAGCAGGTACTGTGGGGCCAGCCGCAAAAAGCTCAAGCGTTTATTGAATCTGTCGAAAAATCTCAGCAATGAACGGCACAGTCAGTAACCCGTAAGCCTGTTCTCGCAAAATGACTTAATCAGTTAAAGCGCAATCGCTGAAAAGCAAAATGACTGAAAATCGGAATGACTATGAAACCGTTGCCATCTCAGGCAAATACAGTAACTTAGTTAATGTTTCGCCTTTGACAATGCCGTCTTCAGGCAGGTCAAAATACTTTTGAAAAGCCATCACCGCTCGTAGCGTCCGAGGATTGAACACGCCATTGACATCTACCGCGTAGCCCATTCGAGCCAGCGCAGACTGCACTTCTCGAACATCTGAGCCGATGAGGTAGGGCGCAGTCATGAATAGGGGTCTGGCATAGAGCACTCGCTGCGTATCGACATCAGCGATGCCATTTATCGTTAGTGCTACCGAGCGCTGAAATTTTTCGATAGCCCATTGAGTGAGTGGGCCAAAAATGCCATCTACATCAATTTCGTATCCTTTTTGTACGAGGGCTGTTTGTAAACAGCGCACGTCTTCACCTATGAGCATTGGCTCACTTAGCAGCAGCAAACGTGATCTATTAATCACGGTGTAGCTATCTTTACGTATTTCTGCTAGGAAAAGCTGAGCTTCTTCTTGTCGCCGGTAGGCAATCTGCGCTGCCTGATTTTGGCCATGATAGCCTCTGATAATAGTGGGCACTTGATACCAGCGGCGATGGGCTAACGTTCTGCCGAGCATCGATTTTGGTGACAGCACGGAGAGATCATTGTTTAGGCTGTGGGCCAAGCTGAGCAGTGCTCCCTGTTGATTTTGGTTGAGCTCATCCCAATTGGGGAGCTCTTTCAAAATCGGCAGCGTGGATTGCTGTAGTCGTCTGTAAAGTAGCTCATTTGCTTGAGTCTGAGTGATTAGCTCACCGGATTTAAAAGGCGTGCCATCCTTGTGAGATTCACTATGCCAACCTGCTAAATAAGTTGGTCCCTTTGTGGACGGGTTGACGTAGGCCTGTAAACGGCACTGTGCAAATTGCTTTATAAGTTCTATCCCTACCAGCGGTAAGTGCTGCATACTACCCACCTCGTACAGCGGCTCGCTAATGAGTAAAGGATTGACCGAGAGATCGACTGCAACGCTTACTGGTTGACTGGAGCCAAGACCTGTAGACATGTATTTTTTGATACTAAAAAATCAAGGGTATCTAAGTATTTAATCAGTGCGTATGGCTGTCTGCCTCAATAGGCAGCAGAACCTTACAGAGTTCTTACACTTTTCATCCAAAATCCTATGGATGACCGAGCAGAGTCAGCCCTGGTGTTGAAAGAACGCCTGCGACTAAAGCGATATAGTAAAACTGTTCTTACACCCAACCACTGCCTAGCCAAACATTAGAAAGGGCTTATCATGCTGCCGCTGAGCATTGCACCCATGATGGATCGTACCGATCGTCACTACCGCTACTTTATGCGGCAGATAACGAGGCGCACGCTGCTGTACACCGAAATGGTAACGAGTATGGCGATTCACTATGGCGATGCAGAAAGGCTTTTGGGGTTTACGCCTGATGAGAACCCACTGGTTTTGCAAGTGGGTGGAGATGACCCGAGGTTACTAGCTGAGTGTGCCCGCAAAGCGCATGCATTTGGCTACAGCGAAATTAATTTGAATGTGGGGTGTCCAAGCGATCGCGTCAAAAGCGGCAACTTCGGCGCTTGCCTCATGGCTCAGCCAGAACGCGTTGCAGAGGGGGTTGCGGCGATGATGGCGGCGAGTCCGCTGCCAGTGAGTGTGAAGCACCGCATTGGGATAGATGATCTCGATCGGTACGAGGACATGGTGAACTTTGTGACAGTTGTATCAGCAACCGGGTGTGATCGCTTCAGCGTACATGCGCGCAAAGCATGGTTGCAGGGCCTTAGCCCAAAAGACAACCGCACCGTACCGCCACTGCGCTATGGCGACGTCCACCGCCTCAAGCACAACTTTCCCCACTTACATATCGAAATCAACGGTGGGTTTAAGACCCTAGCGCAGGTAAAGCAACAGCTTGAGCGTGTAGATGCAGTGATGATTGGTCGCGCTGCTTACGATATGCCTTTCCTTTTTGCGGAAGCGGACAGAGAAATATTTGATGTGCCTGTTATGCCTTCAACGCGATCGCAGGTGGTAGAAGCGATGCTGCCATACATTGAGCATTGGACCAGCCAAGGTACAAAGCTGCACAGTATCACTCGTCATATGCTGCATCTCTTTCACGCTCAACCAGGTAGCCGCGCCTGGAAGCGTACGATTACAGAAGGCGCTAGCCTTCCAGGCGCAGGTGCTGAGGTTGTTGCTAAGGCCTTAGCCCAAGTTACAGAAGCAGCGGAGATAGCGCAGGTCTATCAGCAAAAGCACCAGCTCCATCTCTAAAAGCGAATAAATAGCGCGTAAATGAAGAAGCGTGTAAATCCGGTCTTTCTTCTTACCGGCGATTCAGCTGCCAAAACAAGCTAGAAACACAGTTGGTAACTACATGGGCCACGATAGGCACTAGCAAATTTCCCGTCGCCAGTGCGCTGAGCCCTAGCAAAATGCCTACCCCGCTCGCCCAAACGCCATAGGGCCACTGTTGGGGCCGAGACACATGCATAATGCCAAAGCAAAGGCTGGAGAACAAAACACCTGCTGGATTTAGCCCAAAGGCCGGGAGCATCACACCGCGAAATAGAAGCTCCTCGCTCATCCCAGGCAATAGCCCAATCCAAACGCAGTCGGATATCAGTAGCGGCGTTAGCACAAATGCGAGGTAGGTATCTGCACTTTTTCGATAGGCCGGCCACAGCCGATAAATCAACGCGCTTCCTGCCGAAATTCCGAGACCCACAGCGCTACCTAACCCTACCGCCTGCCACTGAAGCACCACGGGAAGCCTTACCGGTTCAAAGAATTGCCAAATCCGCGCAACCAACAGCAAAATCATAGCGGTCGCTGCCATCGCTACTAATAGCTCTGCTCGGTTTAGTGGCTCCATCTCTGGATGCCTAGGAGACTGTTTTGCCACACCGATTCTTTCTCAGACGCTCTTTTGGGATGCTCATCATTCTAGACGCTCATGATTCTCGTGAGAACGCTCAATCGTATTTTTTCGTTCAGGTTTAGCGCTAATAAGCGCTCTGATCTCCTATGTAAGGTTTTTTGCACCTTCTAGCCATCTGGGTTATTTCCTAACATGCTTGACTGCTATGACTTAAGGAAGGCTTTGTCCTTCCCAAAGGACATTACTATACTGCCCAGCTTTACAATAACTTTACAAAAATAGCCTGAGTTAAGGCTTTTTCGCTGACTTATTTCATAGACAAAGGGTGTGTGACTCCTCACGGCATAATCCCTGTGTGCTACCCGATACCTTGCCTCCCGTAAGTGACTACACCGCTATCTCCGATAGGGTGTTGCTTTCTATCGTGTTTGATAGCCCATACGAATTAGCCTTTATCTGTATAATTGTTTGCTTAAACATCTGTTGTGGTTGTTTTTTGGTCTAAGAAGCCATGGATCTCCTTTTGCTTTTTAGGCGTACGAATGCGACTGAAAAATAGTGAAAAGGTGTCCGTACCCATTTAAAAGGAGCGGTATAAAAATATATGATGTGTTACTTCTGAGTTGTTTTTTGACTCAGTTTATTGAAGAAAATTGATACTATCAAAATGGGAGAAAGCCTCTCATATCAACTTCTTAAGGTGTTATCTCCGTTGAGATTAGGGGAATTCAATAGTTACTCAGATAGGATGTTTTTAGAGGGCGAGAACCGTCCGATAAGCCGTACAAAGTATCTGAGTTTAGGGGCCTGACGAATTCTTTAGATTTACATAGCCTGCGGAACTCAATTTTTAAGATATGGACAGTTCGACAAATCGATCCTTGCCTGATAGTGATGTTGGTATTTACGAATGTGAAGTTCGTCTCAAATTTCGCATCATCGAGGAGCAGCTCACCATGACAAATAAGGAGGAGCTGGTGGAAACACTTGTAGATGCCTTTGCCTATGGCAGCGACGAATATTTGGAGGCTATCGATAGCCAGGTTGCCATAGAACATCTCCAAGATGTGGCTCAAGCTTCCCCAGAAATGCGTCGTCAGCTTATTCGTTTACGCAACTCTAACCGGTTGGCGTAGAGGCCAGTCAGCACCGGTCAGTAGCGCACGTCTCGGGCCGCAGAGGGTGGTCCTAATGTTTGCCAAGATCCTCTGTGCAGCTTGACTTAGGGCTATTTGTGTCCCGCCGGTACGCATAGCGCTTGGTTGCCTGAGAGACTTCTAGAAAAATGTCAGTAGGGTTTGACACACCACCCAAACTACCGTTATCTTTATAGAGGTCAAAACACATGCGCCCCCATCGTCTAGAGGCCTAGGACACCTCCCTTTCACGGAGGCGACGGGGATTCGAATTCCCCTGGGGGTATGTAAAGAATCAAGGGCTTGGATCAGTTGTTTGATCCAAGCCCTTGATTCTTTGGTGATAATGCCAGTTCTCAAACGGCACTTTCAAGAATCTTACGCAGTATTGAAGCCTTGTACCAGCAAAAAGGAGTCAGCTCACCGTGAGCTGACTCCTTTTGTGGTTTTGTGTTGCTGATAGCGCTTACTGAGTTGACAGCGCCAGGGTCCGCTGATGAATGGCGAGCAGGTTGGTGGTGAGGTTGTGACGGATATGACGCTCAATGAGTGCGACAGGCATTGCCTTTGGAGGCTTCACGAACAGGTCGTAGGAGAGGAGAGTTGCTTGCTGGTCTGCGGTGGGTTGGAGGTGCCAGGCACCTTCGAATTGCTTGAAGTCGCCTTCCTGCATGGAGAAGCCTACCTTGTGAGGGAAGCTTTCGGTCATGTCCAGAACGACTCGAGCGCAAAACTTTATTTTGAGAAAGCACTGTGTACCGATTTGCTCGAGGCGGATGCGGCTGTCGGTGTGGCTGAGCACCTTGCTAGTGCTGAGGCTAGGAATGAAGTCTGCTAGATGATCGTAGTCAGTGATAACTTGCCAGACTTTGTCGATAGGCTGAGGAATTTCTACTGAGGCGAGAATTCGGCGCTCCCTAGCAGGCCGCTTTTCTGTGGAGATGGTGACGTTGGCAGGCTCTTCCTGCTGCGAAGCGGCCAGTGAAGACAACGATGCAGCGGACTCGTCTGTTGCGGCCGCCTGAAGGTTGGCGGTCAGCTGCTGTGCTGCTGAGGCAGGTTCTTTCTGCGGGAATAGCGTGTTGTGTGTCACAGGCGAATATCCGTTTGGCTGCGGGTACGTACTAAGAACCACAATAAGAATAGCAATGTTTCTGGATGAAAACAGTAAAGCTATGAGAAAGGTCTGCCTGAATGGCCCCTTAGTGGTGGCTCTTTTTATGGATCTACTTGATGGATTTATGAGTAATTTGCTTGCGGTGCAAACATAGCCTCTAAGCATATTTGCTTATTGCAATTGTAGCGGATAGGGTGGGCCGTTCGACTTCCGCAATCACACCGCACTTTATGCTGTGGAACTAGATGCTGTGGAACTAGCCAGTGAAATGGCGAGTAAAATAGTAAATTTGTATCTATAAAGCGTGCAAGCCCTTGCTATACCTGCTATAAACTTCAGTAAAGCGTCTTGCACAGCAACTGACATGGTGAAAGCGGATAAAGATTCGTTGGGGCTTCCCTCTGTTATGACCCCTCAGGTAATTGGGACAGTGAAGGGGCCCGGTGAGAATGGCAATCAGTATGTCTTTATTACGTCTGACAATCGCCAGGTGAAGATTGGCGAGTTTGTGTACTACGAGGTTAATAGCCCTGCGGGTGAGCCTTTGCAGATATTGGGCAAAATTTCTGATCGCAAGCTGAGCGATCATTTGCCGGATCGTATTTTTGCAGATGCGGAGATTAGTCCTGATGCGATCGCAGCCCTAGTCGGCTTCTCCCATCCCAATCCTGAAATCTACGAAGTCACCGTAGATGTGATTGGCTACTTTAACCCTGCCCTCGGCTTCATTAACCCTCGACTCACCCCTATGCCAGGCGCGCGAGTACTGATTACAGATGACGAAACCCTCAAGCAGGTTGTAAATAAAAAGCAGCCGGGCGATGTGGGCTCTGCTCAGGTCGGTTCTTTGCTACTGCGGCCCGGTGGCGCGGTTCCGGTCGCTCTAGATGTGAAGGAGCTGGTAAGCACGCATATGGCAATTTTGGCGGGGACGGGCTCGGGTAAGAGCTATACCGCTGGGGTGCTGATTGAGGAGTTTTTACAGCCTTATAATCGGGCGGCAGTGCTGATTTTTGATCCGCATGGGGAGTATGGCACGCTGAGTGAAATGCGGGGGCATCCGGCTTTTGAGGCGGACGATGGCTATGTGCCGGATGTACGGATCCTGACGCCGGACGATATTACGATTCGCATTTCGTCGCTGGACTATCACGATGTGCTGACGTTGCTACCGGAGATGAGCGATCGCCAGCAGGCAATTCTCAATAAGGCCTTTGCGATTTTGAAGCGGCACAGAAAGGGTGACTATCGCTGGAATGTAGATGATTTGATTGCGGCGGTGAATGAGGCGGATACCGCAGAAGATGACGAAGGCAATATCAAGATTGGATCTTCAGCGCCAGCGATTGAGTGGAAGCTAGAGCGGTTTGCCAACTCGCGCTATTTCCATCAGACCGACCACTTGGCCCCGAGTGATTTGTTTTCACCGGGCCGGGTGACGGTGCTGCAAATGAATGAAATTAGTCAGGAAGAGCAGCAGGTAATTTGCGCGGCGGTGCTGCGGCAGAGCTATTTGGCGCGGATGAATACGGTGAAGGAAAAGAATACGGCAGCTGATGAGAATTATTTGCCCTACCCCGTGTTTACCTTGATTGAGGAGGCGCATCGCTTTGCCCCGGCGAAGGAGCCCGCGCGCTGCAAGGCGATTCTGCGAACGATTTTGAGTGAAGGGCGTAAGTTTGGTCTGGGTGTGGGGTTGATTACGCAGCGGCCTGGCAAGCTGGACTCGGATGTGCTGAGTCAGTGTATGAGTCAGTTTTTGATGCGGATTGTGAATCCGGTGGACCAAGAGAGCTTGAAGTATGGTGTGGAGGCGGCTGGGCGAGATTTGCTCAAGGAGCTGCCCGCGCTGACGAAGGGGCAGGTGATTATTTCTGGAGCCTGTGTGAATACGCCTGTGATGTGTCAGGTGCGCCAGCGGCTCACGAAACATGGCGGTGAGAC
>JBHJIY010000048.1:0-13991 GCA_050042985.1 Phormidesmis sp. | reverse complement strand
TAGCTTCTTTCACGAACTTAGGCGTGTTCTTAGGATAGACAGAGACAGTATTAGTAGCAAAGGTAAAACCAAGCAGCAGCAACTCTAAAACGAAACTTTAAAGAATGCTTCTTCGTGTGACCCATTTATCCATAGCTGTTTTGTACAGCGACAGTCTTCTGTATACACCTGATAGCGGCTAACATTTTCCAGCTTCTCAGGTTTCCACCACTGAACAACTGGGCCCGGCATATTCGATTTTCCATCTCCTGTGCTCCGTTCCCATGGGTACTGGCTTTGAATCTGCTCATATACTTCAGCGTCTATGGTGAAGTGCAGCCAAATGGCTGGGTCGAACAAAGGCACCTCGTCTTGGCTATGGAGAACCTCGACCGATGTGGGGATAGGTGATTGCACGACTGCCTGAAACAATTCCTGACCCGAGCGAGGTTCAAGGGATTCACAGCCAGTAATGGTAGTGCCAAAGGCGAGTGCAACAGCCAGGAAGGCATTGCGTTTTCTCCCAAAATTCATAGTAAGGCTCTTATTCTGTATAGGATGAAGACTGTATCAGCAGCAAAGGCCCAAAAAGATGAGTCTGAACAGGGACGGCATTGAAATCATTCAGAACTATCGTCAGCGAGCTGCTTCACTACTTCTGTACCAGTCAGTATTCACCAGCGACATTGGCCGATCTCTGCTTGCTCTTTTAGAGACCTTCACCACCGAAGACCCTATTTCCTGCTCCCAAGCATACGGACACTGGTTTTCTGCCCTCGCCACTCATCAGCAAAGCTGGCAGCAGCACCTCACCGCTCAAATCCTCGTGACTGACAACGCCTTCTCTCAGCAGGCTCAGCATCTTCCCCATAGCATCACGGCAGATACCCTGACAGAACGCATCTCTCCCAGCATTCTCGCTGCCGCCGAACATGACTTCGCCATTCTGCACGACTTTCACCAGCTGTCCGCCGAACAAATAAGCCAATGGCTCGGTGAACTGTCCTCCTCTTCAGCCCCACCTTCTACTGCCAAAACGCCCAACCCCCGGTGGCTGAGCGTAGCCGAAGCCGCAACCCACTATCGCACCCACGGCGTCGGCATCTTCGGCCAGTTCATTGCATTCCGCTGGCAAAACAATCCCGACCGCTCTAGTAATCAGATCGGTGCTCAACTCATTGGCATCCCCACGCCCGATCCTATTCAGCTAAGCCAGCTCGTTGCCTACGACCACCCCAAGCAGCAGCTTATTCAAAATACAGAATCTCTCTTACGCGGCTACACCGCTCAAAACGTATTGCTCTATGGCAGCAGAGGTGCCGGCAAATCCTCTCTCGTAAAAGCGCTGCTCAATGAATACAAAGATAAAGGTCTTCGCCTTATCGAAGTCCCAAAGTCTCATCTGCAAAACCTGCCACAAATCATCGGTCCGCTCAGCCACGTGCCCCAAAAGTTCATTATCTTCGTAGACGATCTCTCATTTGAAGAAGATGACGAAGCCTTCAAATCACTCAAAGTCGTCCTCGAAGGAGGGGTGACAGCCAGGCCACAGAACGTCGTTGTATACGCAACATCTAACCGTCGCCATCTCGTGCGTGAGTTCTTTGATGATCGACCAAAGCCCAAAGATGCGGATGAGATTCAGTCGTGGGATACGGTGCAGGAAAAGCTTTCGTTTAGCGACAGATTTGGCCTTACCCTCACCTTTACCCCCGCCGACCAGTCCACCTATCTCACCATTGTCCGTCAGCTAGCTACGCAAGCAGGCCTTACCCTAGAAGCCGAAAATCTCGACTGGCGCGCTCGGCAGTGGGCCACTCGCCACAACGGTCGCTCTGGCCGCACCGCTCGTCAATTTGTTGACTTTCTCACTGCAGAGCAAGGTGACTAAACCCGCTGAAACCGCTACCTTAAATAAGCCAACCTCACACACCACATTTTCATGGCGACCTCTCCAGCACTGCAAACCGTTACCCTCGGTCCCAAGGGGCCAACAGTACCTGCGCTCGGTCTTGGTACTTGGTCGTGGGGAGACTCTATCTTTTGGCAATACGGCGGAGCCTACGGTGCAGACGAAGTGCAAGAAGCGTTCACTGCTTCGGTGAGCGCAGGTGTAAACTTCCTCGATACGGCAGAAGTTTACGGGCTAGGAAAGTCTGAAGAGCTGATAGGCCAGTTCATGCAAAAAAGCGACAAAGATGTAGTCGTGGCCACTAAGTACATGCCTGTGCCCTGGCGCTTCGGCGCGCAAGCCGTTGCAGATGCGCTCACAGCCAGCCTTAAACGACTCAAGCTTCCTTCTATTGCTCTTTACCAAGTTCACTGGCCCTTCGACTTCTTCATCGGTCAAGAAACCCTCATGAACGCCCTCGCCGACGAAGTGCAGCAGGGCCGCATCCAAGCCATCGGCGTCAGCAACTACTCTGCCAAGCAAATGCGCGAAGCCCACAGTTACCTGGCTGCCAGAGGCATCCCCCTTGCTGTCAACCAGGTACAGTACTCCCTCCTCCATCGCAATATAGAAACCAATGGTGTCATGGAAGCTGCCCGAAACTTAGAAGTGACCATTTTGGCCTATAGTCCGCTGGCGCAGGGTTTGCTAACAGGTAAGTACACCGTGGGTAGCGACCTACAGCCAGCAGGTGCCCGCAGGCTCGATCCCAAGTTCAATAAAAAAGGCCTACAGAAAATTGACCCCGTCCTTGCCGCGCTGCAATCGATTGGCGAAGCGCATGGTAAAACTCAAGTGCAGGTGGCCCTAAATTGGCTGATTGCGAAGGGCAATGTTGTGCCGATTCCCGGTGCTAAGAATGCGAGGCAAGCGGAGCAGAATGCAGGTGCTTTAGGCTGGGAAATGGCCGAAACAGAACTTCAACAGCTGGATAATATTTCTGCACCTTGGCTTAAATAGCCTTTTGCTTGTAGTCAGAGGCTTCAGGTAAAATGTAGAGAATGATGTCCTTTCGGCTTTGAAGGTAGCTTAGTAATTGTGAAGTTGGAAGTTGAAGTGTCTGAACAGGACTTGATTGAGCTAGGGAAAGAAGCGCTTGAGAAAGAAATGCAGGCCAGTATCAAGCGGCTTCGGTTACGAAACTCTTTCAACCAGCTATCTAAGAAAATTCGAGAGACCTGGAACGAGAAAGACTATTTCAAAGAAGTTGACTTAGCTCGTAAGGAAGCTTGGGAGATCTATCGTAAAGAGATAGGGCTCTAGCCAATGAAATTGGTTGTTGATTCCAACATAGTTTTCTCTGCTCTGATAAGCGCCAGAAGCATATATCTAGAAATCTTTGAAGCGACTGATGTTTATGTGCCTGATTTTATCTTTGTAGAGATGGCTAGATACGAAACGCGCATTCGGCAGCAGACAGAGCTTGAAGACGCTCTCAAGTTATTCACACAAGATTTGTTTGCAAATATTACGGTGATTCCAAATATAGCTATTGCGTCTGGAAGCTTCATGAAAGCGCACAGCCTATGTGCAAATATCGATCCAGAAGATATTCCGTTTGTTGCACTAAGCATCGATCTAGATATGCCTTTGTGGAGGAACGACAAAAAATTAAGAGAAGGTCTCCGAGCTAAGGGATATACAAGTGTCGTTGGCAGCTCGGATGTTTTCGACCTGTTTGTGTAATTTCAGAGGCTATTTCCCGACGTTGATCCAGCTTCCTTTCTGG
Organism: Phormidesmis sp.; assembly: GCA_050042985.1. Lineage (GTDB taxonomy): Bacteria > Cyanobacteriota > Cyanobacteriia > Phormidesmidales > Phormidesmidaceae > Phormidesmis. The sequence goes on along the minus strand of JBHJIY010000048.1, from coordinate 10,332 downwards.
TTGAGTGAATTGGATAATGCAACAAGCACTGATACCAGACTGGTACCTACTTCACCTGAAGAAAGCACTGAATGCTGGCTGTTTTGCATGCAGAGAACAAAGTGATCGCATACCTGCTTTAAGGGCTCTGAACGTGGCACTGAGAGAGCTCGAGTTTCTACGTTCTGTGGTGTAAACCAGCCATCTTTCTCTGAAAAATCACCACATTGTTGGCTGAGCGGCATTTCTGAATTCATTTCATCGAAGATGAGAGTGCCGCGATCGCCCACAACACAAAGCCGTCTCTGCTTATCCGGGTTGGCCCAGCAAAGGTGAACTGTGGCCTGAAATCCGCTGGGATACTGCAATCGACACCAGACGACATCAGCTAATCCGTTCGGAGAAAGTGGCGTCGTCACATCGGGCTGAAGCCAACTGCTGCCCTGTGCCTGTACCTGTGTGGGGCTTTCGCCAAGCCAGTGGTTGAAAATGGAGATGTCGTGAATGGCAAGATCCCAGAGGGCATCGACGTCGCGGCGGACGGGGCCGAGATGGGTGCGGGTGGCGTAGCCGTAGCGAGGGGTGCCGATGGATGAGAGGGCGGATTTTCCTGCGGTTACTGCGCTGTGAAATAAGTAGGTGTGGTCGATGACGAGCTGCTTTTGATGCATGGCAGCTAGGTTGCACAGTGCCTGTGAACTAGCTGTATCTAGCGTGAGAGGTTTTTCGGCGAGAACGTGTAGGCCTTGTTTGAGTGCGGCTTCGATGAGGGTGTAGTGAGTTGCCGCAGGCGTTGCGATGACGCAGGCTTGTATGCCTTCTAGCGCGATCGCAGCTTGCCAATCACTCATCAACTCAATCGAGTCATCTAGCTCACGTCGCAAAGTTTGCAGTCGCTGCGTTGAAGCTTCTACCACGGCCCGCAGCCGCACCTGAGGATGGGCCAATAGATTGCGCAGGAGATGAGTGCCCCAGCGCCCCGCACCGAACAGAACCAAGTCAATCGGAGCTGTGTGGCTAGGAGGCTGCGTCATTATTTTCTGTGGTGTGAAATTGTGGTATTTAGCGTGATAGGAAGGGTAGATGCTGGAGATTACCTCTTAATATCAAGGATTCCCGTTTTGAGAGGGTTCTTTGAGCGACGCTTTCAATTTTCCAAAGGCTTCTTTGGCGGCGGCTTGCTCAGCCATTTTCATGGAGCGGCCTTTGCCTTCTCCCCACAGCTGCTCTTGAAACCAGGCCTGGGCGGCAAAGCGTTCTTCATCACCGTGGGTTTGGCTGATTTCTGTGACTTGATAGGTAGGCAGCGACTTGTGATGCGACTGGGTGAGTTCTTGTAGGGCCGCTTTATAGTTTTGCCGGGCGGGGTCTGTGCGTAGGGTGTGGGTGAGCTTAGCGAAGTGAGGATCGAGCCACGGGCGGATGAGGCTGAGGTTACCGGCGCTGAGATACAGTGCGCCTAGGAGGGCTTCGAAGGTGTCTGCTAATCGGGAGTCTGTGCCGGCTTTGTCCCCAGCAGCACTGCGAGACAGAATGAGGTAGCGGCGGAGATCGTATTGCTTTGCGAGGGTTGCGAGAATGCGATCGCTCACAATTTGCGATCGCACTGCCGACATATCTCCCAGCGCCATCTCTGGATACGTCTCCATCAAAAACTCAGCCGCTGCCAGCCGCAGCGCCGCATCGCCCAAAAACTCCAGCTTTTCATTATTTGTGGTTGCCGAGCTAGAAATATCAACCAGCGCTAGCCGTAGTAAATCGTGTCGAACGGCAGTAGGCGCAATGTTGAGCTGAGTGAGCAGCGGTTCAATATCAGAAACGTGAGGTGCAATGTTGTGATCTGTCATGGACGCTGAAGCGTTGGCTGGGAAATGGAATCACGGAGCAAAAGAAGCTAGAGCTGGACCTAAGCCGGGTTCTGTTCTTGTCGGCCTGACGGCTACCAAGGTGGTTATCTATCTGGGACGCCTGTTACCAAACGCCTCAAGCGGCACACAATTGTCGGAGCGGGTAAAAAGTCAACCCTTGCTCCTCGGCCTTGCACCCAACCGGGGTTTACCTGGCCAGTACCTCTCGATACTGCCGGTGCGCTCTTACCGCACCCTTGCACCCTTACTCGTAAAAGTCAGAAGTATAAAGTCAGAAGTATGAATTTAAAGCCAGGCTTTCATTCATCATTCATCGTTCCTACTTCCGCCTTTCCGTTAGCGGTATGTTTCTGTGGCACTCTCCTCACGGTCGCCCGCACTGGGCGTTACCCAGCAAGTGTGACTTTTCGGGAGCCCGGACTTTCCTCAGGCAATTGCGGAGGGCTGTGCCGAAGCATAGTCTCCGCTGCCCGCAACCACTGAGCCAACTCTAGAGATATAGTGTATCGCTTCGAGTCCTCCTCACATCAAGCGCTTTTTAGGGAGATTCTCTGCCTGGCTTTATGGCGAGCTCAGTTGTTTTTACCTTTGCCACACAGTGTGTCTGCTACTAGCCTTCTCCTGTGTTTCCCCAGAACCAGCTGCCCTCCGGTTTGTTGCGCTTGCCAAAGCGTCGCAACAGCCATCGCAGCGGCGGTAGGGCAATTTTATCGGGCTCAATTTCGAGCGTGAAAACAAACGGGACTAATAGATTGATGAGTTCTTCGTTGGGTTCGGTCACTCGCTTGATGCCAATCATGAGATCAAGGGTGTAGAGCGGCTGGATATTTTTTTCATCAGTTGTCGGGTCGCTAACCTGCGAAAACTCTATACGCTCCTCTAGGTTGACGAGCACGTCGCCCAGTTCCATGCGATCGCTCTCGGGGCTATAGAAGTAATTCTTTTCGATGGTGACATCCGAACTCATAGAGCGCTGCGGATTGACCACACTGAAAATTTGAGGCTGAGACAGGTCACGCGGCATATTGGGCGTGCTGCGGATAACGCGATTACTGTCGTTAAACATCTCAATCGAGCTGTGGTCCCAGTTAATGTAAATCTGCATGTCGCTGGTTTCGTTGTTAACGAATACAGATAGATACGAAATCGGTCTGAGCCTTTGCTGACCAGTGGGCGTGACTCGAATGGAAATCTTCTCTGACAAGAGGGCCAAAATACCGGCTTCACTAACCCCCATACTCTTGAGTTTGATCGCGTCAGGAGCCTTCAGCGTCTCCTTAGGCGTGCCCTTGCCAACCGAGAGCTTCAGCACAGTGTAGGGCAGCTTGCCTTTGCCGAAGCTCATTTCGTCGGCAGCGGCTTTGATGTGGCTAGCATCTTCTTTCTGGTGGTCGAGCTGTGTTTGGGTTTGGGCAGCTAAAATATCCTTCTTTACGTGGATGATGACCCGGTCTTCCAGCTTCTTTTCCAGTGACAGCGCCATCTGGTAAAGAACATAAAACACGACTAGAAAGTAAACGAATAGAAGTAGCGTGTCCATAGCGATCGAAAGGGAGCCCGAATTGCTCATAAGCTTACACCGATCTAGCCTAAAAACGGACAGCTCCTAGGTTTGGTGCGCCAAAGGTGGCCGTTCATTCAGCACTTTTTGATACGCCGTTTTTAGTCAATGCCAAAAACGCTACGTCTATATGTTTGGTTACATTGCTACATGTTTACAAATATTGATTCTAATAATTCAAACCTGTGACCGCTCTATTCGGTGCACTGCCTTGATCCCCGCAAAGGCTCTGGAAAGGCCCTGTCTTCAATGTTCTAATGCTAGAACGTCTAAACGTGTGAGAGCTGCGATCGCCCTCAAAGTATCTTTTTTAACGGTGAGGTAGGGTTAACACTGCCTACTTTGGGGGGCACTTTGTTCTAGAATTTATTTATACGAAACGCGTTTGGTTATCGATAGCTTTAGGTCTTTTTCTTGAGGTCTTTATGGTGATTTGGTTGCCTTTTAATCAGAATTATACGCATCAAAAAATGTGCGCCCACGGAGAGATGCTTTTCATTCTTTGAAATATTAGAGTGAATGTAGCTTGAAAAACAGGAATCGGCGACAAAAAGCCTGTTGATACCTTGGACGAACATCTATCAGAAGAGTGTCCAAAGACGCCCAAAATAAAGTAAAGCCCCTTACTAGTGAAGGCGTCATCAGCCACAAATGATAAAGAATTTGTTTAGTACGGAAAGCACTTTCTTTATCGAGATTTAAGCAAGAGGAGAGAACAGATGAAACGCTCAATGAGAGCCTTGGTAAAAGCACCCCAGAAAGCGCTCAGGCCCTTTTTATTCGCAGCTGTAATCGCATTGGGCGGTAGTGGCCTCGCTGCCACCGTAGCCCCAAACGCAGCGTTGGCTGCCAATCCTGCTGACATTGCTCAGCTGCTAGAGACAGGTGTTTGCAAAGGCTGCGATCTCACCAACGCGGACCTCACAGGCGAGCACTTGATTGGTGCAGATTTACGAGAAGCTGACCTGACAGGTACGCAGCTGTCCTATGCCAATTTAGAAGGTGCAGACCTGACAGGTGCAATACTGGTCAACACTGATTTAACCGGTGCATTTTTAACCAATGCATCGCTAGACGATACAACAATTGAGAACGTTAGCTTGGCCGGGGCTACGCTTATCTATACTAGTCTTGAAGGCGCGGACGTCGGTCCTGTGGACTTGGCAGGTGCAGAAGTTTTGAATACGCCAATTAGTGTTGGTGGCAGCTACGAAGAATAGATTCTTTGGCTGCTACGAGAAAATAGCTTTTGCCGTAGAATTTACTGCGATAAGGCTCACGGTGTAAGCACAATGAAAGAGCCGGTGATCGCTAGTGATCACCGGCTCTTTTGTGATGAGTATCAACGCTTAGTCTTTGGGTTTACGGTGCTTGCTGAATAGCCGTAGACGCGCGATAGGTTAGTGGCGAACTAGTTCTTGACGAGGGTGCTTCACCGCTATAGCTAAGGGTGATGCCTTCAGCCGTTTTTTCGTAGATCCATTGGGTGCCTGGGCAAACTACAGACTCTGAGCTATTCAAGGACTGAGGCCACTGCTGGTGAACTTTGAAGTAGGTTTGAGCTTCGTCGACCAAGGTATTTAGCTCTGCTGAAAGTGATACGTCGGCGGCTGTCGCCAGAGGTGAGTAGGAAATGTCGTACTTTGCTTTAAATGGATTCCATGCGGCGTACTCGATAGTGGGTGTTTGTGACCGGTCACAGATATTTTGCTGTGCGATCGCTTGAAAGTTCTCTTCTAGCACGGCAGCGCGATCGCTCAAGGACAGCTGCATCATTGCCTTGGGAAAGAACTTTGGAAAAGGGTGGATAATAGCGGCTTTAATCGCATCGCTATTAGAGTCATGATTGAGTTGTTGTAACATGCTGCGACCGACCTGGCGGTTGTCTCTTATTACGCTTTCCAGCATAGTTTGGGCATAGCTCTCAGGTGCGATTTCTGTAGAGACAGCCGTGCCAAACCGCTGGACTACCAGCTGTGGTCGCAGCATTATGTAGCTGTAAAGTTGGTAAAGCAGGAGTGGACTGCTGCCTAACCCAGTCTGCAAATTTTGTGCGGCTTGAAGATAGTCCTGGGCTTCATTCGTTTGCCCAGCCTGGATGTGTAGTATGCTGCGCGCGGTTAGCATCTGATGTAGTTTTATTGTATTCCAGTGCTGAGGCAGTACCGTGTCATAGCCCGCCGCCGAGTCAAATGCCCAAACGGGTGCTGGCATCTCTGTGAGCAGCGTCTTAATGTCTGCTAAGTGTGTCTCCTGCGCTTGAATGTAGGCGACAACTTCTTCTGGTACGGCGGGCAGCGGCGCAGATTCTGTCAGTAAAAGCGTTTCGTTGAAGTAGTCATTCAGAGCCTCGCTCAGCACCTCATTGACAGCATAGATACTGTTGTCAATGTCATCGTTTGGGTTGTCAATGAGCGCTGACGGCCCGATTTGCATGGCGATGAGTTTTTCATCTAGCCGGGCCACTGTTTCATTGGCCGCAATATCTTGAAGATCCGCGAGGTGAGTATTGAGCGCTGCGATTTGCTTCGTGCTTTGCTGCTGCGCAAATACTTTGAGCCCAACTGTTGCACTGAGCAGAACGGCGATGGCAACACCGCCACTAATAGAGAGCTTTTTCGCCTTTGAAATCATCACTGTTTAAGAAATACAACTTTCTCGTATTTTTCCCAGCGAGGCTAGCGGCGGATGTCCGTGTTTTTCGCTATTGATGGCTCGTGAGTTTATCTGGAAAAGGCTGTGGAGGTAGTGAGCCTTCTGTACAAATACGAAGCCAGCCCAACAGACCAGAGATAGCGAGTAAACTATGAATATTGCAAAAGGACACGGCTGTGGTTGCTAAATTTCGATGGAAGTCTTCAGACCTAGATCTGCTGCCTAAAGATGGAAAGCGCTACGAGATCATTGATGGAGAACTACTCGTGACTCACGCACCACACTGGGGGCATCAAAAGACATGCGGTCGCATTTTTTCTGCTTTAGATGCTTGGTCTTTATCAACTAAGCTGGGTGAAGCTTCCATTTGTCCTGGTGTTCTGTTTACAGATGCAGATAACGTCATACCCGACGTGGTTTGGGTTGAGAAAAATCGTTTGTCAGCAGTTCTAGATGACTCAGGGCACTTAATTGCAGCTCCAGATCTAGCGGTAGAGGTACTGTCTTTAGGTGCAGATAACATCAGGCGAGATAGAAATCTCAAGCTCAGGCTTTACTCGGTTCAGGGTGTTCGAGAATATTGGATCTTAGATTGGCGACTCAAGCAAGTAAGCGTGTATAGACGAGAGAATTCTCAGTTAGTCCTAGTGGTGACATTGCAAGTAGGCGACATTTTGACCAGCCCTATTCTCCCTAGCTTTGAGTATTCATTGGAACAGCTATTTGCTTGACTGCTTGATGGACATGGCAGCATGAAGCTACGCGATCGCTAAAACCTCTGTGATTTTGCCTCTTTTGCTGGCTTTGGAATTAATTGAGCGCGCAGCGGTGATGGTTTCTACTCGAAAGCTCTTGTATAAATCGCGAATAAACGGACAGTCAGAGTTGGAGGTTAAGACCTGTACTTTGCGCTGAGCAAGCTGCTTCATCAATTCTTTCAGCTCAGTTTGCTGTTCTATGCCGAAGCGGTATCGACTGTAGGCGGTGAATTTACTGGTGTCACTAAGCGGATGATAAGGCGGGTCGAAGTAGACAAAGTCTTCTGCACTGGTTGCGCGCTCTGCAATGGCAGTAAAGGGTCGCTCAGAGATGTCAGCGATTTGCAGTGCGGCTGACGCTGGACGAAGGAGATCAGGCGCGCAGATTTTAGGATTTTTGTAGCGGCCTATCGGTACGTTGAATAGGCCTTTTGAGTTTTCGCGGTACAAGCCGTTGAAGCAGGTTTTGTTGAGGTAAATGAAGCGAGCGGCGCGGGCGACGGGGGCGGTTTGAAGCTGTGCTCGCACCTCGTAATAATGCGTTTTATCATGTAGCTCTTGATGCCTTAACAGCTGCTCTATTAGCTCTTCTACTCGGTCGCGTACGCAGGTGTATACATTTACTAGCTCGGGGTTGAGGTCGCTCAAGAACGCCTTTTTTTCCTGCGAGTGCAGCTGAGGTGCCAGATGAAAAAACAGCGCCCCGCCGCCTAAAAACGGTTCGTGGTAGCGGGTGTAGTCTGTCGGTAAAAAAGGTTTGTACTGATCGATTAAGCGCGACTTTCCGCCTGCCCATTTGATGAAAGGGCGGGCCATCGTGACAGTAAAGTCAGAGTCAGATGAAAGCAGTGAGGGAGAAGACATTGCTAAACTCTACCGTTTTCTTTGCATGACTGGCTGAGTTCTCCTGGTAGATGCATTTGATGTAGACGCCTTAGATAAGGCGCAGATGTATTGGCTAAAGATGTATTGCCTGTGAGCTTTCATCAATATCTCTTGCGGTAGAATAGAGCCTATGCGCGTTTAAGACTCCTTCCTATTTGTTTTTTGCTCTGTTTACGATTTCACCGTTATGCAAGAATTTTTCGCCAATGTCTCTCGCTACCCTCGCTACCTCATTAGCTTTTCCCTTGGTGTTTTCTACAACGCAGTAGAGCCTTTGGTGCCTTTGCTCAAGCGGCCCTCAACTGCGATCGCACTTGTAAGCGCCGTCGTTGCCTCCTTTATTGGTCTTGTTTTCACAATGCAGGCAATGCTGGGGCTTTCGTAATCACATTGCGTTCATGTCGCAGCAGATGGACCGAGCCATAGGACGCCGACCAGATGCCCCCTTTTTCAACTATCTTCTGATTACTTATGGCTACTAGTAGACGAGTCGCAAAGGTCTCAGCCTCTATCAAACGTGAAGTCAGCCAAATGCTGCTGAACGATATCAAAGATGACCGCGTTGGCGCTGGCATGGTCAGTATCACCGATGTCGATGTCGCCGGAGACTTGCAGCACGCCAAAATATTTGTGAGCATTTACGGCACTGATGAAGCCAAGGCAGAAACAATGGCTGGCTTGCAGGCGGCGGAAGGCTACGTGCGCCGTCAGCTGGGTCAGCGCATGAAGCTAAGGCGCACGCCAGAAGTCACCTTCAAAGAAGACCGTTCATTTGACTTGGCGACAAACGTGCTGAATGTGCTCAATCAGATTAGTGCTGAGCGCAAAGCCGGCGATTCGATTGATGCTCAAGATCTAGGCGATATTGAGACGCCATAGGCTTAGGCTTTCAGGCTCTACTTTCAGGCTTGTCAGATTCTGGTTCCCCTTATCAAGGGGAACCGCAAGGGAGGGGTTCCCGGTGTATATCGCAATCACCGAGACCCCTCCGTTGGTTCCCCTTACGAAGGGGCACCGCTTTAGGTGGGTGCCCATAATCGCAGATGCTTTCTTCACGCCTCCCTAGTCCAGATATGCTCACGCTCGAAGAGCAAGTCGCCCAAATGATGGTGGTGCGCACCACTGGCCATTTGTTCGATCACGAGGTGGAATATCCCCAGTGGGAGTCGAAAAACGATGATCTTCAAAGAGTCTTAGCACTGGGAATTGGCGGTGTTATTCTGCTTGGCGGTAGCGCAGCAGAAGTGGGCGTACGTACGCAGCAGCTGCAAGGCTGGGCCAAGTATCCTCTCCTCATGGCCGCAGATATTGAAGAAGGGGTGGGTCAGCGCTTTAGCGGTGCGACTTGGTTTGCGCCACCAATGGCCCTAGGCGAAATTGCGAAGCGCGACATGCCTTTGGCGCTGAAGCTTTCTCGGCAGATGGGCGCTGCAACAGCGCAGGAAGCAACGGCAATTGGGCTGAATTGGCTGCTCGGACCAGTCGTTGATATCAACAACAATCCGGCGAATCCTGTGATCAATGTTCGTTCTTTTGGCGAAGAGGCGGAGGTTGTTGCCGAGCTGACGGGCGCATTTATTGCCGGAACCAGCGATAGCTCAGCGGGTTCTCAAGTGCTGACTTCGGCAAAGCATTTTCCAGGGCATGGCGATACAGATGTTGATTCTCACTTGAGTTTGCCGGTCGTAAATCATGACTTTGAACGTTTGCAGGCCGTGGAACTAGTGCCTTTTGTGAAGGCGATCGCATCCGGCGTAGACAGTGTCATGACGGCTCACCTTCAGCTGCCAAAAATAGATCCTGACCAACCCTCAACTTTTTCCAAAGTCACCCTCAGCGGTTTACTGCGTCACGACCTAGGCTTTGACGGCCTGATCGTGACCGATGCCTTGGTGATGGGCGGCATTACTCAGCGGTATGGTCCCTATGAGGCGGCGGTGCTGGCTGTGGAAGCTGGGGCTGATATTTTGCTGATGCCTGAAGACGTGGAAGGATGCATTACGGCAGTTTGCGATGCGGTGAAGGCCGGACGAATTGCGCCAGCGGTGATTTTGCGAGCGGTGGAACGCATTTGGCGCGCCAAGCACAAGATTGCAGATGTGATGGTGACAGACGGTCTTTCTCGCCATGCGTGGCAGCATTACGCGGTGCCGCCCGTTCAGCCTGAGCTGATGGCAACTGATGAAATTCAATCGCTGGCTGCGGAGATTTTGCGCAGCTCGCAGCAGGTGAGCTATGCGCCGTCTCAATCACTGAGTCAGGTGATTAGCGGGCCGCTGATGCCGGGGCAAAATATTGTGCTGGTAGATGATGTTTTGCAGTGCCGGTTTTTGAATCGGACTGCGCCTGCGGTTACCGTGCCGACCGCTCAGGGCTACAGGCTAGAGCTGCTGGATGCTCGCAGTGCAGATGTTTCTCGGCTGAAGACGGATGTAATGTCGCTGGTGCAGCTGTTTATTCGAGGAAATCCGTTTAAGAGTAGTGGAGGCTTGAGTGCGATCGCTAATCGAATCATCAAAGCACTCGGCAGCAACGTACAGGCAGTTGTGATCTACGGTAGCCCCTATGTGTGGCAGGAAATTCAACCTCTGTTGCCAGAAGGAACGCCTTGCGTGTTTACGTATGG
>JBHJIY010000047.1:0-11972 GCA_050042985.1 Phormidesmis sp. | reverse complement strand
CCCGTAGGCCCCGCGAGGTGTTGTGCCCTCAATGTCGTCAAGGGTATGCGCAGGATGGCGCTGCTGACCGGTTTCTGGTGCAAAGTCTGGATATAGGGCAGCGAGTAAAGGGCGGTTGGCCTGCACCCACTCAAAGTAATCGTTGCTGTCGTAGCGCTGGGCAACAAAGTTGAAGCCACGGGCGGCGCTGTTGCCGTTGAAGGTGAACTGTGAGGGCTGCATGGGGTGATAGACTTGACCACCACCAAAGAGCTGGGCCGGGTCTATGCCGATGCTTTTGAGATGAATGAGGCGATTGCGCTGCGCCACGCTCAAGCTGTCGAATTGAATGTCTTTGGGTGGCTGTAGCCAATAGATAACAACTGGAGTAGACGACATCGCCCGCAGATTTTCGACCAGGTGCCCGAGTGTGGCAAAGCCACCGATGCCAGCACCTGCGATCGCAATTCTAACGTGACTCGTCATAGTCTATTCTCTATCAATGCTTCTACGGACACTGACTCAAACAACAATCCCCTAGCAGCGCCAGGGGATACTGATTATGCGTAGGAACGTAAGCTACAGCGCCAAAGTGTTCGCATGAACACCTAAAGGAAAGAGGAAGTACTCATTCCAACAGCGCCATATATAAGCGGTGATTGCTTTCTTCCTCCCTCGCTCGCTTTCAAACTCAAAAGAGAGTTTTGATTGGCCTGGAATCATCTGTGCCAGAGAATGATCGCAGCCACAGCCATGCTGGATCAACAATCCCTGCTTAGAAGCGTGAGCCTGCATTCGCATCAGCATGGCGGTGACATTAAACCCATGCAAGCACGAATCATAAGCTCGCTTAACACCCTGCATTTGTGGATCAAAAAACATTGGACGTGCCTCGTAAATAGAGTCGCGCTCAATGGGGCACAGCAGCATCCAGTAAAAGCTGGCGGGCAGGTCATAGCCAAAATCTGCAAACGCGGCTTGGGCAAATGCAATTACTCGCTCAGCGCCGTCTTGCGCTTTGGCAGTTTGGCGCGATCGCTCAAAGTTAGGATAGGCCGTAGTCAAAAAGTCATGACCGAAAAAGTCCAAAGTCTCGAAGACCCCTTTGCCATAAAAAGACTGGAATCTAGAAGTTTGAGGCGACTCCTGCTGAGCCTGCCGTTGAAAGACCTCCGAACTGCTATCTGTTCCTTTCGTAAAGAACAGTCGAGCTAGGGCAATCAAAAAGTCTGAATCGCTATGCCCAATCTCGACTTCTTTTGCCGCTATTGTTTGCCAAATGGGGGGCAGACAACTGAGCGCTGCCGCATCAACGCCGTTCAAAATAGAGCTAGCTGAAAGCCCCAACTTGGCTGAAGAAATCCGAGTGCTCGTAGAATTAATGGCTGTAGCCATAAGAAAATTTCCTAATGTATAGATGCTTACAACAGACTCAAAAAGACTTGTCGTAAAACAAGTCTTTTTCTAACGCCTGTGCAAAAACTTATGTCCCCGTCTGTATAATAAAGTACATGAGACTCACTCTTTTAGCCAGTGAGCCACATCCTTTGCAAAGTAAGTCAAGATCAGATCAGCGCCTGCTCGTTTAAGGCCTGTTAATGTTTCTAAAACAATCTTTTTCTCATCTATCCAGCCCTGCTGAGCAGCGGCTTTAATCATCGAATATTCGCCGCTCACGTTGTAAGCAGCAATGGGTATATGCGTCTGCTGTCGAATCCGATAGATGACATCCATGTAAGCGAGCGCTGGTTTTACCATGACAATATCGGCCCCTTCGGCAATATCGAGAGCGACTTCTTTGAGGGCTTCTTGGCCATTGGCTGAGTCCATTTGGTAGGTCTTTTTGTCACCAAACTTAGGGGCTGAGTCAAGGGCATCGCGGAAGGGACCATAGTAGGCCGAGGCGTATTTTGCAGAGTAAGCCAGAATGCTCACGTCAATCCAACCTTCGGCATCCAGGGCCGCGCGCATAGCGCCCACACGACCATCCATCATGTCGGAAGGGGCAACCATATGAGCACCGGCTTCTGCCTGACACAAGGCTTGTTTGACCAGCACCGCAACGGTTTCATCGTTGAGAATTTTGCCGTCTTCTACAATGCCATCGTGACCTTCTGTGCTGTAAGGATCGAGCGCAACATCGGTAATCACGATCATGTCAGGGACGGCTTGCCGAATAGCTCGAATGGCACGGGGCACTAGACCTTGAGGATTGTAGCTTTCGGTGCCAGCGTTGTCTTTTTGGTCGTAGGGGATGAGTGGGAAAAGGGCGATCGCAGGTATCCCTAGCTCAGCGGCAGCGGCGATTTCGCTCAGCAGTAAATCTAGCGAGTAACGATAACATCCGGGCATGGACGAAATCTCTTCTTTTAGATTGCTGCCCTCCATGACGAATACCGGATAAATCAGATCGTTTACGGTCAAACGAGCTTCCTGCACCATGCGCCTGAGCCCATCTGTGCGACGCAGCCGCCGAGGTCGATGCTTAAGATTAAGCTTTGTGGAGGTGGGTGGAGAGGCTGTTGAGGAGCCCGTTAGAGAGGTGGGTGGGGACGTTTTAGATGACATTAGTGACCTCGCACACTAAAATGAGAATGATAATCATTGTTAGTTTATATACCAGGATTGCGGCCCCTTTTTCTGTGTGGCTGCAAGGCTAAACAAGTTGTTACATTCTTTGTTGCGAGCAGGCATCTTCTTATGAAAACCACTTCTTCGCTCAAACCGCATCTCACCCGCGCCCAAAAGCAAGTTCACCTTTTGCTAGAGCAGGCAGGTGAAACGCTGACCGCTCAGATGATTTACCAGCGGCTGAAAGACGGAGAGAAACCTGTCGGCCTATCAACGGTTTACCGATCATTGCGATCGCTCCAGGTAAAAGGACTCGCGCAGGCTAGAGTACTGCCCAATGGTGAGTGGGCATATGGTCTGGCCTCTGATGACAGCCACTACCTGACCTGTGTAAACTGCGGTACTTCTGTTCCGGTTGAAGATTGTCCTGTACATTCTTTAGAGGAAAAATTAAGCCAGTCATCCCACTTTCAGATTTTCTACCATACCCTAGAATTTTTTGGGCTCTGTGCTCCCTGCACTGGTCAGCTAGAAGCTGAGAGCCCATAGCTCGCTAGCTACACCGGCACAGAAACAGGCGCTAAGCAGTCTTCTAATAGCTGCGTGATAGCGTCTTTGTCTATGTTCTGACCAATAAACACGAGCTGGTTACTCTGAGGGCCCGACCATTCGCTATCTTCTAGCTGAAATCGCTTGCCCGTAAGCTGAAAGAAGTGTCTGGCTGGACTTTCTTGAAACCAAAGAACGCCTTTGGCCCTGAAGACATTCTCGGGGAGGTGATTATCTAGAAACTGTTGAAATTTCTTGAGGGCGAAGGGGCGATCGCACTGAAAAGAAACAGACATAAAACCATCATTTTCTAGATGCCCTGAGTGATCGTGCCCTGAGTGATCATGATGGTCATGTCCAGAATGCCCATGCCCAGAATGATCGTGCTCTGAATGATCGTGATGATGCTTTGAATGCTCATGTTCTGAATGATCGTGCCCTGAGTGATCGTGCCCTGAGTGATCGTGCCCTGAGTGATCATGATGGTGAGCGTCATCGACCTGATCTGCAAGCGCCTCAGTCGCTTTTTCCTGATAGGCTCCGGCTTCTCCTACTTTGACATCAATAATCAGCGGCAGCGGCACTTTCCCTTGCTCCGCCCGCAAAATTCTGGCACCGGTCTTGATGCTACGAATACCTTCCTCTAGCTCTTCTAAGCGCTCATCGCTCACCAGATCTGTTTTATTGAGCACAATAATATCGCCATAAGCTATCTGGCTGTAGGCCGCCTGGGAGTCAAAAACGTCTGGGGCAAACGTCTCTGCATCTACCAGGGTCAAAATTGAGTCGAGCCGCGTCATATCTCGCAGTTCTGTGCCCAAAAAAGTGAGCGTAATCGGCAGCGGGTCGGCAACGCCTGTGGTTTCTACTACTAAGTAGTCAATTTGGTCGCGGCGATCTAGCACCCGGTATACCGCATTGCGCAGGTCGTCGTTAATGCTGCAACAGATGCAGCCGTTGGTCAGCTCAATCATGTCTTGGTCGAGCTGGACGATAAACTGGCTATCGATATTAATATCGCCAAATTCATTTACCAGGACCGCCACCTTAAAGTCTTCAAAAGTCTCTAAAACGTGGTTGAGCAAAGTGGTTTTACCACTACCCAAAAAACCCGTGACAATCGTGACCGGCAATCGTTTGTCATCAACAGACATTAGCGCTGCTTCATCTGAAAGGACTTGTGACGAAGACGGTGTGCTTGAATGTGTGGTCATCTTACTTTCTCCCATAAAAGCCTATCTACAAAAAATCGCTGTTTCTCGTTTTCTATAGATAGGCAAAACAAATTAGTTCGAGGACGAGCAGGCAAGTATTTCTCAGGTGTAAGGTTCTCAGGCGTAAGCAGGTATTCAGCTAAAAGTCGCCTGATGAGACAGGAGACTCATAAACTCCTGACGAATGCTGGCGTCGCTTTCAAATACGCCCCGCATTGAGCTAGTGCCCGTCCAAGAGCCGGGCTTTTGGACGCCGCGCATAACCATACACATGTGAGAACCCTCTACAACCACGGCCACGCCTTTAGGCTGAAGCACCTCTTCAATCGCTTTGGCAATATCAGCCGTCAGCCGTTCTTGAACCTGTAGGCGGCGGCCATACATTTCGCAAATACGAGCGATTTTAGACAGCCCTATCACCTTGCCATCGGGAATATATGCGACATGCACTTTTCCTAAAATAGGCAATATATGGTGTTCGCAGGAACTAAACAGGTCAATGTCTTTGACCATCACCATTTCATGAGCATCTTCGTGGAAAATGGCACCATTGAGTAATTCTTCTAAAGACTGATCGTAGCCAGAGGTCAAAAATTTAAGTGCGTTGACTACCCGTTTGGGTGTATCCACAAGACCTTCTCTGTCAGGATCTTCGCCTAGCCCAATGAGTAAGGTTCGTACAGCCTGCCGCATTTCTGCATCTGAAACGCTGGGTTTGTGCACAGCGGATTCGCTTTCAGAAATGGATGGAGACAAAGGATCTAAAGCAACAGAACTAGATGCGGTCAATGCAGTCATGGAATGGCCTACTTTAAAGGGAAAGGTGTATGAAAAAATATCGAAAAGAAACTCTTAGGCTCAGCTAAAAATCAAGTGCATAGCAAAGAAACGGGTTGACCCGTCAAACAATTGTTGATCTGCTGGTGGAGCTGTAGCGGGTTTAGCTGGTGACCAATAAACACGAGCTGGTTTTCACTCGGTCGGGTTTTAGGGTCGGGTAATAAGCTACATCGCTTGCCTGCCAGCTGAAAAATATAGCGCTGTGGCTGTCCTTCAAACCAGAGAATGCCTTTGGCCCTGAAGATATTTTCAGAAAGCTGCTGCATGAGAAAGTGTTCAAACTTGGTGAGGTCGAAGGGGCGATCGCTACGAAAAGGAATCGAGACGAAGCGATCAGCTACTAAGTGGTCAGAGAGTTCTCGTTCTGAAAGCGCATAGGTCTCAGTATCCGCTAGGCCGACATCTAAAATTGCCGATAGCGGTAAGTCAGACGTACTTTCTAGACTACAGCTCAAAATCCGCGCGTCAGATTTCAACAGACCAATCTCTCGTTCAATATTGTCGAGTTTATCGGCATCCACCAAGTCGGTTTTGTTCAGCAAAATCACATCGCTATAAGTCAGCTGATTGCCATACACTGAGTGCTTCAACAGCTCGGGGCCAAACGTCTCAGCGTCGACCACACCCAACACAGAATCTAACCGGGTCAAATCTTTTAGCGCGGTCCCTACAAACGTCATCATAATCGGCAGCGGATCGGCCAGTCCGGTGGTCTCTATCACTAGGTAATCAATTTTCTCTTCTCGCTCTAGCACCTGATACACCGCATCGACCAAGCTCTCGTTGATGGTGCAGCAAATGCAGCCATTGCTCAGCTCCACCATCGTTTGATCGGCCGAAACCAAAAGCTGAGTGTCGATATTGATATCGCCAAACTCATTCACCAGCACCGCCACTTTCAGCCCTTGAGCGTTATTCAAAATGTGGTTGAGCAGCGTGGTTTTACCACTGCCCAAAAAGCCAGTAATAATAGTGACCGGCATCCCTTGCTTAGGCAGCGCTGCCACACCGTCTTCAGTACTGGCCTCAGCATAGGAGGGAACTGTCCGGTCGACTTTTGAAGCTGGCATAAGCAAACGCCAAAAAAATGATAATGATTATCATTCTTATATCACATTTCCGGTCGTTTGCGGCTCCTTTCACAGACTGTGCACTGGCTATCCGACAGCGTCAAAAAAATCTGCTATGCTTGCCCATAGGTTCTGATAATGATTATCATTTCAAGATGTTAGATGTTCACGATTTATCGGTTAGCTATCGAGGTATCGAAGCCCTGACCGGGGTTTCATTGACTTTGAATCCTGGTGAATGGGTTGGACTCATCGGCCCTAACGGTGCGGGAAAAAGCACGTTGGTAAAAGCGATTTTGAGTCTGGTACCCTACAAAGGACAGATTTTACTAGATGGAACAACGCTAAAGCGACAGCGGCGGCAGGTAGCTTATGTGCCGCAGCGATCGCAAATCGACTGGGACTATCCGGTTACCGCCTGGAATGTGGTGATGATGGCGCAGACTGCGACATTGGGCTGGGGGCGCTCCCCAGATGCCAAAGCCAAGAAGCGGGTCAGCGCAGCGCTAGACCGAGTAGAAATGTTGCCGCTGCGACACCGACAAATTGGTCAGCTCTCGGGTGGGCAGCAGCAGCGGATTTTTTTGGCCCGTGCGCTGGCTCAAGACCCAAATTTATTCTTGCTAGATGAGCCTTTTAGCGGCATTGATAAAAAGACCGAAGCAATTATAATGAGCATTTTCGCTGACCTCAGCGAGCAGGGCAAAACGCTGTTAGTTTGCAGCCATGAGTGGGGCGATGCGCTGCTTCGCTATCACCGCCTCTTATTACTCAATCGTCGTGTATTAGCCAACGATACGCCCCAAGCGGTAATGACCATGGAGAATATTCAGCAAGCCTACGGGGCCAATATTCAGTCGGTGCTAAACGGCGGTGCGTCGATACCCTTTGTTTGCTAGCGTAGGTTCTAGGTGAATCCCTAGAAATGTTGCGCTGGCCAAGATAGCTGCGGCAAATCTATACGTAACCCGCCCGTAGCTTCTGAAGGTTCTGCAAGGCAGGTTTTAAGCAATTTTGAATGACAGGCTTAGCGGCTGGGTGAACGATACTCCGCAGGTGTAGCCTTACTATCGCGCCTTCTCAAATCGCGGGTCAAAATTCCCTGACTGGGACTGAACAACAGCGTCAACAGAAAGCAGGTGAATAGGGTAAGTGCGATCGCAGGCCCAGAAGGCGTGTTGAAATAGTAGCTAATGTACATGCCAATCATGCAAGAAAGCACACCTATCCCTGAGCCGACGAGCATCATCCAGTGCAGCTCTTTGGTAAGCAAATAAGCCGCCGCTGCTGGACTCACCATTAGCGCTATCACCAAAATCACCCCGACTGTTTTGATGCTGGCCACAATTGTCAGCGTAATTGCAGCCATCAGACCAGTATTAATGGCAATGACTGGCAACCCAACAGCTTCTGCTCCCAACCTGTCAAACGTAAAGAACAACAGCTCCTTGTAAAACACTTTAATCGCGAGTAAAACAGCGATCGTAATCAGCCCGATTTCTCTCACATCAGCGGGTGTAATGCTCAAGATGTTGCCAAAGAGCAATTCTTCTAGATCTAACCGGCTGCGCAAACCGGTGAGCAACGCAACGCCCAAGGAGAAAAAGCTAGAGAAGGTAATGGCCATGGCCGTATCGACTTTGACCTTGGATTGCGAACGAATCCAATCGGTGACGAAGGTGCTAAACATCCCGGAGACAAAGGCCCCGGTCAGCAAGGGAATATTGAGGAAGTTGGCGACAGCCAACCCCGGCAGCACCGCGTGGGCCACAACGTCGCCCAGCAGTGCCATTCGCTGCACAATGAGATACGTGCCAATGACCGGACACAAAATGCCGATGAGTACACCGGCCATTAGTGCCTGACGCATGAACTCGTAGTTAAACGGATCTAACAGCCAATCCATACTTTTCTGTTGTCTTGCTCTGAAGATATGAAGGGGGAATACACACGTGCAGCGTCAAACCCAAAAATATGTGTTGACACCGCACTAACCTGTTAAGGCTATTCCAAAATTGCCAGCACCGTAGCCTCGTCACAGGTACCACCCAAACCATCAACAATAGTGCAAGTGTTGGCCATAAGCATACCTTGGTAGCTCGCAGCCACTGTACCCTCTTCACCTAGGCTATCGGCATAAATCGGATCTTCTGAGACGGCAATATCTGTCTCTCTCGCAACCGCTTCAATCAGACCTGGATTGCTAGTCGATTCGACAAAAATGCTTTGCACGCCGGTTTCTTTAACGACCTCTACAAGCTCTCGAATAGCGGCGGCTGAAGGCCGGGCCTCGGTGCTAAAGCTATCGAGCGCGGGCTCAATCTCAATGCCATAGGCGTCGGCATAGTAGCCCAGTGCGTCGTGGGTGCTAATGAGCGTACGGCTATCAGCGGGCACCGTATCTATTTGCGTCTGAATCCAGGTATCTAGCTGTTCTAGCTGAGCAACCAAGGCTTCAGCATTGGTTGCATACAGGGCTGCATTCTCTGGAGAAACTGCGCTGAGCTGAGTTTGAATCTCTTTCACCATGGCGATGCCGTTTTCAGCATCGTGCCAAACGTGAGGATCTGCCTCCATGTCTTCTTCATCGCCATGCTCATCATGGTCTTCGTCGCCATGCTCGTCATGATCTTCGTCGCCGTGCTCGTCGTGATCATGGCCTCCTTCGTGACCTGCTTTGCTTTGCTCATGGTCATGATCATCATGGTCTTCATCACCATGTTCGTCATGGTCTTCGTCGCCGTGTTCGTCATGATCTTCGTGGCCATGATCATCATGGTCTTCATCGCCGTGCTCGTCATGATCTTCGTGGCCATGATCATGATGTCCGCCTTCTAGCGGCTCTGGGACAGCAACTTCTGAGACAGCGACTTTGGGCGCATCAGTCTCAGTAGCTTCAATCATCTGAATAATTGCAGGTTCAAAATTGTAGCCACCGTATAAGACCAAGTCCGCATCTTCTATGGCTCGCCGGTCCGCAGGAGTGGCACTGTACACATGAGGATCTTCGCCTGCACCAATCAGACAGTCGACGTCTACGGTAGACTCAGCGATTTGCTCCGTCAAATCGCAAAGCACGCTGTAGGTTGCAACTACTTGAGGATTGCTTTGCGCGTGGCTTGCCTGGGTATGGCTGACGAGACTCAATGCAAAGGAGAGCGCAGACAGCTTGATAAAAAGGCGCGAGGATGACAGGTTCATGGGCATTTGGTTTTGATAATGATTATCATTCTTTGAGATATAATACCGTACAAACCACGCCTAATCCGGTTAATTTTGTTTCTGTAATGTCAGTGAATGCCTGCAATAGAAAACCCAAGACGTTACGCAGATACAACAGAAATGTCCTTGGCAGGCGATGCCAAGGACATTTCTTACAGCACTATTCTTACAGAACCATTGAGCTGGTGTTTGATTCGGCAAGCGCTAGCTGTAGGCACATGCCAAAGCTGCGGATATCGCTCAAATGCTGATGATGCTTACCACTTTTTGTAGGGTAAGAACTTGCCACACATGATTACTTTTACGCGATCGCCCTTCGGATCTTCTTCTCTTTCCACATCAATCGAGAAATCAATCGCGCTCATAATGCCATCGCCAAACTTCTCATGCACTACTGCTTTCACGGGCATACCGTACACCTGCATAATCTCGTAAAAGCGATAGATTAGCGGATCTGTTGGCACCAGCGGATCGAGGCCACCCTTCACCGGACACTCTGTCAGCGCCTCAGCGTACTCTGGTCCGAGTCCGATGAGTTCTACCATTTTTTTTGCCTCTTCTTCAGAAGCGCTGGCCTGCCGGTAAAACACAGAAGCAATCCAGACTTCATCAAAACCGAGCTTCTCTTCTAGATCAGCAAAGCTCAGGCCTTTCTCTTTCTTCGCAGCCAACAGTTTAGACGTGATTTCTGACATAGTCATATTACAAATTCCTCAGTGAAAAGATAGTTTGAAATGAAAAATCTAGATTCTCTCTGTGGCTACCATGTACATATAAGTCTGAGATAACGACTTATGTCCACAGTTACCGACCCACCTCGCCCTGTGGGCACTCCTGTCTTGGTAGGCATTCCTTAGCGCCGCAAAGCGACGCAGGGTCCTACCGCTCCGAGGAGGAGATTTGTCTCGGCTGTGTTTTTTAGTGACCGCCCTCTCTATCCTCATCTCCTGAAGTAGATCCCCTCTCGGGAGGGGTGGCACGCAGTGACGGGGTGGGTCGACAACGTAGGCACAAACCGACGTCCCACAGCCACGTCGTGGACACCAAAAGTTAACGCAACCGAGATGCCTCCACCGCCTGAGTCTCCCGGAACAGGTGACTTTCCATCTCAGCCTTTAGTTGGTGATAAGCCGGATGCTGATCAATCGTCTCGCGATTACGAGGCCGCTCAAACGGCACCTCCAGAATCTCATCGACCCGCGCCGCTGGTCCCCTCGTCATCATCACAATCCGGTCAGAAAGCAACAGAGCCTCTTCAATACTATGCGTAATCATAATCACGGTCTTACGCTGCTGCTCCCAAATGCGCTCAACCTCGCTCTGCAAGAAGCCCCTAGTTAACGCATCTAGCGCGCCAAACGGTTCGTCCATGAGCAAAATTTGCGGGTTGATTGCCAGTGCGCGGGCGATGCCAACTCTCTGCCGCATGCCGCCAGAGAGTTCGTGGGGATGTTTCTTCTCAGCGCCTTCTAGCCCCACCAGCTGAATCTGTTCTTTGATAGTCCGTGTCATTTGCTTGGGTGCAAGCTTCGGATATACCGTCTCTACGGCAAAGCGAATGTTCTCCTCTACTGTCATCCAGGGCATGAGAGCGTAGTTTTGAAACACCATGCCCCGATCCGGCCCAGGCCCTACAATCGGCTGGTCATTGAGCAATATCTCTCCGCCCGAAATATCGGAGAGTCCTGCAATCATGTTCAGCAATGTGGACTTGCCACAGCCTGACGGACCAATAATGGAGACAAACGTATTGGGCTGAATGTCGAAAGTAATGTCTTCAATCGCTGTGAAATCGCGACTGGTCTTTTTAGTTAGCTTGCTGAACAAGTCTTTTTTCCCCGAAAAGACTTTCGTCACGTTGCGAATAGACAGCTGAGCTAGCGGCAGCATAGACTCATCCACTGAGTCTGTATTTACGGGATTCACAGCGGCAATACTCACGTTTTACGCCCAAATTCAACAAACTTTTCTAGAGCAGCAAAGATATTATCCAAAACCAATCCCATCAGGCCAATGATAAAGATAGCAACTAAAATATTTGGAATGTAAAGGTTGTTCCATTCATTCCAAATAAAGTAGCCAACCCCTGAACCCAAAAGCATTTCAGCGGCTACGATTACCAGCCAAGCGATGCCCATACTGATGCGCATCCCTGAAACAATATTCGGTAGCGCCGCTGGAATAATTACCTTGAGAATAGTTCTCAACCTAGAAGCACCCAGCGTCTTAGAGACATCTAAAAACTGAGGATTAACATTTGCGACCCCAAAGGCCGTATTCGTCAGTGTCGGCCAAATGCTGGAGATCATGATGATAAACACGCCCGTTTGCTCAGAGTCTCTAAAGATATAGAGACCGAGCGGTAACCAGGCTAAAGGAGAGACCGGCTTGAGGATTTGCACATACGGATTGAACGCTTTGTACGCAATGGGTGAAATGCCAATGAGAATGCCCAGCGGTATGGCGATTAACGAAGCTAGCGTGTAGCCAATGGCAACTCTACGCAAGCTAATCAACAGATTCCAGC
>JBHJIY010000046.1:0-5427 GCA_050042985.1 Phormidesmis sp. | reverse complement strand
GCCAACGAAATGTTGGCGGCGCTTATTTATCTAAAGAGATCAGATGAGACTTGTAGGGGTGGTGTGTGCAGTGGGCTTTTGACCAGAAAAATAGTTGGCTAAAGGCGCCTAGTCAAAACCTTGCCATGAGTATCCGTGCCGCAGCTACTAAGCAAGCAATGCTCAACCGCTAGTGCCTGAACGCGCTCTGTTTTGCCGGGGCTTGGTCGCCAAACTTTGGGATTATCGTAAGCGTAGTAGGTCTCAACACCGTCAATTCCCAGTGCTGCAGCAGCATTGATCAAGGTACCTTCGTCAGTGCGATAGCGCACTGGATGCGCCAAAATTGCGATGCCACCGGCTGCATGAATAGCATCAATCACCTTATCTGCCTGACGATCTTCACCTCTCGGGGCAGTGCCCTTTAAGTAAGGCTCCATAGCTTCATCGGCGGGCCTAAAGGCGTAGCCCAGAATGTGAACATCGGTATCTGCCAAGGCGGAGGTGACTTCTACCCCGGTCCAAAGCTTGGGAAGCGCTTTGACTTTTGCGCTCGAGCTAGCGCTTGAACTGGCCTTGCGTCGCCGACTCCAGCTAGAAGGGTTCTGCCAGCGCCAATCTTCCATCCATTGCCGTGCCTGACGATAGCCCTTGATGTTGTGATGGTCGGTGATTGCCATGCCCAGCAGGCCAATTTTGACCGCTTGAGTCATCAAATCAGCAGGAGAGAGTTGCCCATCGGAGCAATGGGTATGCATGTGAAAGTTGTAGGTTTTCGGACAGCTTTGCGCACTAATACTCTGTAATACTTCTCTGAGTAATAAAGAATCCTGCGTCGCTGTCCGAGGGCTTCCCTGTTTCACAGAGACCCGATCAGCAGGACTAGCAGACATGAAAATGGAGTACCTAAACTCTTGTTACGACATAACCTACTATACCCAAACTCTTCGCAGATGGGGGAAATTACTTGACAGTTATGCAGCAATAGAGGTAAGACAACGCTCTATGTCAAAAAGCCCTGTCAAAAGGCCCTGTCAAAAGGCCCTATTAGAAAGGTTCAGACAATAGGCCATAGACAGCGAAACTTGAAGAGCGAAATTTGATTGGCCTATCTATTGGCCTATCTAGGCGTAGTCGAAGAGGGTGTCCAGATAGACGCGTGAAGGGGTGCGGTCACCTTCTTTTTGGCCATTTTGTAACAAAAACAAAGATAGTGCGGCAGCATAAATTCGATTTTGGTCCCAGGTGGGGTGTGTATCGAGGAAGCCTCTGAGGGAATCGTGTAGCTCTTCAGGAATTTCTGCCAGGACGCTAACGGTAACTTGCATAGGAAAACCTCTGGATGTGGACTGCGCTGCCGGCAGGTAGTTGGACTATTCTGCGGAGGAGAGGAAGGTCTGTCAACGATAGAAAATCATATTCAAACTTTTTTCTTTTGAGCTTATTCACGAGAAACTAGGCTTTTTCAGGGTTTTTAGTTGCAAAACTTTATTAAGTAAGCTGCTTTTCTCATTTTCCTTAAGAGCGTTTTATAAAATCCCAAGAAACCCGTGAAGCTACTGGTATGCCGTTAAAACCTGTGGAAAACTTTGCTTTGTTTGTGGAAAACTTTTGTGAAATCGGTGGAAAACTTGTGGAAAGCGTTTTAAGAGAACTTTTAAAGATTAAAAAATCTCTCTTAGCTAAATAACGAAGTTGTTGACTTATACGCTTGCACTTATCGACATCTCCAGCTAAGGCCCATTTGCAAAAGTCCCTGTATGTAAAGGATTGACGGCAATTAATGGTTTAGACGAAGTTCAGCCAATCCTGTGTATTGAATAGAATTCGGTGTGACTTCGAAGCAGCAGGGCAAAACTTCCACGCCTTTTTTGACAGCTTTTCGCAGTAGCTCACCATATAGGGGGTCGGACCCATCGCCTGGGGAAAACGTGTTGCAATCGCCTCGATTGATGAAGTAAACCATCACGGCTCTGGCAGCGGGGATCAAGGCAGTAAGCTCGCGTAAGTGCTTCTGGCCGCGCGTTGTAACGGTGTCGGGAAACAGGGCTCGCCGTCCTTGGACCCAAGTAGTATTTTTTACCTCTAGGTAAATGGGGCGATCGTCGGGTGTTCCTGTGAGTAAAAAGTCGATTCGGCTCTTTTTATCTGTACCGTAGGGAACTTCTGGCTTTACGGTTGTGTAGGGCCCCAGTTCGGGAAACAAGTGACTCTCTAGCGCCGAGCGCATGACTCGGTTGGGCAGTGCGGTATTTACCCCAGCCCATACAGGGCCATTGTCATGAACTTCGATGAGTTCCCAGGTGTAGGCCAGCTTGCGTTTAGGATTATTGCTGCGAGAGACCATCACTCGATTGCCTACTTGACATACGCCGGTCATCGGCCCGGTGTTGGGGCAGTGGGCTGTGATGGTTTCACCGGTTTCTAGCTCGATATCGGCCATAAAGCGCTTGTAACGCTTGAGTAAGCGGCCAGGAAGTAAATCGGGATAGGGGTAGGACCAGGCGGCAGTCGTAGATGTGGAGGTAGACATGAGGGCAGAAAGACAATGGTAGAGAGCCGTGGGAAGGGCGTAGAAATACGTCAGCAGACTCACCGAGGTCAATCAGCTCAAGTGCTCATTGATGCGGCCCGCAAAAGTTGGTATTCTCGAACTCCGTCAAAATTGTAAGTACATACCGGTATGCAACGCAGCTTTATATCTAGCCGAACTCCCGTATTCTCCGGTCTATGCGGAATTTTAGTCGCCGCAACTTTGAGCTGGGGCTGCACGCTGAATAAAACGACCGATACAACTGTAGAAAGTTCGAATTTGACCTCTACGCAGCTCACAGTAGGCGCTATTCCCGACCAAGATCCTGAAAAGCTGCAGCGGCTGTACGGCATTTTGGCGGATTATCTCAGTGCTGAACTGGGGGTGCCGGTCACCTATCAGCCGGTTACCGATTACACCGCAGCCGTGACGGCTTTTCGTGTCGGTGACTTGGATTTGGTTTGGTTTGGGGGGCTCACTGGCGTGCAGGCTAGGCTGCAAGTGCCAGCGGCAGAGGCGATCGCACAGAGAGACATCGACGCCGAATTCCACAGCATTTTCATCGCTAGCGCCGCCAGCGATCTGGCGCCTCTATCCACCGTTGATGACCTCACAGCGCTCAAAGGAAAAACCGTTACTTTCGGTTCAGAATCCTCCACCTCGGGCCGTCTGATGCCGCAATATTTTCTGGCAGAATCCGGTGTGGCTTTCTCGGACCTGAAGGGAGAGCCTGGTTTTTCTGGCTCTCACGATGCCACCCTCAAGCTAGTAGAAGCTGGCACCTACGACGCAGGCGCGCTGAATGAGCAGGTTTGGCTCGACCGAGTTGCGGCGGGGGAAGTCGATGAAAGCAAGGTGCAGGCCATTTGGCAAACACCTGCCTACTACGACTATCACTGGGTTGTGAACAGCGAAAAAGTAGATGAAAAGTTTGGTGAGGGCTTTACAGATAAGATTCAGGCCGCACTGCTTAACTTGGATGCCGCTAATCCTGAGCAAGCAGAGATTTTGGATTTGTTTGGGGCAGAAAAGTTCATTGAGACAGAGAATGGGAACTACGCTCAGATTGAGGCGGTGGGTCGAGAAATTGGCAAGATTAGTGACTGATGGATTCTATGCACAATCCAGCATTAGCACTCCCAGCATTAGCACTCCCAGCATTAGCCCTTAAAGAGGTGAGCTGCCGATTTAAGACATCTGGCAGCAGCGTCTTAGCATTGCAGTCGGTGAGTTTACAGATTTTAGCGGGGGAGCGAGTTGCGCTTGTTGGCCCTAGCGGCGCAGGAAAAAGTACACTTTTATCATTGCTAAATGGGTCTGTAAGCCCGACTGAAGGCAGTGTGTGCATGCTGGGTCAGTGGCAGGGAGACACGTACAAAACGGTGAGTAACGCTCAGCGTCGTCGCCTTCAAAGCAGAATTGGTACCGTCTATCAGCAGCATCACCTGATTGGGAACTTGAGCGTTATTCACAACGTGAATGCCGGGCACTTAGGCCGTTGGCCGCTGTGGAAGGCGCTGTGGTCTTTGGTTTGGCCGCAGCAAGTAGACGTTGCTCGGCAGGCGCTGACCCAGCTAGGCATCGGTGACAAACTACAAGCGCGTACGGGCCGTCTTTCGGGTGGGCAGCAGCAGCGGGTCGCGTTGGCCCGCGTTTTGGTACAAGATCCTGACGTTATTTTGGCGGACGAGCCAGTGGCTAGCGTTGATCCGGCGCGATCGCACGACATCATGAAAATCCTCTGCGACTTGGCTCAAAACCGAACCCTGCTGGTGAGTTTGCACGATGTTGAGTTGGCCAAGACTTACTGCGATCGCATCATTGGTCTCCGTGAAGGATGCATCCTATTCGATCTGCCGACTGCCGTCGTCAGTGAAGCGCAGCTAACACAGCTGTATGACCTAGAGGCTAGTGCTCCCTATTGAAAGAGTTCTCGCGATTTAGATGGCAGCGTCACCACTCAGCGTTGCTGCTATGGCTTAGCCTATTGGCCGGTTCGGTTTGGCTGACGGGGCTAGGTCGGGTGCCGCTGATTAATTGGAATGGGCGATCGCTAATCGGGCAGTTCTGGCTGGCGATGTTTCATCCGTCGCTAGCGGGTGACTTTCTCGGTGTGATGGCTGAGGCTACGGTGACGACGTTTGCGTTTGCCGTGTGTGGGACGACGCTGAGCTTAGGCGTTGGGCTGGTAGGGGGCGTGCTGTGTTCGCGGGTGTGGTGGCACGTGTGGTGGCCGGGGCCTGTGGGGATGGGGCTGTGGCGCGGCGTGCGCGGTGCGATGGCGATTCCTCGGGCGATTCATGAGCTGATTTGGGGGCTGCTGCTGCTGAGTGTGCTGGGGTTGGATTCGATTGTGGGGGTGCTGGCGATCGCGATTCCCTTTGGTGCGATTACCGCCAAGGTGTTTGCTGAGATTTTGGATGAAACGCCTACAGAACCGTTAGCAGCTTTGATTAATAGCGGCGTTCGTCCTAGCGTTGCCTTTTTTTATGGTCACTTTCCGCAGGCGCTACCTAACTTAATTTCGTACAGTTTTTATCGATTTGAATGTTCGCTGCGGGCGGCGGCGGTGCTGGGTGTGATTGGGGCTGGGGGCCTCGGTCAGCAGATTTTGATTAGTCTCAATGCGTTGAGATACGAGGAGCTGTGGACGGGGTTTTATGCGCTGATGCTGCTGAATGGGTGTGTGGATATGTGGAGCGCGCGGCTGCGACGGGAGATGGGGTTTGTCGGGCGGATGGAGTTGGACTCTGGAAAAAGCAGGGAGAAAAGCCGTGCTTTGTCGAGAAGTAGGGGCTCTACGTTAGGAGCGACGGGGCAACGGGGTGCGGGAGAGAAGCTTTTTGTGATGGGGTCTTTGGGTGCGCTCGCGATCGCAGTTGCGCTTTGATTTGCGCACGTTCAGCTGGGCGGGG
>JBHJIY010000045.1:0-36442 GCA_050042985.1 Phormidesmis sp. | reverse complement strand
GATGTTCTCGTCGTCTTTTGTGAAGTCAAGACCGCCACGGAGACATTCGTAAACCGCACGACCGTAGTTCTTTGCAGAAAGACCTAGCTTGGGCTTAATGGTACAGCCGAGCATTGGGCGACCGTACTTGTTGAGGCGATCGCGCTCAACCTGAATACCGTGAGGAGGCCCTTGGAACGTCTTTACGTAAGCAACAGGGATACGTAAGTCTTCAAGGCGCAGAGCACGCAGTGCTTTAAATCCGAATACGTTACCAACCAAGGACGTCAGCAAGTTGGTTACGGAACCTTCCTCGAACAAGTCGAGAGGATAGGCGACGTAGGCGATGTACTGGTTGTCTTCGCCGGGGACGGGCTCGATGTCGTAACAACGACCACGATAGCGGTCCATATCAGTGAGCAGGTCAGTCCATACAGTCGTCCAAGTACCTGTGGAAGACTCTGCGGCGACCGCTGCTGCGCACTCTTCAGGAGGCACACCAGGCTGAGGCGTCATCCGGAATGCAGCAAGGATGTCTGTATCTCTTGGCGTGTAGTCTGGTGCGTAGTAAGTCAGTCGGTAATCCTGTACACCAGCATCGTCGCCAGCGCCCGACTTGGACTGAGTCTGTGAGTAGGACATATTTCCCTATTTCCTGTCTATTATTCTGTGTGAATCAAACTAGATATTGACCGAACTTCATACATCTTTCTCTATGTGTTTTATAGAGAAGAAGCGAACACCCGCGCCCTCAAAACCCGACGCCGACGACAGAATACTGTCAGCGATGAGTTAGAACGATCCTTGATTTCTTGAAGTTCGAAGTGTAACCAAACAGCCTTCCGAGCAACCTTGGTCCCAACTTTTGGAAGGGGCACAGAAAGCTATAGAACGACCGTACCGATTAGGTTTGGGTGCTGTCAGATGAACCTGTCAGATAAACCTATGCTTTTCAGAATACTATCAGGCCACCGATAAGTTTCCTTTTAGAAGTTCTGTATAGTCCGATAATTAATATTTATGAAAGCCGGTATAGAAAGGTTTCAGCCGGTTTCAGCGGTTTTACAATTGCAGTATCGGATGTAACATTCTGTAAAGAAAATGCTAAATCTTTTGGCATATTTTTGAGCTTGACTGAAGAGTGGTGCCGTGCTCTCTTTTTCTCTGCATTTGTCTTTTACAAAAGATAAATGCGTTTCTCAGAAAATGGCTGAGTCATTATGTGAATTTAAGAATTGAGGGTAGCCAGACTATCAGCGAGCTAGTCGGGAACTGGCTGCGGCTGACCAACTCATCGAGAAAAGTTAATCTTTCATAGCTTTTGGGTATTTTGGGTCAAGCTATTGCATCAGCGTTCGTTGTTCAGCGTTACTGAGCTTCCAAAGGCGGCGTGTGGCTTAGTGCGTGAGTCTTCAGAGGATATGTGTGTGAGCCGTGCTACAAGATTGGCTAAGAAAATGATTCGCCAGTGTATGGGCGCAACTTTGCTGTGGAGTGCGGTGGCGATGATGGGTGGCAATCCGCTGCGGGTGCAGCGTAGCTATTTTGAGGCGAGTAACGCTGTTAATGCGCAGACACAAACGTCTAATGTTGGTGGGCGATCGCACCGTTCTGGTTCTAGCGTGGCACCCGTTAATAGCGGGTCTACCGCGACGCCTGCTGCTAACCCTACAGTGACGCCTGCGGCCCAACCTGCGGCCATCCCTGCGACTAGATCTACTGAAACACCTGCTGTAAGCTCCATTGCTCAGGATTATCAAGTAGGTGCCCTTCAAGAAGACTTTACCGGTAGCTTGTGGGTGGGTTCTCATCAAGGGCTGTCGCGCATCGATCCAGAGACAGGCCGGGTGATTGCCAATGTGGCCGTGCCGAATCGCTTTATCGATGCGATGAGTCAGGACAAGGTAGGCCGCATTTGGCTAGGGACGCCTGAAGGGCTGGTGCGCGTGGAGCCTCGTATTAATGAAATTACGGCGCAAAATTATCGACTGCCGTCTAACCGTGTGCTGGCAACCTTGGTCGATGATCGCGGTTTCCTCTGGGTAGGGACCGATCGTGGGTTGGCAATGATTAGCCCGGACGAAGGTTTGCTGATGACGACGTTGCAGGCGCTGCCTGGCGTTAGCGCCAATACACTAGGACTGGCTCCTGATGGCAACCTTTGGGTCGGTACGTTAGAAGGTTTGGTTCGTGTCGATACGGCTTCGGCTCATGTCACGGATGAAGTGACTGATTTGCCGGGGCGTTCGGCGCAGGCAATGGCGGTAGGGCCACAGGGCGATATTTGGGTGGGCACACCGACGGGTTTGCTGGTGGTGGATAGTCGTACGGGGCAGCTGTTGAGGTCGGTAACGGAGATGCGGGGCGTGAATGTGAGCGCGATCGCATTCGACAGTACCCAAAGTCTTTGGGTTGGCACTCGCAGTGGACTATTCAAACTCAATCCTTACAACGGCGCAGTTGTTGGCCAAGTACCAAGCCTGCCTTCCGAGCACATTCTGTCGATTTCACCTGATACGGGTAATAAAATTTGGGTTGGCACTACAGAAGGTCTCGGCTGGGTCAGTCGGACGACGGGAAGAGGCACGCCTCATGGCTCAATTGTGAGTGCGGTAGGCGCGCGGTAATCCCTACTTAGCCAGTAATATCTGAGGTTGGTATTCTGTTGTTAGATCCTGATGACAATTTTTAGAGGGTCATCGCAGCAGGAGAGTAGCCAATATGATTGTGAATGTGCATCAGTTTGCTCGGTGGAAGCAGGAAGGTCGACCCATTTCGGTGCTCACTGCCTGGGATTATCTGTCGGCACAGATTGTAGATGCGGCAGGTGCTGATTTTGTGCTGGTAGGTGACTCAATGGCGATGCCAGTGATGGGGCATGAGACGACGCTCCCGCTGACGCTCGATGAAATTTTGCATCATGCGAAGATGGTGCGCCGGGCGATCTCAGACAAACTCGTCGTCGTTGATCTTCCCTTTTTGACCTATCACGCGAGTCATGGCGCGGCGCTACTTGCAGCGGGTCGTGTGGTGAAAGAAACTGGCGCTCAGGCCGTGAAGATGGAAGGTGGCTATCCAGATATGGTGGAAACCATCGCTAAGGTGGTGCAGGCTGGAATTCCGGTCATGGGCCATGTGGGGTTAACGCCACAGTCTGTGTATAAGTTTGGTAGCTTTCGTAAGCAGGGGAAGACGGACGAAGATGCGAAGCGGATTGTGGCGGAAGCGATCGCACTCGAAAAAGCGGGCGTGTTCTCCATTGTTCTAGAGCATATCCCCAGTGACCTTGCACAGAAGATTAGCCAAACGCTCACGATTCCAACCATTGGTATCGGTGCAGGACCAGACTGTGATGGCCAGGTGCTCGTCACGTCAGATTTGCTTGGTCTGTCAGAGTGGCAGCCGCCGTTTGCTAAGCCGTATATTAATTTGCGAGAGAAAGGAATTGGCGCGGCGCGGCAGTTTTGTGAAGAGGTGCGCACTCATCAGTTTGGCGTGTGACATTCAAATTCGAGAAAGACTATGACTAAACAAGAACTCATCGAGCAGCTGTCGCTAGTAGAACATGTCGAAGGTGGCTACTTTTCCGAGACTCACCGAGCTGCTGAGGAAATAGAGACAGAGAGAGAAGGCGCTAATCGCTCGGTGATGACCTCTATTTACTATTTGCTGACTGACGATAGACCGGTGGATCACCTCCACCAAAACAAGTCGGACATCATGCACTACTTTCAGTCCGGCTCACCGATTACATACATCCTGGTGGATTTGGAAGGGAACTTGAGCCGGGTGAAACTGGGTATGGCGATCGCAAAAGGCGAAGTCCCTCAGTTGCTCGTACCCAAAGGCTATTGGAAAGCTGCTGTACTAGAGTCCGGTGAATACGGGTTGCTCGGTGAAGCCGTGGCTCCTGGGTTCGACTATCGCGATATGACCATCGCCAAAGTAGACGAAATCCAGGCTCGATTTCCGGCGATATGGGATGAGCTAGCCCCATATGTGAGAGAGTGAACGCTTCAATTAGCGCGCTCTCAAATCCAGACGCAGTGAGTGTTATCAGCTTTTTTTAATATTGAATCAAAGGCATCTATACATATGCATTTGCGAAATGTATGGCGTAGAGCCCCTTTTCACCTGTTTATATAGATTTATTGAAGTTAAGCTGATCACAGCTAATAGCAGTAACCAACCTAAACGGAAAGACTATGATTGCAACCAGCACTCGCACACCTGATACAGCGCCTAAAGGCAGCGTAGACTACAAAGTCGCTGATATCGCTTTGTCTGACTGGGGCCGCAAAGAAATCGCCATTGCTGAAGGCGAAATGCCCGCACTCATGACCATTCGCGCTAAGTACAGCGACAGCAAGCCTTTGGCGGGTGCCAAAATCATCGGCTGCATTCACATGACCATTCAAACAGCGGTTTTGATCGAAACCCTGTGTGAGCTTGGCGCAGAAGTTCGCTGGTCTTCTTGTAATATTTTCTCCACGCAGGACCACGCTGCTGCTGCGATCGCAGCCACTGGCATTCCTGTTTTCGCCTGGAAAGGTGAAACCGAAGAAGAGTACATGTGGTGCCTAGAGCAAACCTGCCGCGATGGCGCAGGCGAACTATGGGATGCCAACATGATTCTCGACGACGGCGGCGACCTCACTGGCTACATCCACGAGACTTACCCTCAAATGCTCACCAGCATCCACGGTGTGACAGAAGAAACAACAACAGGCGTTCACCGTTTGTTTGAAATGTTGGAAAATGGCGAGCTAAAAATTCCTGCCATCAACGTTAACGACGCGGTTACTAAAACAAAGAACGACAACAAGTACGGCTGTCGCCACAGCCTCAACGACGCCATTAAGCGCGGCACTGACCACCTCATGGCCGGTAAAAAAGCACTAGTTATTGGCTACGGTGACGTGGGTAAAGGTTCTGTTGCTTCTCTCCGTCAAGAAGGCATGATTGTTAAGGTCGCTGAAGTTGATCCTATCTGTGCAATGCAAGCGTGCATGGACGGCTTTGAAGTTGTTTCTCCTTACAAGAACGGTGAGAACGATGGTACCGAAGCTAGCCTAGACAAAGACCTACTTGGCAACATCGACCTTGTTGTAACTGCCACTGGTAACTACAACGTTTGCGACAAAAACATCCTGGCAAACCTCAAGCCTAGCGCTGTTGTTTGCAACATCGGCCACTTCGACAACGAAATTGACACTGCCTTCATGCGTAAAGAATGGCGCTGGCAGGAAGTGAAGCCTCAGGTTCACCAGGTTTACCGCTCTGATGATGACAAGGACTTCTTGATTCTTCTATCTGAAGGTCGCCTTGTGAACTTGGGTAACGCCACTGGCCACCCTTCTCGCATCATGGATGGCTCTTTTGCCAACCAAGTCCTCGCTCAAATCTTCCTGTACGAGCAAAAGTACGCGGACATGAACGAAGATGAAAAAGCACGCGCACTCAGCGTGAAGCTTCTACCTAAGAAGCTAGACGAAGAAGTTGCTCGCTACATGGTCGAAGGCTTTGGCGGCGTGATTACTACGTTGACCAAAGAGCAAGCTGACTACATCCACGTTGAAGTAGAAGGCCCCTTCAAAGGCGAGACTTACAAGTACTAGATCTTTCAGCTACTGCTGAACTAGTGTGACCTCGTTTTCGTAAAGCCCGATATCCACTGAGAAAAAAGGAAGTTCAGCACTCACAAGTGCTGAACTTCCTTTTTTTTGTGGAGATAATTAAGTACTGTGATGAAAACGGGTGACACCCCAACCACAAAGACCCTTTTCTTTAGTCAGGGGAGAACCCTGTAGCAACAACCTCAATGCTGAATAAGCAGACGTTTGTCAGCTCATCACGGAATAGGCTCGCGCCGATTGGTATATTGCTATAGGTCTCGTTCACTTTTTCGGTTGAGTTTTCCGCATGGCTAAGCTATCTGTCGAACTTCAAAAGTATTTTCTTAGTGATGCGGCCAGTATGGCTCCAATGACTAACTCAGTAGACAGCCCTGTAGATAGCACGACTAATAGTTCTATGGAGAGCTTTAGTAGTCAGAGCGGTCCGCCTGCTGCTACGTCTAGGGACGTGACGCTCAATGAAATTTTGGAGATCGCGGGTGAGCGGACGTTCGGGTTCTTATTCGTTTTGCTTTCTCTGCCGTCGGCGCTACCGATTCCGGCACCTGGCTACTCTACGCCGTTTGGCGTTGTGATGTTTTTGCTGGCGGTGCAGATAATTATCGGGCGTGAACAGCCGTGGCTACCCGAGAAGTTTCGGAGGAGAGGTTTTGAGCGGACGAAGATTCAGGGGTTGATTGGGAAGGGGATTCCTTGGCTGCAAAAGATTGAACTAGTAGCAAGGCCTAGGCTTACGCCTGTGTGTACGAGTCGAGCAGGACAGATTGTAATCGGGGTGGCGATCGCACTTATGTCCATCTCGATGATGATTCCCATCCCGCTCACCAACACGTTGCCCGCCATCGGCATCTTCGTCACCGGGTTCGGCCTACTGGACGACGACGGTGCGATTAGCCTAGGCGGCCTTGCGATTTGCGCGGTGAGTGCTGCTGCTACCAGCACGATCTTGTATCTCTTCTTCCGCTTGGGCGCTGCCGGGATGGAACAGGCTGTAGACGCGGCAAAAGATTGGGTGAAGCCTTAGAGATATCTTTGAAGCAATCTCTAAGACTCGAACCGTACGTTCAGTAGCTCAATGACGTCTTCTGGTCCTTCAATGCTGATGAAGCTGCTCATGGGTACAGGTTCATCTGGGCTAAATGTAATCGTAAAGCGGTCAGGGTCTTGGATAAATGCTTTCATTTCGCTGACGAATTCTTCTGGTAGCCCAGATTCACCACTCTCAAAATCTGCTTCGAGATCAGCGATCGCACTCTCTTTCGCTTCTTTTACACTGATGCCTTCTGCCGCTGCTGTTGTTTCAAAGATTCGTTCCATAAAGGAATCGTCTCTGTAAGTGATTTTGGCATTGTGAAACTCTGCGCCAAAAAGAGAGAAGGGAAAATTGGCAACGGCTTCTTCATCCAAGCTGATATTCGAGAATTGAAAATTCATCTCAATATCGCCAACATCATCTGCGCCGACTTCAAATTTTTTGAGGCGCATGGTTTGCCCATCTGCTTCATACTCATACTCTGTGGCAAAGTTGGCAGCGACATTCCCTTTGTAGCCTAGCTCGGTAAACATTTCCGAGGTTTCCATCGAATCATCCGTCAAGGACAAACCGTTGACCGCAAATTTCATATAGGTAGGCACGTCGTCCTTTTGTTTGAAGTCGTACAGAACGATTTCATCAACAGCAATCGACTCACCCGATAGCACGGGTGTAATCACCACATCTTTTACGCTGGTGCCTCGGCCTAGCAAAGACTGATCTACCTTTTTATAGTCAATCTCAACATAGTCGGAGACATCGGCTATGGCTTTGTCGACTTCTTTGGCGGCTAGGCGTGACGCTACGGCCTGACCGCCTAATACGAGTGCGATCGCACCACCAATACCGACCCCAGCTAAAACTTTCTTATCCATATTTCTATAGCGTCTCTCTATAACTTTTGACTTAATACGTTCGACTCAGCGCGGTCAGCGTAGGCACAGCTCATTTTATGACTACATGTCGTTAGCCGACATTTCCGTACAACTGCCTATGTTCATCATGCCCAGTAAGACCTATTTTGGTTGCTTAGTACAGCGAACTACCTGACGCATTCACACATGCAAGTGCTACGAACCCAGTCCACAAGGCGGTTCTAGCGTATTGTCATCGGCATACTTTAAATAGAATTCATCCGTTATTTTTAGCGTATCGTTTTTGACAGATTGCTATAGGATGTTAGGCAGTTTCAGCCCCCATGAAAACACTCTTTTAAATTCCCATGGCTATTCATCAGGTTTGCAAAGCTATCATCACCGCGACCCTATTTTTGAGCACCCCTCTGTTAGCCACTGGCTGTAGTAGCCTGGTGCGTAGCCCATTGGGAACCACAGGCGCGGCCAATGCGGAAGCCGCCGCCGGCGAAAGCGCAACCTCGTCCACACAGACTCAGCAAGTAAACGCTAGTGCCAGCAGCGAGCATTTACCGTCTGCGCCAGCTACGAGTAAAGGGGTAAGCACTCACCACGACGTCTTCCATAGTAGGGCGCTCGAAGTCCCAGCTGGCACGCCTGTTCCTGCTGTAGCCATACGTGTCGATGCAGATCCTGTGCAGGGCTGGAATCTCTATGTCGGTACGGCTAATTTCACCTTTGAGCCTGCCAAAGTAGATGGCGAGAGCAGTCCTACGACAGGACATGGCTATCTATATATCAACGACAAACCGATTCAACGGATTTATAGTACTTGGACACATCTGCCTACTCTGCCCGGCGGCGAGAATGTGGTGAAGGTCACTCTCAATGCCAATGGACACGAGAGCCTCACCACACAGGGAGAACCGATCGAAGACAGCGTTACAATCGATGTCTACGATCCTTTTGCCGAGTAATACTCTGTTTGCGGTATGCCTAGCGCCCTCGATTTGTGGTTGACTGCGGCCATTGGCTTTTTGGGGAGCTTTGGCCATTGTGTGGGCATGTGTGGACCAATCACAGCGGCGTTTGCGCTTTCTTTTTCTGCGGGAGGAAAAACAGAGAAAGCAAGTGTTTGGCAGTCTCGAATCATTTTTCATCTGCTGCTGAATCTTGGACGGCTCATTAGCTACACGTTGGTTGGTGCAGGTATTGGTGCGCTTGGCTCTGTGCTTTTGGCCGGTGGACAAATGGCTGGCGTTGGCTCTGTATTTAGACGCAGCCTTTCGATTTTGATGGGCCTACTGCTGATTTGGTTTGGGCTGACTCAGGCGAGCCCCGGATTTTTGCCAGCGTTGCCGTTTTTGCACCCGGCGAAGCAGCAGGCGATGCATGAGCGGATCAACCGCGCCATGGCAAACGTTTCGGGAGCAAACGTTTCAGGTCAGCAGCAGGCTATAACGCCGCTGCTGCTGGGTTTGCTGTGGGGCCTGATTCCCTGCGGTTTTTTGTATACTGGGCAGCTGAGGGCGGTTGCTACGCAGAGCTGGCTGGGTGGCGCAGCTGTGATGGCAGCGTTTGGATTGGGGACGTTACCGGCAATGGTTGCCATGGGCGTTGCTACATCGGCGCTGAGTCAGGATCGTCGCTCTCAGCTATTTCGCCTGGGCGGCTGGATTACGGTCCTTATCGGTGGGCTACTGCTGGTGCGCACGGGTGACACCATGAGCGACTACAGCGGACACGCCGCGCTTCTTTGCCTGATGGCTGCGCTGATGGCCCGCCCGATGAGTCGTCTGTGGGCTGCGCCTTTGCGCTATCGCCGGGTGCTAGGGGTGGCAGCCTTTGTGATGAGTGGGCTGCATATTTTGCATATGTTTAGCCACACTTGGCAGTGGCGGTGGCAGGCGGTGCAGTTTATGCTGCCAGTGCATCAGGTGGGGGTGTGGCTGGGCGCGATCGCATTTTTCCTCATGCTCCCTGCCGCGCTCACTAGTTTCGACCGCGCCCAAAAAAGCCTCGGTGCTCGCTGGCGCAAGCTACACTTACTCAGCGTACCAGCCCTATCGTTTGCGGCCATTCACACCATTTTGACGGGCTCACACTACTGGGGCAGCTTGGCGCTCAGCTGGCAAGATCACTCTCGTACCTATGGCTTAGGGCTAGCGGTTGTGGCCGTGTTGGCGATGCGATCGCCTCATATCTGGGCTCTTCTATCTCTTCAAAAACAATATGCGCCCCCCAAAAGCAACCCGCTCAGCTCCACACCGCCGTCGGATAAGGCAGATGGCAGTATGGCTAGTCAGCCTCCTTCTTCTGCTTCAGATTCCTCGCCTTAATCTGGGCTGGGCACTAGAACAGCCTGCACAGGCTCACGAAGTAGAAATTGCTGGGGATGTGGGTGCAACCCTACATATAGAACCGAACGACACACCGCGTGCTGGCGAAGAGGTGCTTGCTTGGTTTGCCCTCACTCGTAAGGGTGGTGAGTCTATTTCGCTGTCGGCCTGCGATTGTGAGCTATCGATCTACACATCGCCTAATGGTACAGCGCCTGGTAGCGATGCTCCTGTCCTTTCACCAACCTTAGCTCCCGTAGATGCCGAGGGCTATGAGAATATTCCCAGCGCCAAATTCACATTCCCTAACGTTGGCGCATATCAGCTGACGATAAGCGGCAGCCCTAAGCAGGCAGAAGATTTTGCCCCTTTCGATCTGACGTTTGACGTTACTGTCGCAGCGGGTGTTGCTGTAGAGGATTCTGCGCAAAGCGAGCCTCAGAATGTATCGACTGAACAGTCGGAGCCGATATTGGCAGTCTCAGAACCTGAGCAGTCGGGCATTGCAGAGAAGGCCGTAGGCATACCTGTTGTGTGGGGTGTTGCCGGAGTGGGTGGAGTTCTTTTACTCGTCGGTGGCGGCGTCCTATTGATGAATGGGCAAAAGTCCTAACGTGAAAGTTCTACTATAAAGAGGCGCTTCAGCTCTCAAGAATCCACTAAAGATGCAAACAGTTCAAACTCACCACGACAATCTATTAGATCGACTCTTTATTTGGTTGTTCTCCCGCAAAATGGCCAAAGCGATTGATGCTGAGACGCCGAAAAGTGGCTACAGCGGGTTTGTTGATCTTTCTAAGAAAATTATGCAGGGGCGCAATGCCCAAGAGCAGCAGGCAGCCGTTGCGCAGGTTTTGCAATCGCTGGTCCCTGCACCTGTACTGTGGATGATTCGCACCGTTTTTTCACCGACTCGGCTGGTGTGTGTGCTGAATGCTTGGTTCGCAGCGCAGATGTTTGAATGGCTGGTAGGGCCCTGTACGGTAGAAGAGGCGCAAGTGACAGGGGTTGATGGGGTGATGCGATCGCAGCCCAGCGCCGTACACATCGAAAAATGCCGCTACCTCGAAGATTCTCAATGCGTAGGTATGTGCGTCAATATGTGCAAGCTACCCACCCAAACCTTTTTTACCGAAAAGTTTGGCATCCCTCTCACCATGACTCCAGACTTTG
The DNA here is from genome assembly GCA_050042985.1 of Phormidesmis sp. Taxonomy (GTDB): domain Bacteria; phylum Cyanobacteriota; class Cyanobacteriia; order Phormidesmidales; family Phormidesmidaceae; genus Phormidesmis. Next base: position 25,428 of record JBHJIY010000045.1, on the reverse strand, counting down.
ACGACTTCAGCTGTCAGATGGTGTTTGGCAATGTGCCTCCCAAGGCGAGTGAAGATGAAGCCTTACAGCAGCCTTGTTTGCAGCAGTGCTCGGCAGGTAATGCCACAACGCCCTCGTGCCATAAGCTAGCAAATGGTGACTTTACGGCAGTTCGCCCTTGATCTCAGCGCAATTCAGCTATTTTTGGATATAGGGTTAATCAGTTGACCTTAGTGGATATAGCCGATAGCCTAGGATTAGTCAGCTAATCTTAGGCTATGCTCGAAATTTCAAAGCAAGACATCGTAGCCCGTCTAGAATTTGATAACCCTTGGTGGGAAGACGGTCAGGAATCACCCGTCGCTTACGAAGAAACGCCTCGAAGAAAATACTTCGAGATGTTTTCTCAAAATATCTTGGATGCGAGTGTACGTCGGGCGCTTGTGCTGATGGGCCCAAGGCGTGTCGGTAAAACCGTAATGGTTTACCACAGTATTCGTATGCTTCTGGATACGAGTGTCAGTGCCAAGAATATTTTGTACTTGTCTCTCGAAACACCTATTTATACTGGACTTTCTCTAGAGCGAATTATTATCTATTTTCAGGAGTTGTTCGAGCACCAACGCGATTCCAAGCTATTTATATTCTTTGACGAGATTCAGTATTTACGAGCATGGGAAATTCATCTGAAATCCTTAGTCGATTCATTTCCTAGCTATCGATTTGTCGCAACAGGGTCGGCAGCCGCTGCATTACGGCTTAAGAGCACTGAATCAGGAGCCGGGCGATTCAGTGATTATGTTCTACCACCACTTACCTTTTCTGAATACCTGATGTTTGTTGGTAAAGAAGATGAATTGATTGTAGAGGAAGCGAAAGAACCTGACCCTTATGGACGCTTATCTATAGGAAAGCGCTATGGCTCTCCAAATATTGAAGAACTCAATCGAGAGTTTATTAACTATCTCAACTTTGGCGGTTATCCTGAAGCCGTGTTCTCCAAGACAATTCGACAAGATCCTGGTCAGTATATTAAGAGTGACATTATCGATAAGGTGTTGCTGCGTGACCTACCTAGTCTCTATGGAATTAGTGATATTCAGGAGTTGAACAGACTCTTTACCACGCTAGCCTACAATTCTGGATATGAAGTAAACCTAGAGGGCTTATCAAAATCTTCTGGTGTCGCTAAAAACACGATTAAACGTTATCTGGAGTATCTCGAAGCCGCTTTCCTAATTCGCCGAGTCGAAAGAATCGACCGAAGTGCAAAGCGGTTCAAAAGAGCAACGCATTTCAAGGTGTATTTAACGAATCCCTCGATGAGAGCCGCTTTGTTTGGACAAATTGACGCGGACTCAGCTGCTATGGGTGCAATGGCTGAGACGGCTATCTTTAGCCAGTGGCAGCACGTTCGCCTCATGGAACTCTACTACGCTCGTTGGAAAACAGGCGAGATCGATATTGTTCATTTGAATCAAACTCATCAGTCTCCCTCTTGGATCGTAGAGGTGAAGTGGAGTGACCGGCCTTATACTGCGCATGCTGAGCTAGATAATTGCATCGCGTTCTTAAAGAACAATCCAGGCACCATGCAACCGCTTACTGTGACTAGTCGAACCATTAAAGATGCTGACTTTGTTTATCAAGGTATGAGGTTTCGGTTCATTCCTTCTAGCGTATACGCCTATATGCTGGGCAAAAATGACTAGCTCAATGAATCGCTAGATGTGTCTGGCATTGCGTCCGAGTACTGCCACATATGCAAAGCCAAGTAAGACCGATAGGGTGCGAATCGGGCTGCGGTGCGAACAGTTTTACGGCGCTTACTGGTGAGCTGTTCTAGGGTTTTACGAGCGGCGAGGTCACCGTCGGGCCAAATGTCTGGGTCGCCGAAGTAGAAGATGCTCATCATGTCGGCGGTCCATAGGCCAATTCCCCACAGTACAGTAAGGCGTTTTGTGCGTTCTGCATGGCTGAGCATGGCTAGCTCTGCAGAGTCGAGCTGGCCTTGCCTGGCCGCTTCGGAGATCGCACCCACAGTCTTCACCTTTGCTCGCGACAGCCCACAGCTTCGCAGCACATCTGGCTCTATTGCCAAGAAGTGATCTATCAGCGCCATATCTTTCGGCGCGCTGGCGACGACCCGTTTCCAAATCGCAGCGGCTGCCTTCACTGAAAGCTGTTGACCTGTTACCGCATGGCACAAATGCTCTGCAAAGGGGCGCTCGCGCTCTGGACTAAGCTCAATCGGGCCGTTCTGCTCAATACAGGCTGTCAGTGCTGGGCTACGGCTACGGGCGCTCTCAATGAGCTGTTCGTGAATGTCTTTGGCTGACATATCTGGCGTGTTGGGTTACTTGACTGGTGCAAATTCATAGCCGCTGCTGGTGCGATCTCCTTTCACCACTTCCACTAGCTGAGAAGACTGATTGCGATCGCCCGAGGGAAAAAATCTCACCTCATCCGTCGCGCCCGTTGCCGTAAATCCAGGTGTCGATAAGGCTTCTGCCACGCCTGTCCTTGATGGGTTTGCTTCAATTCCCGCAGCTAGTGTCATTGCTGCGTCATAGGCCATAGCCGTGCGCCAATTGACATCGCCACCCCATAGCTTCTGCGCAGTATTCACAAATGAACTTTGCGCATGGCTAAGGGTATGCCATGGGACGGCAATGGTCATCCCTAGCGCATTATCCTGGCCAACGTCTAGCACCCTGGGGCTGTAGAGACTGTCGCTCGCAACGATGGGTAGCTGCCTTTTGTTCACCGCCATTACCTGAATAGGAATATCCACCGTGCCTAGCGTCAGACCGAGCATGATGACATCCGCGCCTTTGTCTTTGGCGATTCTCAGTGCATTGCCGACGCTAAAGCCTGCCTCTGCTGTGTCAAATTCGACCACGACTTCGCCGCCACTGCTCAATAGCTCGGTGGCAAATTCAGATTTTACCGAACGACTGTAGGTGCTCTCACTGTTGTAAAAGACAGCGGCCTTTTTCTTCTTAAGATTGCTGAGTGTATAGCGGGCAAGGGTGGCAGCAGCCAGGCGATCGCTCGGCACCGTTCTAAAAACATAGTCGCCTGCCTCAGCAATGCTGACCGCTGTACTGGTCGGTGAAATAACGGGGAGCCCGCTGGCTTCGTAGACTTTAGCGGCTGTGAGCGTAGTGTCGCTGGAGTAATGGCCAACGACACCAAGCACGCTTGGATTCGCGACTAAGTCACTGGCAATGGTTTGTGCTTGGGCGGCATCGCCTTGGTCATCAAATAGCAGTATCTTGAGCGGCGTGCCGTTGATTCCAACAGATTGATTGAGCGTGTTTTGTGCTTGTGCCACCCCACGCATCATTTCTAGCGCCGGATTGGCAAATTTGCTGGCGGGTACTGAGAGTGCAATCGTATAGGCCGGGTTGCTGCCAATTTTGGCGTTGTTGAGATAAATCAGTGCTTCAGGATCGTTGCGCTTTTCGGCTAGGGCGGCGGCAAACTCTACTTTGGCCGTTGTAAAGTCTCCTGCTGCCATCGCATCTAACCCTTTTTGCTTGGCACTCGATACGCTGCCGGGCAGCATAGATGCGCCTGAAGAGCCGTCGCTCCCTGCGGTTGCGCTCAGACGATTGGTGTCAGGTTCAGATGGCCCCGACAGAAAAAGGCCGCCTTGAATCGGGCCAAAAAATGTGCTTTTGGCAAACCAAGCACCGCCAAGTGCGATCGCTGCTGTAATCGCCACCGAGACTGCCAGCGCTGGGACCTTGCTGGAGGGCTTCGCAGCGCTTTTCTTTGAGGTTTCTGGGGCGCTATTAGGCGGTTGCGTGTTGCTCACTTTATCTCACTGGCTTATTTCGGGGGCCTATTTTCACTGGCTTATTTCGGGGGCTTGTTTCACTGGCCTACTTTACAGGTTCGTAGTCGTAGCCTGTGCCTGAGCGCGTACCAGGTACTATTTCTACTAGCTGAGAGGCTTGGTTGCGATCGCCCGTTGGCAAGAATCGAATCGCGTCCGTCGCCCCCTCAATGGTCAGTCCCGAGCCTGCCAAAGTGCTCGCCAACCCTTCGCGGCTCTGGTCACCTTCTAGACCGACTGCGAGCGCTTTCACCGCATCGTAGGCTGTGGCCGTACGCCAGTTCACATCGCCGCCCCAGAGCTGTCGTGACTCAGCCACAAAGGGACTCTGCAAGTGGCTCAAAATATGCCAAGGCACCGCAACGACAAGCCCTGCTGCGTTTGCCCCACTACCTTTCAAAATGATGGGATTGTACAGGCTATCGCCGCCGACCATCGGCAGATTTTGTGCATTTTCTTGAATCACGTCATTTGCGATTTCAATAGTTGCTGTGTTGAGTGCCAGCATCAGCACAGTAGCACCGCTGTCTGCGGCTTCTGCTAAGGCATCTGATGCGTCAAATCCAGATGCACTCACGTCAAAGTTGGCAACGACTTCGCCACCGTTACTCAATAGCTCAGTGGTAAATTCAGACTTCACCGACTTACTGTAGGCGCTCTCTTCTGTGTAGAAAACCACCGCCTGATTTTCGTTGAGCTCATTGAGTACGTAGCGAGAAAGCGTCGCGGCTGCCAGGCGATCGCTCGGCACCGTGCGGAAAATGTAGTCGCCCGCGCTAGAGATTCCAACAGCGGTACTGGTTGGCGAAATCATAGGCAGTTGGCCTGCTTCGTAAACCTCAGCGGCGGCAAGCGTAGTGCCGCTAGAGTAGTGGCCTACGACCCCAAGCACGTCTTCATCGTCGACGAGTTCTTGAGCAATTGCGCTGGCTCTTTCTTTGTCGTCATCGTCATTAATGAGTAGGAGCTTCAACGGTGCGCCACCGACCCCTCCATCTTTGTTGATATCGACTTGCGCTTGAGCCGCGCCGCGCATTAGTTCTGCAGCAGCGCTTTGTGAAGATCCTGCTGGTACAATCATGGCTACCGTGTAGGCCCTATCTTCGCCGATTTCAGCATTGCTGAGATTGATGAGTGATTCAGGATCGTTTTTGTTTTCTGCTAGGGCAGCGGTGAACTCTGCTTTTGCCGTGTCGAAGTCGCCGTCTGCGATCGCATCTAACCCTTTTTGCTTGGCCGCAGACACGTTTTCTGACAGGAGCGCGTCGCCGCTATTGCCACCAGCGTTTTGCCCAGATGAGCTATTGTCCCCACTGCCTGTGGTCGTCTCGGTATTGTTGCCGGTTGAAGTGTCGGCTAGGAGACTGTTCTTTAGCCACCAAGCGCCGCCACCAAGCAGCGCAAAGGTAACGAGTAACGCAGCCATAAGAGCGGGCAGCTCATTCTTCTTTGCCATGGGGATTTGCAGCCTAAGCGTAAGGTGTTAAACGACTTTTGGTTTATCACATAATACGGGAAGCTTGGCAGGCGCGTCCAAGGCTAAAGCCTATTTTTATCCGGTCAGGATATAGTCGCCATGTATTCATGCAGCTATTTGTGAAGCTATTTGACAGGCGACGACGTCACATAATTTCAGAAATGAGTCGAAATATGAGCCGAAAAACGATCGCGACCATCACCATGCCGCAGCCCGCCATCAGCGCAATCACTAGGATGAGTCCTATGCTTGGCGTCGTCAGCACACCGTGCAAAGGCCTGAAAAATATCACAATCGCTGCGGTGAGTACGGCAATAACGATCATTTCCGATCTTTCTACAATTCGGGCGAATTGGAGATAGCCCAGACCCAATAGCATGGCTAGCCAGATACCAGCGGCGATCGCCGGCACAGTGATAGTGCTTGCGGTTGCGATCGCGAGCAACCCGCCTTGCACACCCGAGAAGGCAGCATTCCCCAAAAAACGAGCCATAGACAGTGGCTGAGCAGGTTGGCGGGGCGGTTTTACGATGGGGGGCTGTGGCGGAATAGGCGGTGGGGTAGGCGGGGATATCGATGTAGGCCCTGTCTTTTTTTTCTTGATTCCCTGCCCTTTTATGCGAATCGGTGGCGTAGGGGTCGGGGCCTGGCCTGTAAGGTTGAGCGCGGCGCTGACTTCCGATGCGGTGGAGAAGCGATCGCGCGGATTCGGTTGCAGCATGCGCTCCAAAATATCCGTCAGTGATGAGGAGGCACTGGCGTGGTTCTGCCACTTCCACCGATTGGAAATACTATCGCGTAGCTCATTAGAGCCTTTGTCCGTCAAGAGCACTACGCAAGTCGCAGCCAGCGCGTACAGGTCAGAGGTCTGATCCACTGTTCCGTTCATAATTTGCTCAGGCGGCGCATATTCCGGTGAGCAAATCGTCGTCGGCCCGCGCTGAACGCCTGTAGGCGCAGTCACTTCCTTTACCGCACCAAAGTCGAGCAGAGAGAGCTTGCCATCTTTCCCCTGCATAATATTAGAAGGCTTTACGTCTCGGTGAATGGCCCCATTGCGATGCACAAAGCCCAGCACATCTAGCATGGCTTTAAGCACTTTCACCACGTCCGTTTCGGTGAATTTACCTTGCCTGTCCAGAATTTTTTCCAGGTCTTCACCGTCAATGAACTCCTGCACCAAATAAAACAGCTCTTCGGACTGGTTATTGAGCGGGTTGGTGACCAGTAATGGAAAGTAAGCGTATAGATTAGGAATTTGCGGGTGCTGTAAGCCTAAGCGCTCTAGCACGATAGCTTCTTTGCCAAAGAGTCTTTGAGCCGTTGCCATTTGCTGTGGCGTCAGCGTGACCGGTGGCTGAAAAAGCTTAACGACGCACTTACGCTGAGTCGGCGAGTCAAAATCACGGGCCAAAAAAGCCGTCCCAAAGCCGCCTTTTCCTAATACATCAACTGGCAGATAGCGGCCACGCAAAATTAGCTCCATCCGGCAAGCACTGCAATACTTCTGCTTCAGGGGCTGAGGAATATTGGGGTTGTCAAGATCGGAGAAATGATTGACAGGCGATGGGCAGTTGGGTCGGGTGCAGTGCAGTTGCATAGGGGATTTAACAGTAAGCTCAACCGCTAACAGCCATATTATCTACCAGTATCAGCATCAATGGCTGTTTTGGCCTTATCAGGCACTTTAGCAGATGTATCCTGATTCGCGGCGAGTTTTGTGGTAGCGGAGTTGCCTTCGCTACTATCTTTCTCACTGGCTTTCCCGTTGGTGCTCTCAATCGTTTTGTCAGAGGTTTTATCAGCGGCCTTTCCGTTGGCTTTCCCATTTGCTTTTGCATTGGCCTTACGAAATTCCAGCTCTCGGTTGGTAAACTGCGGCAAAATTTCCTTGGCAAAGGCTTCTGCTGCCTTAGAGCGATAGCGATTGGGGTTGAAGATAACTGAGAGCGTGCGCTTGACCTCTACCGATTCGATTCGCGCTCTGTGAATGACGCCCATTTGTAGCTCTTTCTCGATAGAAGACGTAGATGCAAAGGCCACGCCCAATCCCGACTGCACGGCGTTTTTTATCGCCTCAATGGAGCTCAGCTCCATTTCTACACGCAACCGCCTAGTTTCGATGCCGCCACGGGTGAGCACCTGATCAATCACTTTGCGAATGGTGGATTGAGAATCTAAGGTGATGAATTTGAGCTTGTATAAGTCGCTGCGGGCAATGGTTTCGTTACTCGCGAGGGGATGAGACACCGGCATGATCAGAGCGAATTCGTCTTCAGCATAGGGTGCAACTTCTAGGGAGTCCTGGAGTTCTGGCGGAATTTCGCCGCCGATGATGGCGAGGTCGATTTGGCCATTGGCAACACTCCATGAGGTGCGGCGGGTGGAGTGTACGTGGAGCTGCACGGCCACTTCTGGATAGCGCTGGCGGAACTGGCCAATCATCCGTGGTAGCAAATAGGTGCCGGTGGTTTGGCTAGCACCCACAATCAGGGTGCCACCTTGGAGGTTTTGCAAATCTTCTACGGCGCGGCAGGTTTCTTGGCATAGGCTGAGAATGCGATCCCCATATTCCAGCAGCAGGTGGCCGGCCTCTGTGAGCTGTGCACGGCGTCCGCCCCGGTCAAACAGCGGTACATCTAGCTGCCTTTCCAGGTTTTGTACCTGTAGGCTGACGGCAGGCTGCGAAACGTAGAGGCTATCGGCGGCGCGCTTGAAGCTCCCCTCGGCAGCGATAGCTTTTAGAATGCGCAGTTGATCGAGGGTAAAAGGAAGATCAGACATGGTGGCTCAACCTGGCTGTCAAAGAATCCAGTAAAAAAGAGAGCTCAGCCGCAGAACACGGGCTGATTATAGATATCCCAGCGATAAAACCAGTCCGGCTGTCCATACGGCTGTCTAGTTTTGAGGAGCAGAGATTTTTGCTTGTGACTGTAGCGTCCTGTCGTAGCGCCAACTATATAGATCAAGGATAGTTACAGTAGCTCTTTCGAATTTACCAGGATATTGAGAAGATTGCTGAACATTACAAGCTTTCGGGGATCAAATCCGTCTGGAAATGCAAAGGTTTCTGCTGTAAAGCTTTGGAGCGATCCTCTATGATTGTTTTGCGGGGTTTGTATGGTGTGCAACATTTGAAGTCCGTTCGAGACGGTACGGTCAATCGCAACGCATCCCTAGTGATCTATCGCGATTGCTTTAACAAGACCCTTACAAAGCCAGTGATCTACTCATGAAGCTAAACCCTCGCCAGCAGGACATTCTTCGAGCCACTGTGCGCCATTACGTCAGCACAGCTGAACCGGTGGGGTCTAAGTCTTTGGCCAGGGACTACGACTTGCAGGTTAGCTCTGCCACTATTCGCAATGTGATGAGCGCCCTAGAAGAGTCTGGTCTGCTCTACCAGCCACACACGTCAGCGGGGCGTATTCCTTCCGACTCGGGCTATCGCACCTATGTCAATCAGCTTATGACGCCTGCTGTTGCGCTCACCGGGCCCCTATCGCGCCAAGTGCGTTCTGCGCTGAGGCTAGGGCTAGATTGGGAGGGGCAAGCCATTGAAGCGCTTTTACAGGAGTCAGCTCAAATTTTGTCTCGGCTCAGTGGCTATATTGCGTTGGTGACACTGCCACAGATGGATGGTTCTTTAATTAAGCACTTGCAGCTAGTGCGCGTGAGCGATCAGCAAATTCTGATGGTGGTGCTCGATATTTATGACAATCACTCTGTGCTGTTGCGGTTGCCTGCTCAGCTGCTTAGCCAGAGTAGCGACGAAGTTATTGACCGAGAGCTACAGATTCTGTCTAACTTTTTGTCAGCCCAGCTCACGGGGCGATCGCTCCACGAAGCCGAGCTAGATTGGTCTGAGCTAGACGCGGTATTTCAGCGATATGTCGATGTGATTCAAGGCGCGATCGCTGACCTCTCTCGCAAGTCACGCACCCCCTCATCCACCCAAATATTAGTCAGCGGTGTCGCCGATGCCCTCGACCAGCCAGAATTTGCCGAACGCGAGAAAATCCGGAGTATCGTGCAGCTCCTAGAAGATGGCCGCTCTCAGCTATGGCCGCTGATCGCAGAACCCTCGCTAGCCGCAGAGCAAGCACCTGATTCATTTACAGATCAGCCCATCCGCATCTGGATTGGCGCCGAAAACCCAGTAGAGCCCATGCAATCTTGCGCACTGGTCACCGCTCGCTATGGCAAACGGCCTGGCCTTGTGGGCAGTTTGGGTGTGTTGGGGCCAACTCGAATGCTTTATGAAAATGCTGTGGCCGCAGTAGAGGCCGCTGCAAATTGCCTCACAGATGCCGTTGCAGAGACTTTGGATTTTAGCAGTCGATTGACGCCAGAAGGTTAGCGCTGCCGCCTATTCCTGATTTCTAAAGGTCGTAGTTGGATGTACTGCGGGGCTTGGTAAATAGCCAAGCGGATGTCATTCCGCCCAAGAAGCCAAATAGGTGGCCTTGCCAGGAGATACCTTCCTGGCCCGGTAAAACGCCTAGGATGAGGCCGCCATACATGAAGGTGACTAGGGCTGCGATCGCAATCGAAACAAAGCTCCGTTCAAAATAGCCTCTCGCTAGAATAAAGCCAAAATATCCAAAAATCACACCGCTCGCGCCGATATGAACGGTAAGATCGCCGCTGATAAAATCAGCAAACAGCCAAGTTCCCAATCCACCCACGAGTGCGGACACAATCGTTACGATTAGCCAATCGCCAACGCCGCTCAGCATAATCAGCCAGCTCAAAATCACAAAGGGAATCGTGTTGCCAATCAGATGAGCAAAGTCCCCATGTAAAAACGGAGCCCACACAATACCCCAAAGGCCATCCCTTGTTCTTGGCACAATGCCGTGAATATCCAACCCACAGACGCCTCTGCAAGCACCTTGGAATAAAACCTGGTCCACAATTTCAAGGCCCCACATCAGCCCAACTGCACCCATCAGTATCAGTATTTGCAGCTTGAAATCGCTAAAAACAGAGGACTTGACCTTCATAGAATCTATTTCCCAACCGATCTATCGATTATTGGCAATCATTGGTGGAAGATACATTCTAGCAATCACATTCTCCGGATTGCTTACAGGAGCCCAATCAAATGTAAAGGCCCGTGCCCTGTAAAAATCTCTGCTAACAGTGCCAAGAATCCCAGCATCGCCAGGCGACCGTTCCATACCTCGGCTACCGGCGTCATTCCCCAAGCCGACTTATCCTGCGGATAAATCCTTACCTTCTTCTCTGGTTTCGCCAAGTCAGAAAACTGCACAGGCTCATTGCCCAAGGCTTCTTCCACCATATCCGCTAAGTCCGCAATGAAGCGAGGATAGGTATCTAGTGCTGGCACCCGGTGAAATCCTTCAATCCCTTCTTCTTCAGCAATCTCTCGATATTCAATATCAATTTCCTGCAGCGTCTCAATATGCTCTGAGACAAAGCTAATTGGTACTACAACCAAATCTTCCACCCCGCTCTGTGCCAATGACTTAATCGCATCTTCGGTATAGGGCTGTAGCCACTCAATCGGGCCGACGCGACTCTGATAAGCCAGCGTAAATTTATTGGGTCTACCCAGTGCCTGCATGATCAGATCGGTGCAGTGCTCGATTTCCTTCTGGTAGGGGTCGCCAAATTCTTCTACATAGCTAACCGGAACGCCATGAGCGCTAAAGAAAATATGCGCACCGTCTGGATTGGGTAGCTTATCGAGTTCTGTGCGAATAAGATCGGCCATTGAGTTTACGTAGCCCGGACGGGAATACCAGGACTCAATGAGCGTGTAGTCGATGGGATTGAGTTGCGGATCTTCTTGCCAAATTTTTTCTAATAATCGAAAGCTAGAGCCGCTGGTGCTAATGGAATATTGCGGATAGAGTGGCAGAACGACAAGCTTTTCGATGCCATCGCGCTTGATGCCTGCGATCGCCTCTTCAGTAAACGGATGCCAATAGCGCATCCCTACATACACCTCAGCATCTTTCCCTTTCTCTACTAGGGCTGTCTTAAGCGCTGAGCCTTGTTCTTCGGTAATGCGTCTGAGCGGAGAGCCACCACCAATCTCTTGGTAGTTTGCCTGAGATGTTTTGGCTCGGCGGCTAGAGATGAACCAGGCTAGCGGCTTTTGTAGAATGGGAAACGGAATACGAATAATTTCAGGATCTGAGAACAGATTAAACAGGAAGGGCTGCACGTCCTCCGGTTTTTCTGGCCCACCCAAATTTAGTAGTAAAACTCCCACACGGCCCATAATGAATCGCGCACTCTTACGCTTAATATTTTTCTCATCTTTGCCTATCGTAACAACTAACGTTATGTATGAAACATTTGCTTTTAGCGAAATCAACCTCAAAACACGTTAGATATTGCTATGGGCATAAGTCTTTTTGTGAATGCACATGACCCCTCACCCAATTGATGAGTCGCTGGATGAATCACTGGCCAAAATCAACCAGCGGCTAAAAGTCGCCAAGCTTGGTCTTAAAGTCGAGCGCCGGGGCAAAAAGCTTAACTTGCGCGGCACATTTCCGCCTCGTCCCAATAGCAGCAAGCTCTCCGCCTATCAGCAGCGAATTCCTCTAAGCATTCCTGCTCAAGAGGATAGTCTGGTTCAGATTGAAAAGATGGCCAAAATTATTGCCGCTCAGCTCATTACAGACACATTTGACTGGCACGACTATCTAGAAATTGTGCCAGGAATGACGCGAGCAAACGCTGGGTTACCGGTACAAGTCGAAGCGTTTGAGACGTACTTTTTTCAGCAGCGATTGGAGCGTAGAGAGGCTAAGCCATCGTCTGTGAAAACGACTTGGCAGAAGGCATATGTGCCGTATCTGAAGAAATTACAGGCGATCGCAGCTCAGCACCCCGAACTCTCCCTTCCCGAAGTTATCTACGCCACCGTCCAGAGCACCAAAGCCAATTCACGCAGCCGCCAAGTTTGCTGCACCGCCCTAGATGCCTTCACCTCCTTTGTCGGCATCCCGCTGCCCACCGAACTCAAATCCTTTTCTGGCAGCTACGGCAACAGCAAAACCCAGCTCCGCCAGCTCCCCACCGATACCGAAATCCTCGCCGCCTACGAAAAAATTCCCAACCCCAAATGGCAGTTCGTCTACGGCATTATGGCCACCTACGGCCTGCGCAACCACGAAGTGTTCTTCAGCGACTACGCCATGCTCGCTGGTGGTGACGAAGAAGCCATCCTCGAAGTGCTTGAATCTACCAAAACCGGAGCGCATGACGTCTGGCCCTTCCCTCGCGAATGGATAGACACCTTCCACCTCCGTGATATCCGCCTACCAAAAGTCAACACCGACCTGAGTAAAACCACCCTCCAGCTCGTCGGCCAACAGGTATCCAAACAGTTCAAACGCTACAAAATCCCCTTCACACCCTACGACCTTCGCCATGCCTGGGCCGTTCGCACCATCGGCGTTGGCCTTCCGGACACCGTCTCCGCCCGTATGATGGGTCACTCCGTCGCCATTCACAACAACACCTATCAGCGCTGGATTACCCGCCGCGACCAGAGAGCGGCTGTGAAAGCAGCGATGGGGAAGACATCTTGATGTGCTCCGGTCACTCTGCCCTGTCGTAGCAGCATACCTGCGAGTACTTTTGCCTGTGATGAGTTCAACTGCTCAGGGTGTTATTAGCTGAGATTTAAGCGGCTTCATCTCAATATTTAGTCCTACATTTTTGAGTGCAGAGAGCGTTTTTTCTTTGCTTAATGGTTTTTCCTCACGTATCAAACGTTCGTAAAGTGCCTTCCTTAATAGATCTACCTGTGAAAGCGTTTCGCTCCTATTGTTTGTGGCCTCGATAACGTCCTTTAACGCTAACGGAAAAGCATCCATGTAACCATCTTCTAGTGCATCCTGTAGTGATATTTCTAAAAGAAGAGAAGCGTACTCGGGATCCTTTTCTAACCTTTTGATTAAGCCATCGCGATAATTGACTGAAGGCACTGCTTTTAACTCCTTACTCCTAGCTCTGATCAAGACGCCATCGCCGTTTTGCCGTCTTGATATCTTTAGTTTGATCTTTCTTGTTTCCGCCTGCTAGCAGCAGAACAACTCGCTTCCCAGATATAGCGTAGTAAATTCGGTATCCAGCCCCGAAAAAGAATCTCAGCTCATAGACACCGTCTCCTAATGGCTTATGGTCTCCAAAGTTTCCTATCCGTAATCGGCCTAGCCGAGTTTCAACACGTGCTCTAGTTTTTGGGTCAAGCGATAAAGACCAGTCATCAAAAGGGCATCTTCCATCCTTATCAACATATCTTCTAAGCTCCCAAGGCTCTTGAGACACCTTCTCTTCCTCATATTGTAATTGAGTGCTTAGGACTAGTGCATTACCATCCCGCCATCGACGTTCATTACTTGGCCTGTAATGTATGCAGCAGCAGGGTCAGCGGCAAGAAATCGAATTAGACCGGCAACTTCTTCAGGTTTTCCGTAGCGGGCGAGGGGAATGAACTTGAGGATTTCTTCGGTGTTTTTCAAGTCGTCAGTCATATCGGTAGCGATGAAGCCTGGAGCAACCGCGTTGGCTGTCACGCCACGGGGCGCGAGTTCTTTGGCAATGGTTTTGGTAAAGCCGATGACGCCTGCTTTGGCGGCGCTGTAATTGGCTTGGCCAGGGTTGCCCATGAGGCCTGCCACGGAGGAAATATTGATAATGCGACCGGAGCGCTGCTTCAGCATGATTTTGCTGACGGCGCGGGTGCAGAGGAATACGCCCGTGAGGTTGAGGTCGATGACGGCTTGCCATGCTTCGGGCTTCATCCTGAGCAGCAGAGTGTCGCGGGTGATGCCTGCGTTGTTGACGAGGACGTCGATGCGGCCAAACTTTTCCATGGTGGCTTTGACCATGGCATCGACTTGGTCTTCTTTGGAGACGTCGGCTTGGAGTGTGATCGCTTCTCCCCCATTCCCTTCAATCTCAGCGACCACCGCATCTGCTGCCTCACTAGACCTGGCATAGTTCACCACAACCTTGCCGCCCTGCTCAGCAAGTGCGATCGCTGTCGCCTTGCCAATGCCCCTAGATGAGCCTGTGATGATGGCAACCTTTCCGTCTAGTGCCTTAGCCATGATGGTTCTACGTCCTTTTCTAATATCTTTGGGGGCGTGCGTTTAGCCCAATTACTGTAAGCCTTTCGGGGTAATCGAATCAATTCTTACTGAATCAATCGCCCACTTTCCAACAACCCGCAGCTAATTATTGATTGCGCTCATTAATTTATTGCGTAGTCTTAAGTTATTGCGTTGCAAACCCACAGTCGTTAAAGTAGGCACTTAGCATGAGAGCGTTGTCGATCCTAAGTAAATAACGATTTATGGCAGTCAAACAAGAGTTCAAAAGTTTCGATGATTTAGTTGGCGGTACTGAAGAGCCAATTTTGGTTGATTTTTATGCTGACTGGTGTGGCCCTTGTCAAATGATGTCTAAAATTTTGGTGGAGGTAGGCGCCGAAATGAAGGGCGAAATCAAGGTTGTGAAAATCGATACAGAAAAGTATCCGCAAATCGCTTCTCAGCATCAGATTCACGCACTGCCTACACTACTCCTGTTTAACAAAGGCGAATCTGTAGATCGCATTGAAGGTGTGCTCACTGCCGACCAGTTAGTTAGCCGGGTTCGTGGTGTGCTCGGCAGTGAAGCGTAAGCAAGCATAAGCGGTAGAGTAAAAGCACATACAGCTTTGATGAGCCAGCAGGGTACTCCAAATGGGGTACCCAATCTTAATGACAAAAGCGTTTGAAAAATTGGTGTTCGGTAGTAGCGACCTGTCAATTGAGGCGGTGATCGCCTTAGGCAGCAACTTAGGTGACTCGGCTCGAATCCTCACTAATGCCATTACCGTGATTGATACGGCACCTGGTATTCAGGTGCTCGCGCGATCGCACCTCTACAAAACCGCTCCTGTCGGCCCGCCACAGCCTGACTACATCAATGCTTGTATTACCATTGAAACAAGCCTTTCTCCTCGTGACCTGCTACACCAGTTGTTGACGATAGAGGGTCAGTTTGGGCGTGTGCGCAAGGAGCGCTGGGGTGCGAGGTCTTTGGATTTGGATTTGCTTTTTTATGGCGATCACATCATCGAAGCGCCAAAGCTTACCGTGCCACATCCCCGCTTGCACGAACGTCCTTTCGTCCTTGTGCCACTTCTAGACGTCGCCCCACACTGGCATCACCCAGTTTTAATCAAAACGGTTGAACAAATATACTCCGAGCTTTCTGAACAAGGTTTGATGACAGGCGTAGAAAGACTGGTAAATTACGAGTTGCACAACTCCCTAGGAACCACACGCCATGACCATTGGGCAAGAGCCGCCAGAACTGATTAAGCATCGTCTCTTTTACGAAGGCAAAAAGTTCAACTTTGAAGTCTCACGGTTTTGCCTGCCCAACAAGTCTGTTGGCGACTGGGAATGGATTCGCCATCCGGGCGGCTCCATGGCTGTGCCAGTAACAGCAGAAGGTCAGTTCGTCCTCGTTCGCCAGTATCGATTCGCGATGCAAGGAAGACTGTTGGAGTTTCCTGCTGGCACAGTGGAGATTGGCGAAGAACCGCTAGCAACTATTCAGCGAGAGATACAAGAAGAGACGGGGTACCGGGCTCAGAAATGGCAGACGCTTGGACAGTTCCCAAATGCACCAGGCTATTCGGATGAGATTATCTATGCCTATTTGGCAACGGAGCTTGAGAAGCTACCTGACGGGCCACAGCTAGAAGAAGATGAGGACTTAGAAGTTGTTCTTATGGATGCACAAGCGCTAGAAAAGGCAATTTTGGATGGAGTGCCAATGGATGCAAAAACGATCGCAGCTTTCTACATGGCCCGAGCACGGCTGTAGGATTCAGTTCGTTTTTCTGTATATACCGAGGCTACAACTTTCTTGTGAGAGGTCTTTAATCCGATAACCTCAGCGTTCTCTTGGGTGTTAGAAGATCGTTTCTTTTGCTTTGTAAACTCTAGGACTGGATACTGAGAGATTTCCTTAAAGCACCTATCTAGAGGCTGCTAGCGAAACGCGTATCTTTTCTCAGGCATCATCAGGTGGTGTCACAGTACAGTGTGAGAAAAGTAAGTCTTTTTCTAGTTGTAGGGCACCGATACTGCTGTTGTAATCAGCTACAAAAAGATTTCTATATCTGTTATTCGTAACTGAAACTATATACCTGTCTTCGCAGCTGAACTATGCGCATATCGACTGAATCTTGTTCTATAGTCACACAGCCGTTGCCTCTTCCATTCGAAGCTCCAACCACTGTTACGTGCCACAAGGCTATCAAGGTATTGCTAGTCGACGACCAGCCCGTCATTGCTGAGTACATTCGCCGGCTGCTTGCCGATGAGCGAGACATTCAGCTGTTTTACTGTGAAGAAGCAACACAGGCTATTCCCGTGGCTATCGATATTCAGCCGACGGTTATCCTTCAGGATTTAACGATGCCTGGAACAGATGGATTAACCATGGTTCAGAGGTTTCGCTCTGATCCGGCAACCCAGTTTATTCCGGTCATTGTGCTGTCTGCGTTAGAATCTTCCGATAAAAAAGCAGAAGCCTTTGCTAAGGGTGCCCACGACTATTTGGTCAAAATTCCTGAGCCGATTGAGTTTATTGCTAGGTTGCGTCATCACGCAGAAGCCCATACCAATCTCATCAAAATTCAGGCAGCGGAAAAGGCGTTGGCCAATCAAAACGAATTGCTGGAGCAGCGCGTTGCAGAACGAACAGCAGAACTAGAAACTGCACTACAAGACTTGAGGACAACACAGTCGCAGCTGATTCAAGATGAGAAAATGTCAAGCCTAGGTCAGTTGGTGGCAAGTGTTGCCCATGAGCTAAATAATCCAGTCAGTTTTATCTGCGGTAATCTCAGGCCTGCTCGGCACTACGCACAAGATTTGTTGGATCTATTATCACTGTATCGACAGGAGTATCCTCACCCTACGGCGGCTATTCAATCTGAGCTAGATGAGCTGAATATAGATTTTTTGACTGAAGATTTTGCGAAGTTACTAGGCTCTATGGAGATAGGAACTCAGCGGATCAAGGAGATTGTTCTTTCCTTACGTAATTTCTCTCGTGTAGACGAGTGTGAGAAAAGGCCCGTCGATATTCACGCTGGGCTCGACAGTACGCTGCTTATCCTCGCCTCACCACTGAGAACCGTAGATTTAGTCAAGTGCTATGGCGATTTACCCCTGATAGAGTGTCTACCTGGACAGCTAAACCAGGTATTTATGAACGTTTTAGCGAATGCGATCGCAGCTATCAAACCCGTTCCAACTCCGCAGATCAAAATCAAAACTGCACTATCGTCTGTTGGCACCGCCATCATAGAAATTAGCGATAACGGCATAGGGATGACAGAAGAGGTTTTACATCGTATCTTCGAGCCGTTTTATACGACCAAATCCACAGGAAAAGGCACAGGACTGGGCCTATCTATTAGTCGTCATATTGTGCTCGAAAAGCATCAGGGAAAGTTGTGCTGTCACTCTAATCTTGGAGAAGGCACAACGTTCTCTATTGAGCTTCCTGTTATCGTGCGTTGAAAGCTACTGTGCTGAAAGACAGCGCTTTTCCCTTGTTGAAAAAGGGATTTAAATAGCTACCCTATAGCTACCCCCAATGGAGGAAGGCCCGCTATACTAAGGCCCGATAAGCTTTTGTTAGCGACTTGGTGAGGGCAGCGTATGGCAGACGATCTGGTGCTATTTTGGCATCGTCGGGATTTGCGGATTCGAGATAATTTGGGATTGGCAGCGGCGCGCGATCGCACCCCAAAAGTGATCGGCGTCTTCTGTCTAGATCCTGGCATCCTAGACGGTGACGACATCGCCCCTGCCCGCATCACCTATATGATCGGCTCTCTTGCTGAGCTGCAAGAAAGCTACAAATCTGCAGGTAGCGAACTGCTCATACTCCAGGGTAATCCTACTGAGGCTATTCCAAAGCTAGCGATCTCCCTACAAGCCACTGCCGTTTACTGGAACCGCGACGTAGAACCCTACTCCCGCCAGCGTGATACCGGAGTAGCCGAAGCCCTAAAAGAAAAAGACATCGAACGCTCGACTCAATATTGGGACCAGCTGCTCCACGCGCCTGATGCCCTCAAAACAGGCGCAGGCGATCCTTACAAGGTGTACACGCCATTTTGGCGAAAATGGATTCAGCAGGTAAAACAGCCACCCGTTTCGACATTGGCCAACGCTACAGGTTTGAATCCTCAAGAGAAATCAGCCGCCAACGACGCTGGGAATATCGAATTGCCCACTGCCAAAGACCTAGGTTACGAATGGGAGAACGAACTTTTACTAGCCCCTGGCGAAGTCGCTGCCCTAGCCCAGCTAGAAACCTTTTGCGATGACCGCCGAGCGATCTCAACCTACGACGAACAGCGAAACTATCCGGCCAACCCCGGCACCTCAATGCTCAGCGCGGCACTCAAATTTGGCACCCTCGGCATCCGCACTGTTTGGCAATATGCCGACGAAGCCTACAGCCGAGCCCGCAGCGAAGAAACCCACACCAACATCCAAACTTGGCAAAAGGAAATTGCCTGGCGCGAGTTTTACCAAAGCGTCATGTACACCTTTCCTGATTTGGCTGATGGGCCCTATCGTGAACCGCTCAAAAACTTTCCCTGGGACAACGATGAAACACTTTTCAAGGCATGGTGCGAGGGGCGAACTGGCTACCCGATAGTCGATGCGGCCATGCGCCAGCTGAATCAAACCGGTTGGATGCACAACCGCTGTCGCATGATCGTAGCCAGCTTCCTTACCAAAGATTTGATCATTGACTGGCGCTGGGGCGAGAAGTATTTCATGCAGCGCCTGTTCGACGGTGATTTGTCTTCAAACAACGGTGGCTGGCAGTGGAGCGCGTCGAGCGGCATGGATCCTAAGCCGCTGAGGATTTTTAATCCGGCAAGCCAAGCGAAAAAGTACGATCCAGATGCCGAATACATTCGCGAGTGGCTTCCGGAAATTCGTCATCTAGATACCAGTGTGCTCATTAGCGGAGATATTCCAGAAAAAGTCCTAGAAGGTACTGACTACCCTACGAAAATAGTTGATCACAAAGCGCAACAGGCCATCTTTAAAGAGCGCTACAAAGCCCAAAAGTCATAGCGTTTTGGCCCGATAGTTTCACTTCTTTTTTAACTTCGACTAAGGAAAGATGTTTTTGCACCAAATTCAGAGTAGGGTTTTAATATTGGCCACCTTTCGGTCAAAGCTTTTTATCAAACAAGGATAATCACTATGACGGCTTCTTTCCTGCCTACGCTTTTGGTTCCTACCGTTGGTCTCGTTTTTCCTGCAGTGGCTATGGCCGCTTTGTTCCTCTACATCGAGCGTGAAGCGTAAATCCATCGAACGGATTTTCACCCCCCTAAACAATCAGCATAATCAAAGAAAAAGCGACCCTAGTTTTTACACTAAGGTCGCTTTTTCGCTGTTCAAATATTGATTCAGCAACTAGATCGCTGAGCCAGTGCCTACGTAAGAACCGTAGAAAAAGATGCCAACAACGCCTAGTACGCCTATGCCAGCAACCGTAGCTACAATCCACAAGGGAATTTTGCCATTTTGAAACATGGAACTTTCTCCTAATTTAGTTAAAGAAGTAGCTAGAGAACAGAAGCCCGGTCACAAAGACAATGAGCAAACCAAGGAACAAAGATGTCCGGTTTAGCTCTACGGGCTGTTTATTCGGGTTAGTGGGTCTATCTGCCATGGGGGATGGTTCCTATCGGTGGATGTTTAGCGTTGGATGAACTGCATTGCAGCGATCGCGCCTAGGAAGAAAACTGAAGGTACAGCTAACGCGTGTACTGACAGCCAGCGCACAGTGAAAATGGGGTAAGTAATCGGTTCGTTGGGATTACCGCTGGTCATGGGAGGTCTCCAAAAATAGTCGTCTTAAAAAAGAAGTTTGAGCTTGCGCTTACACTCTGCTGTGCCTACGTTCTGTGTATGAGAGCAATCACTTCGAGGGCAAGCGCTGACTGGCTAGTTATTTATCTTGCTAGTCGTTAATCTTCAATGTGCGGTCGGGGTTGTAGCGGCTATCTACGATAGGTAGCTCAACTTGATTACTGCCAAAGTACTCGTCAGGGCGAGGCGTGCCAAATGCGTCGTACGCCAAGCCTGTCGAAACAAACAGCCAACCTGCAATGAACAGAGCAGGAATCGTGATGCTGTGAATAATCCAATAACGGATGCTAGTGACAATGTCACCAAAGGGTCTTTCGCCGGTAACGCCAGCCATTTTTCCTAAATCTCCTAACTAAAAGCTTTTAGCATGTGTACTTATCATACGAAACTCTTAGGTCACCTCACAAGGAAGTCTTTATAATCTGGCCCTAAAAGTTTCTACTGACCCCAAAAATATCCAGATACAATCTGTGAAGTCATTTTTTCAGTGCGTAGTGCTTCAGAGCCCTACAGCGTGCTTTGCCTAGGCCAGCTCAGCATTCTGGTCGTTGTAGCGCAGCAAGTAGCCACGCTGACCCAAGATGTAGCCTTTGTCTGTACCCAAAAACTTCACGCGATAGAAGTTTGTTGGCACGTTCTCAACAGCCTTGTCTTTTTGCCACGTTTCGCCACCATCCGGGCTCATCAGCAAGTTGCCGCTACCACCTGTAACCCACAGCTCTTCAGATGTGCGGTAGGCAATATCGAGCAAGCCCCAGCTAGAAGCAAACTCAGGGTTAACAGGCTCAGTCCACTCTTCGTACTCGGTTTGCTCAGTCCCAAACTGAAGCTGTCCGCCGCGAGCAATCAACCACAGCAAGCCGTCTTTGGTAAAGCCCATGTTCTGCAAGCGCTTGGAGTTCTCACGGTTGTGTGGCTGCCATGCGTCTTGACCCGGTAGCCAAGTGGAGTAAAAGTTACCGCGTGAAGAGACCGCGACATATCGGCCCTCTTCGTTGCGAGTCATATTTCTGACGACGCCCACCGCAGATTGGACGAGGCCTTTCCACTGCTGCCCGCCATCGTTCGTTGCATAGATTGCGCCAATATCAGTCGCCAGCTCAGCGGCATTGCTACCCGTTGCCGTCACTAGTAACGGCTGACCGGGGAGCTGTGGATCGAGTGGGATATTGGACCAAGACGTGCCACCGTCAGTGGTGTGTAGCATGATGTTGGGCTGACCTACAAGCCAACCCTCATCGCCATTGAAGTCGATAGACGTAAAGGTGTAGTTTTGCTCACCTAGCTCCAAGATTCGAGGCTCCCAAGTTTGCCCTGCGTCTGTGGATTCTAGTAGCGTTGTCCGGCTACCGACTAGCCAGCCATGCTCGCCATCTTTGGCAAAGTCAACATCAGAAATCGCTGCTTCTGTAGGGAGCGCAATCACTTCCCAAGGGTTGGCTTCAGTCTCCGCCAAAAATGCGCTGCTACAGCTCGTAGCGAACACAGCCACTAGGGCTAGGGTCACCCCTTTCTTCCAGGCTCTTCTGGTAATCGTAAAACCAGACTTTAGAAAGCCAAATCCTAAAAAGGACTTTAAAACCGTTTGCATGACAACTCCAGCAAAAATCAATCCGTAAAGAACAGTATCCGTGAAGGTCACCTTGGGCAAACCTTCTCCATATTTTTCGAGCGGACTACCTCAGACCGTAAAGGCTAAGGAAAAACAGCACCGCTACGCCTAGCGCTCCAAAGATCAGTAGGTTCTTTTGCCCTGGCGTAAGGGTGTTGACCCCAAAGCCATAGTTCAAATTTTCCTTAAAACCAGAAGCCTGCCCGGCAGGGCCTACGTTACTAAACTGAGCTTGGCTTGCACCGCACACCGAGCAGCGCCAGTCTGTGGGCAAGTTTTTGAACTCTACCCCAGCTGGAATATCGCCTTGGCTATCACCTTTTGTGGGCTCGTAGGTGTTGCCACAAGAGCGACACTCAAAGCGGTCCATTTCAGCAGGAGTCAGCGGCCTTTCTTCTGCGCCGTCTTCACCATCGGCTGCGCCTTCCGGTTTCACCAAGGGAATCATTTCTTCCACAGGGGGCGATTGCCCTTGGCCCTGCTGGACATCCTCTCGGACATCAGAGTTAGAGTTTGGCTCGGTCGTCATGGTTTAGCTGTCATGTTTAGGGCCGTTTTGCTCTCAAAAAATATGAGAATATTTGTTAACTATTATTGCATATGGTGGTTTTTACATATCAATGATGTCGGCTAAATCAAGATCGCGACGCCATCAGAAGACTTAGGCCGCTACAATAGGAAGGATTTTGTGAACAGTTCAAGGCAACCGCTGTGTTTGTTTTAAGTGGATATGAGTACTTTTTAGGCTTCTTAATTATTAGTAGTCTGGTGCCAGTTGTAGCGCTCGGTGCTTCGAAGCTGCTGCGCCCTGCGAATGCGGGCCCTGCCAGTCGCACAACCTACGAGTCCGGCTGCGAACCTATCGGTGGCGCATGGATTCAGTTCAATATTCGCTACTATATGTTTGCTTTGGTCTTCGTCATTTTTGATGTAGAGACCGTATTTTTGTACCCTTGGGCAGTCGCGTTTCATACCCTTGGGCTTTTAGCCTTTGTAGAGGCACTTATTTTTATTGCCATTTTGGTAATTGGTTTAGTCTACGCTTGGCGTAAAGGAGCTTTGGAGTGGTCATAAGTTCAGGAAAACGTCCCGGTGATAACCTGGCGAACAATCCCCTGATAAATCCAGGCGAGCGGATTATGAATCCGGCTGCTGGCGGCGGGGTTACGCAGGATTTGTCAGAGAACATTATCTTGACTACGGTCGATGATTTGTACAACTGGACGCGGCTTTCGAGCTTGTTCCCTTTGCTGTACGGCACGGCTTGTTGCTTTATTGAGTTTGCGGCCTTGCTCGGCTCTCGCTTCGACTTTGACCGATTTGGCCTAGCACCTCGAGCCAGTCCCAGACAGGCCGATTTGATCATTGTGGCAGGCACAGTGACGATGAAAATGGCCCCAGCCCTTGTGCGCCTATACGAGCAAATGCCAAAGCCTGCCTATGTGATTGCGATGGGTGCCTGTACAATTACAGGCGGCATGTTTAGTGCTGACTCGCCAACGGCCTTGCGCGGTGTGGACAAAATCATCCCAGTAGATGTTTATATCCCTGGATGCCCACCTCGGCCTGAAGCAATTTTTGATGCGGTCATCAAGCTGCGTAAAAAAATCGCTAATGAGTCGATGCAGGAGCGCGGTGAGTTTATTTCAACACATCGGTTCTATACCCGTTCTCATGAGATGAAGACAGTTGCTCCCATTCTTACCGGTGAGTATTTGGCGTCTGGTACGAGAGATATGCCACCGAAGGAGCTGATGCAAGCAATGGGTATGCCCGTTGAAAAAACTGCTGATGCCAAGCTAGAAGGTGCGAAGGCAACTGCTGACAAACAAGAAGATAAGGCGTAAAGGTAAAGGCATAAAAGGTCATGGCTGATAAAGAGAAAGAGAACGCGTCTGACGCAGCCGAATCGGCGATTATTGAGGCGGGCGAGGTCTCTACGTGGCTCACTGAGCAAGGTTTTGGCCATGAAGCAATGGAGCGAGACCACCTAGGGATAGAAATTCTCAAGGTGGAGCCTCAGTTTTTGCTACCTTTTGCCACTGCGCTGTACGCCTACGGATTCAACTATTTGCGCTGTCAGAGTGCTTACGATGCGGGCCCTGGCAAGGAGCTAGTTAGTGTTTACGATTTGACAAAGCTCACTGACGATGCGGATGCTCCGGCAGAAGTTCGTATTAAGGTCTTTTTGCCTCGCGAAAATCCAACCATACCTTCGGTGTACTGGATTTGGAAGGCGGCGGATTGGCAAGAGCGTGAGTGCTACGACATGTTTGGCATTACTTACGAGGGGCATCCGAATTTGAAGCGTTTACTGATGCCTGAAGATTGGGAAGGCTGGCCCTTACGCAAGGACTACATCTCGCCTGACTTCTATGAGCTGCAAGACGCTTATTAGAGTCTGGCTCTCTGCAGAAAAACTGATGACTGTAAGGGCTCTACTTTCTGTAGAGCCCTTTTTGATTGTGTTTGACTATTTCAAGATGCTGTTAAAACCTTTTCGTACTGTTGTCCTGCGATCGCCCAAGTATATTCCTTTTCAATAAAAGCTCGTCCATTTTCCGAAAGCGTTTGACGTAGTTCTGATGATTCAAACAGTCGACGAATCGCTTCTGCATATTCATCTACCGTATTCGCCCGTAAAGCTCGCAGTGGAACAGAAGGGCCATCTACCGCGAGTCCTTCTAGGCCGCGATCACTAGCCACTACTGGTATCCCTGCTGCCATCGCCTCCAGCGTTTTATTTTTAATGCCATAGCCCATCCGCATCGGAACAACGCAGACTGTAGACCCATGTAGATAAGGCTTCATTTCAGGAACTCTGCCTGTCACTACGATGTTGGGGTGTTCCCCCAGAGCTTTTATTTTGCTAGAAGGCCTCGCACCGACGAGGGAAAGCATTGTTTCTGGATATTTCTTTTGAACAAGCGGAAAAATATCGTTCGCAAGGAAAGCAACCGCAGCAATGTTCGGTAGGTTGTCCATCGCACCAATAAATACCAGGCTCTGCCCATCAGGATCGTTCGGACGAGCTGTGAATAGATCCAAATCTACGCCGTTAGGGATGACGTAGGTACTATCTTTGCCGCTGATGGCCTGGATTTGCTGCTGGTCTTCGGTGGTGGTGACGACGAGGTGAGAGAACTTTTGGCAGTAGCGATGTTCGTATCGCTTGAGTAAGGGGAGATTTATGCGATCGCGCCAAGGCTTCTCAGCAGTCCCCGCTGCCTACTGCTGAGCACAAGTTCCATACTCAGAGCTATGAATATTTACCACCGTTACAGGCATATGCTGCTGAATATCTGCGGGCACATAGGCTTCATTCACACAGTGCTCGCAGGTGAGTGCATCAAATGCACCACGAGCGATCCGCCCATTCACCGACTCTTGCATCGGCTGAGAATGAGTACTCACAACGCTAGGCGGCGTCCCTTCAATCGCAAAATTCAATAGGCGCTGAAGCTTTCCTATTCGTCCGGTAGTCTGGTCTTTTTCAGATGGCCGGGGAAATACTCCAAGTTCATCTACCCAAGTTTTGAGCGCCGCA